>NZ_JAVAYM010000122.1:0-488 GCF_054185205.1 Bradyrhizobium sp. 14AA | reverse complement strand
ACGCCGCGGTTACGCCTCAGCCCTGCGTGCCTTCCTCGCCAATGAGGCGCTGGGTGGCATCCTGCTGATCGCTGCGGCGGCGCTGGCGATGATCGCGGCCAATTCGCCCCTGGCCCAGGACTATTTCCACCTGCTGCATCTCGAAACCGGGCCGGTGCTCGCGCCGGCGATCGGGCCGATGACGGTCCATCTCTGGATCAACGATGCCCTGATGGCGGTGTTCTTCCTGCTCGTCGGGCTCGAGATCAAGCGAGAGCTGATCGACGGGCAACTTGCCTCGCCCGAGCGGCGGCGCATGCCGATCATCGCCGCGGCGGCCGGCATGATCTGCCCGGCGATCTTCTATCTCGCCATCACCGGCGGCGCGGCGGACTTGCGCGGTGGCTGGGCGATTCCGGCCGCGACTGACATCGCCTTCGCCATTGGCGTGCTGGCGCTGCTCGGCCCGCGCGTGCCCGCCTCACTCAAGCTGTTCCTGACCACCGTCG
>NZ_JAVAYM010000121.1:0-488 GCF_054185205.1 Bradyrhizobium sp. 14AA | reverse complement strand
GTGCTTAACTTCTATTTCAGAATTAAATCGAACAGTGCATCGAGTATTAATGTAAAGACCTTATATGTTGGAACAACAGATTATTAGGAGGGATGATATGGAGGCCTGGGCAGTATTAACTAAGGTGATTGATGGAGAAGAAAAGATAGTTAGAGCAGGACTGAATCTCGTAGTAGATGATGACTACGACAGAGCAATCATTGTCGATGAAGTCAAAGCAAGACAATCAGAAAAATTAGAAGTAAAAGACGGAATTGTATCAGTGAAAGCCGATGCGACTCTTTTAACTTTAAAAGAACTTAATGAAGCAACAAAACTAAAGGAGATTATTCCAGTAGTAATCTCGAAAGAAGCGGAGGAATAAGATGGATATTAATTCTATAAAGACCAAGGATAGTTTTCACAACTATGTTACTATAAAGCAATCAGACAATACAAGTCCTATAGAGGTTCTTTTATGTGATTCAAAGGGCGCATTACTTTCAAAC
>NZ_JAVAYM010000120.1:0-489 GCF_054185205.1 Bradyrhizobium sp. 14AA | reverse complement strand
TTCGCGGACGGCCTTGCCATCTGGGAGAGAGCGGCACTCGTGGCTGCTGAAGAACTGCGCCGGCTTTCCGGGACCTCCCGGCTTATCCTGATCGGCCATGGCCTCGGCGCAACGCTTGCCGCCCTCGTCGCGCCGCAGCTGAAAGCCCTTGATGGTGTCGCCTTGATGGCGCCGGTCGTCAATGGGCGCAGGTATCTGCGGGAGCTCGCCGCCTGGTCGAAGATGGTGGACGAAGGCCTCGGCCTGCGGGATGACCAGCGCATCACCGATCATGTCGCCATAGCCAGCCTAGTCATGCCCGACGAGGTTGCCGCCCATGTCAAAAAGCTGAACATCGAAGCCATCCCCCATCTGCCTGCCCGGCGAATTTTGATGGTGGAGCGGCCGGCACGCGACAAGGATATCGCGCTGTCGGCGCACCTGACGGCACTCGGCGCCGAGGTAACCCGTCAGCCTTATCTGGGCTATGACGATCTTGTCTCGAACCCG
>NZ_JAVAYM010000119.1:0-491 GCF_054185205.1 Bradyrhizobium sp. 14AA | reverse complement strand
GAAGCCATTACCAAACTGGAACGCCAGCACGGTAACCTGACGGTTAACACCGACCAGATCGCCAAGCGGTGCCAGTAACGGCATGGTTAACGCCGCCTGACCAGAACCGGCCGTCACGAAGAAATTAAATACCGCCTGGAAGAGCAACATAAACCAGGCCGCGACCGCGTTGTCCAGACCGCTAATGGCATTGGCAATGCTGTTGAGGATGGTATTTAACACGCTGGCATCACCCGCTTCACCATTACCGACCAGCAGCAAAATCCCTTTGGCGAAACCCACCAGCAGGGCAGGGGCGATCATCATTCGCGCCCCTTCGGTAAAGGATGAAGCCATGGTATTAACCGTCATGCCGTTAAGGCGGAAAACAACGCCGATGATGCCAATCACCAGACCCATGGTGAAGAACTGGCTGGCAATTTCTGGAATAAACCAGGCATTAACGATCACGCCCCAAATCACCCAGACCATTACGGCGGTCAGGACAATCA
>NZ_JAVAYM010000024.1:0-171596 GCF_054185205.1 Bradyrhizobium sp. 14AA | reverse complement strand
AGATTGCCGCCCGCCGTGCGACCTTCCACCGTCGTGCCGTTCATCACCAGAACGACGTTCTGACCGGTCTGCGCATCCACAAGACCCGTCGACTTGCTGGTGTCGATCGACAGCGCATAGCTGATCGGATGCTGCGGATCCGGCACACCGTCCGCGCCGGTCACCGCCGTGAACACGCTGCTGAACGACGCAGTCGCCGTGTTGTCGCCATTGTGGATCGTGCCGTCGATGCCGTTCGTCACGAACGTCAGGTTGCTCTCGTCAACCGACAGCGACGGACTCGTGCCGCTCGCCGCGATGGTTGGGCCATCGTCCAGGAACGTCACCTGCTTGCCGAGGTCGATGCTCGAGCTCGCCGAGTCACCGTCATTGTCGGTGATCGTCGCCGACAGCGTCACCACGCCGCTGGCCAGGCTGACCCCTTCGCTGGTGTCCGGATCGGTGCCGTCGGCTTCCTTCACCGCGCGGCTATCCGTGAACGTCACATTACCGTCGCTGTCGACCTGCAGCGTGAATACCAGCAAGTCGCTCGAAGCGGTGTGGCCTTCCACCGTCGTGCCGTTCATTACCAGCACGACGTCTTCGTTGGTCTGCGCGTCCACCAGGCCCGTCGGCTTCGAGCTATCGATCGACAGCGCGTAGCTGATCGGATGCTGCGGATCCGGCACACCATCCGCGCCGGACACCGCCGTGAACGCGCTGCTGAACGACGCGGTCGCCGTGTTGTCGCCATTGTGGATCGTGCCGTCGATGCCGTTCGTCACGAATGTCAGGTTGCTCTCGTCAACCGACAGCGACGGACCCGTGCCGCTCGCCGAGATCGACGGACCGTCGTCATAGAACGTCACTTGCGGGCCGAGATCGATGCCAGCGCTCGCCGTGTCACCGTCATTGTCGATGATCGTCGCCGTCAGCGTCACGGCACCGCTGGCAATGCTGATGCCCTCGTTGAGGTCCGGGCTGGTGCCGTCGGCCTCCTTCACCGCACGGTCGTCCGTGAACGTCACGAAACCGCTGCTGTCGACCGACAGCGTGAACACCAGCAGGTTGCTCGACGCAGTGTGGCCTTCCACCGTCGTGCCGTTCATCACCAGCACGACAGCTTCGCCGGTTTGCGCGTCCACCAGGCCGCTCGACTTGGAGGTATCGATCGACAGCGCATAGCTGATCGGATGCTCGGAATCCGGCACGCCGTCCGCGCCCGAGATCGCCTGGAAAATACCGCCGAACCACGCGGACATCGTGTTGATGCCGTCATGGATCGAGCCGTCGATGCCGTTGGTGGCAGCCGACAGGTTGCTCTCGTCGACGAACAGATGCGGAACCGTGCGCTCCTCACCATCCAGGACGACCTGAATCGACGGACCATCGTCCTGCAATGTCAGATGCGGACCAACGTCGACGCTCGCGCTCGCGCTCTGGTTGCTGTTATCAGTCACCGTGGCCGTCAGCGAGATCAGACCGGCAGGCACATGCGTGCCCTCGCTCACGTCGCCGTCCTCGCCCGTGCCTTCATGCACGGAGCGCAGATCCGTCAGCGTCAGCTTGCCGCTGGCGTCGACGGACACCGTGAAGTCCTGCGGGCCACTGGCCGCCGTAGCGGCGTCCTTGCCTTCGCGGCCGACAACGACTCCGTTCTCCAGGAACAGAAACACATGATTTCCGGTCTGCGAATCGATCAGCCCGGTGTCCACGCCAGATCCACTGATCGACAGCGCGAATGTCAGGGATTGCTGGCCGCCGGGCACGTTGAGCGTGACCGACACCGGCCCTGACGCGGCAGTTTGCGTGGAATCAGGCGTAGAGCCGTTGATGCCGTTCGTCGCAGACGTCAGGAAGCTCTCGTCCACCACCAGCTCCGGCAGAGCGCCGAGCGAAATTGTCGGAGCCGGGGGAGTTGTCGGCTGCTGGGGAATAGTCCCGGTTGGAAAGGTAAAGTCATTCGGCCCCAGATCCTCCTGGGGAGCCAGCGTGTTGAGGGGCGTCGACGGCAGCGGTTCGTCCCTGAACGTGGGGAAGTTCGCACCGCTTCCCTGCGCGTTGTTCTGACCGAGCGTGTCGCCGGCGGCGGGGAGAACGGCAGACGCCGCTGTGGGATCATTGATGATCGGGAAAGCGCTAGCGAACTCGGCGACGGTCAGGTCACGGCCTGGCGCAACTTCGATGGTGAGATTGCCGAGCTGATCGTGCCGGGAGTCGAAGAACGGCTCGACCGTCACGGTGGAATGGTTGTCGAAAAGAATGATCAGTTTCTCGCCGACATGAACGAGCGTAATCTTCTCATTCGCAATAGCCGAAAAGTCGACTTGAACCTTCTGGTCATATCCGAGGTTCAAAACGACCGCCTGATCGGCGAATGGCTTGGTCAGCTTGAAGATGCGCGGCGGCGAGGCGTTGTTCGAATTTCCAGCAGTAGCCTGGGCAACCCGAAATTGCTCGTTCATGAAATCTCTCCGCCAAAAGGACGTGAAGTGAAAAATTGCAGGCAAATTTACGTCGAAGTGTATCTTTAAGCTATTGTTAACCCCCACGAGCGTCAAGAAAACTATTTGGTTAATCAATACTTTCGATCAGGATGTGGTAAAGGGAGCGCGCGGCCGCGATATGTCGCAAAACGGGCCAGATCCCGCCGTTTGGCGCATGTCGCTCCAGGCCTGAGGCGCGGCAGCCGGAGCAAAGGATGAGGAAATTACTGGTAACGGCCGCGCTGGCCGGATTTTGCGGATTGCATGCCGCCGCAGCTCAAAACCAACCAGCGCCGGATGCTCAGACGGTCGAACGCACCGTCAAGGCATTGCCGAACAAAGACACTCAAATCGGGCTTTACATTAACGTCAGGCCCGACTGCACCTCCGGGCCCCTGCCAACGATCCGATTGGCAACCTCCCCCGCGTCGGGAAAGGTCGTCGTAAAGCCCGGTAAAGTGAAGGCGACCAACTACAAGGCCTGCCTGGCGCTAGAAGTGCCGGCTTACGTCGCCTTCTACAAATCCCCTCCGGACTTTACGGGCGACGACACGCTGACCATCGAGGTCAAATATCCCGGCGGACGGACCGAGATTCAAAAGATCACGATCAACGTCGCCGGACCGGGCGGTCAGAAAATCTAGCTGTAAATATCATTGCGGGGTCGGCGCCAACATTGCGCGACCATCGTCGGCAGGCTTAAATTCAGTCCACCCGCGTGACTTCACATTGGCTGCGCGAGTTCGGTCCGACCACGCCGATATTGACGTTCTTGAACTGGTAGCTCGCATGCGCGGGAACAGGCTGGTTGGCCCACACCAGAACCTTCGTGGCGCGCTCTCGATCGTCATCCATCCAGCAGGTCAGCTCGACACTGTCGATCTTCTTGTCTGTGCCGTTGGAAAACACAAAACTGGCAATTCCGTAATTGTCGGCCCGGCGCGTGGTCTGGAATGAGTCGATCTTGACGAGCTCGCCCAGGCCGGAGGGCGCTACGGGCGGTTGCGCACCTTGCGCCGCCGCTGCGTCAATCAGCGCGCACAGCCCTGCAAAGCAGACGATCCCGGTCAACGACCTCATTACGCGCCTCATTCCCCGAACGCGGCGATATTTCCGCGTCTCCGGGGTTGGCGCAAGTGCCTGCCGCTATTGCGGCGCGGAAACTCCGCGGCCGCCTTACGGCGCAGAGCGTCAATGAGAGAGCGTCTTCGCGCCCAACTGCTGCTGCGGGTCTGCACCGCAGTCGCCGATCCGATGCGCAACGACCAGTTCGACCCTTGGCAGCTGCCCTTCGCTGAGCTCATTCTGCTCGGTGTACGATTCCTCGCTATGAACCGTAATTACCGTGCTGACGGGTCCCATGAAGTCGCAACGGTTTGCGAAAGTGTATTGGTTGTTCTTCTTTTCGGGTCTCGCAGAGACGCAGCTGCCGACCGAGGGGGACGAGAACGTCGCCTTCATCGAGACGGTCGGATCGACACAGGCCGTCACCTCCCGCTCGAGCAAACGGTGCTTTGGCTTGCGATGAGCGACCATATCGAGCGTACGAACGAAGTGCCAAAGACCCTTGCGGAAGGTCGGCCCCTCGAGTTCATCAGCTTTGGCGACAGTCGCGATCGAGGTCATCAGAAGCGCCAGAGCGGCACAACGAATGAAAGAGGGTGCAAGAATTGAACGCCGGCCTGTGGTCATTAGCTCCATACCCGCAGCTCCATACCCGCTCGCTTGCTCCCCGCAGGAATAGCCGCACAGTCGAAAGCATTGCCTCAGGTTCAGGCACCGCCGTAAAGCAAACATTAACAATGCGGGAGACCCGTTAAATTACGGGAAACCCGGTTTGCCTGATCGGCTGCGTTTCGAATCGCGCGTTACTACCCCTGCTCCCCACGCGACTTCTTGTCACGGCGTCGGACAGCCGGTCAACACGCGCCAATACGGAAGATCAATGAGAGGACTTAAAGCGCAGTCCGCGCGTCATTAATTCCGGTAACCGCGGCATTTCGGTAACAGTGAGCCGGCCGGATCAGGGGAAGACCCCAACCGCCAAACAGACCGGTCGCAAGCGCGACGGTATTCTAGAGACGCAACTCGCGGTGGCTGAATCGAATTTATCCTGGCGCTCACGCAAGAAAATCCGCCGCGCCAGAACATGTTCCGCGGGAACGGCAAAGGGTTTCTGAAAAGCTGAAGATGGCCCATCCTCAGCTCTCCGCGCAAAGCGCCAGGATGACGCGCAGCGACGGGTTCGGCGCCCATCCGAAAGGAGGCGTCGCTGATTGACCTTTGATGCCATTTTTGCTCTTTTAGTCGGATATTTCTCGCTTTTGGGGGGCTGCGATGCAGAGCAGATTCAATGGGTTTCTTGGGGGAGCGATCTTTTTTGGTCTGGCAATCAGCGCGAGTGCAGCCGGCGCGGCCGATTTGGGCTTGATGACCTCAGGACCCGCAGCCGTCGGAAACTGCAGCGAACTGGTATTTGTCTGCGAGAATGGCCGACAATATCCGCTTTGCCCGATCGCGGTCTCGGTTGCCGGCGAGGTCGTGACTGCATCTCTGCACACCGGGCGACATGGCGGTGCGCATGTTCGGCTGGTTCCGATGGGCGTCGGTTATCGCTACGCCGGACGGGGCGTTTGGCTCGACGGCTTCCGCGAAAATGCCCTGCTAAACTTCGGCAAACACAGCCAAATCGCCTGCACCCTCGCCCACTAAGGCGAGGGACTCTGCGGCGAACCGCTTATCCCTTGGTGCGCAGCACGGCGCCCTGCGACCGCGGATACATATAGGCCTTCGGCTGGGCATATACTGGGCAGTAATTATTCCATTGATATTGCTGCCAATTCCACTTCAAACACCCCGGTTCAATTCGCGGTTCGGAACCGAAATCGAGACGATAGGGTTCGTCTCCGAAGGGGTAAGGACCGCTGTAAGCGGCGCTTGAAACGAACATCACCGTCAGGGAAATGGCGGTCGCGGCCAGCAATTTTGGCATGTTGCCCTCGATCTTCACGAGCTAATGCGCGAGAGTGCCAAAGCGGGAGTTTCCAATCAAGGCCCTGACGGGCGAAATTGTTGAGCATCGTTCGTCGTCTGCTCATTTCGTCTGTCTTGGCGGACTGCCTTTATCACCGTGGTCGCCGTGCAAGCCAATCTCGCCATCCTTGCTGCACTTGCCAGTCGTCCGAACGGACGGATTGCGTTTGCCGACCTCGATCGGCAACTCCAGGCGCATGACGAGAACGGTGAAATCGACGATCGGATAGAACAACAGGTCTCCGCCGGAATCGAGCTGATCGAAGCCGGCCTTGCGGTCGTTGATGGCGACAGCTTGGAGATCACCGAGGCCGGCCGCTCGGTCATTGCGGCCCTTCCCGATCGCTCATTGCCTCAGGCGAATTCGCTCGAGGTCATCGATCACCTGGTCGGCACTGAAGTTCGCTCGCGGATCTTCAACCTTGAACTCCGAGACGAGACCGAGAGCCACGCGAGCTTCCAAGGCCCGGACGCCCCCCCGACGGGGGCCGCGAAGGCAGCGACGCATCCGACCAGGCGAAGCCCGGCGGACCTCGATGTGAGTGCTGCTGCTCCAGAACCGGTCACCCCGCCAGCCGCGGCGGGTACGCCGCCGACAACGGTCCAGCGCCCCCTCTCTCGCGAAGCAGATCCGGCGCCGGACAGCGGCGCCCGGCGAGCTCGGAGTTTCGCTGTATCCTCGCGGCCGCTCGAGCGCCTTGTCGCGCTATGGCGGCGGCACCTCGAGGAGGACCCGCCGAAAGCGCGTATCGTCAGCCGGGGAGCGCGCATCAATGGAATCGTCATCGCGCTCGTCAGCTTGCTGCTCGTTATCATCTGCGCCGGCGCCGTGATTGCCCTACGACAGATCAGGTCTCTGCAGACAGAGATCTCCTCTCTGCAGCGCGAGCTGTCACCTCTGAAAGAGCGGCTTTCCCGCTTTGATCAAGCAGAAAGAACAAGGCAGGCCGAGGAAAAAGCGCGCGAAGAACGGGGCAAACGAACCGCTGACAATCCGCCGCCGCAACCGCCTCTCGCTCTGTCGCGCGAGGAGATTCAACTCATTCGCGACTATATCAAACCCGCACCTGGCGCCGGCTCTTCCGCCGCCGTCGCGGTTGGTGATCCGATCGTCGGACCGACGATCCCCTTCCCTTCGCCGGTCTCGGAGAAAGTGCCAAAATTGCTTGGCGCGAGATTCGCCATCCGAAATGGGGCGATTCTCATCGTCAGAAGGGACAGCCGGCAGATCGACGCTGTTCTTGGACCGAACTGACCGTCCGATCCATGAAAGCGCGATGGGATCAGGATGAATCGTCATCGCGCTTCAGGCAGGCGTGTGAGCATGATCTTTGCGGAAGACCGCTTCGTACTTTTCCGGATCATGCTCTAGAGCGCGAGCGAGTAAGGAAACCGTCTCGTCAGATTGAGGTCGAGGTAACCGCTGCCGTCAATCCATTGATGTGGGCAATAAGCAAGCGTGGATGGATCGACAAGCAGACCGTCCCTCAGAATAGCCTCGCGCGTGCCTATTCTACCCGTCGCGATCTTCTGACCTTCGTGCGGATCGAGGAGCAGCGCATCAAACACAGCGGTGTCGTTTGTCACCCGAAACCCCCAAGGTGCTGAAATGAACGTCTTGAAGGCAACAAAGACTATTGATCCAACTAACCAAGGCAAGTCTTATCGTTTTTGCAGCTGCTAAGTCACCGCTCGGCCCGCGATGTCAGCGAACTGACCAAGGCGTTCGGCCGCAGCGGCATCAGCGTCTGCTCCTGCTACTGGAGCAACGCGAGAGCAGCGAGCAGGGCATCGGCTCCGAAATCTCCCGAAAACAGGTCAACGAGTAATCCCGCGCCCAGAGCGAGGGCAGTCAATTTAATGGCAATCATGTCCGCCTCCCCTTTAAATCGTCCGTAAATACGAGCCTACCTCCGGCCTGTTTCGGCAATATTTCGGCGATCGGGAAAATGGCTTTGGCATGCCAGGCCCACGCCCCTATTCGCTACCGTTATCACCCGAGAGCGGATAGGCTGAGGCGCGTCTAGTCCTGTTTCTGACATCTGATTTGAGAGGAGAAACGCGATGCAAGGTACTTCACATATCCTGGCGGCTGCGGCGCTGCTTGGGATCGGTACCCTCGTGACATCCGGATCGGCCCTTGCTGGCGGAGCCAGGAACGGAACGGGCGGCCTTCCTACCGTCGAAAATGCGTGGGGATTTGGCTACGGCCAGGGACCGTCCTTTTCCGGACAATATGCTCCCGCTGCGGACGACGCCTACGTTTTCAGTTACGAATACCCCGTTTTTGCGGGCCACGACGTGCGAGCGATCGCCGTCGACTTGTCCAACTCGCGCTTTCGACACCGGCCAGTCGCCGGACCGGGAATTATCTACTATCGCGGCCAGTATCCCCGCCCGTACCGCGTGAACCCATATTGGTGAGCAGGTCGACGGAGCTCGCCTGCGCGGTCTCTAATGCCGCGCAGGAGAAGAACGCCCGTCATCCCGCCCCCGCTTGCGCATCCCCGCCGGGATCATCCGGGTTGTTCTTCGATTTAAGCACGCGCTTGCTGACGAATCCTCTGACCGCATCGTAAGCTTCCAGCAAAGGCGGCGTCAGCGAGAAGAAGACGCCAAGCCCAATTGCGATGATGACATGTCGTAGCGAGACGCTCTCGTCCTGCGTTTCAGTCCGCCCAGAGTTCATCCCGGCGACGACGGGCGTGGCGTCATCCGCCCGGCTGACGACATTCGCCCTCCGTGGCTTACGCGGCGGGATCATCACGACGACGAAGAGAACGTTAATCAGCAACCAAATGCCGAGAATGATTAATAGCGTTCTCATTCCAGAAATCCAGGAGACCAATACGACTCAAAAACAATCGCCATCCGGAGGCTAAAATATGCCCAAGGCCCAGTCACAGTTATCCAGCCTGTCCACTGATGCAAGCCTAAATCTTGGTCGGCCAAAATTAATCCTACCGCCAAAAACCGTGATCGACGCGAAGGCGCAGGTAACCGGCACCGGCGCGGCACTGCTGATTTTCGGGTTGGGCAGGTTGCCTTGCTCCCGGTCACCAAGCGACGTGCAGCGCATCGATGGTACCGCCATCGCTCTAGCCTCAATCCAGGAATTCAACGCCGATACGATTTCCGCTCGACCAGACGACGCGACAATTTCGGATGACGCGATCCTTCTCCAGCATCAGCTTGATCCGAGGTCTGACGTAGACCTTGTCCGCCATCTCGATGGCGGCACCGTGATCGGAGAGGCTGACGACGCGGCATCGCATGCTGGATCCGTCGCCGGCGATGTATGCGATCTCGTCGACCACCGTGCGCTGCTGTCTACGACGCTCCTCCATTGAGAACTCACGCCTTGCTCAAGTTCTTGCCGCGCAGGAAGTGAACTCCAATGTGATCCCCGTTGATCCAGGCCAGCTCACAGCGACGAAAGGCGGCTCCAGTCGTCGAAAGGAGCAGGAAGAACTCCTTCAACGCAAGGCCTTCGACCGATCCTTCGACCTTGAGCTTTGCTCCGGCCTCGGCCACGTCGGTCATCTGACATTGGCGGCTCCATGTCCCGTCGATAGCCACCATGTGCACATCGATGCCCCGCGAGAACTCGACGCGCGCCGTTCCACGTTTTTCGGGCGGTAGTGAACCAGTCATATCTGGTCGAAACCTGCATTTGGAAAATTCAATCGAGTCGCCGTTCGCCGACGGCTCGCCTGGACAAACCCTGCCTGCCGGCGCGCGAAAAGCGCTTGGGAAATGTAGTCGCCCTCGGCTCGGCCGAAGCAACGCAGCACCAAAATCATGCGTCGCCTCGATAATGTGCGATAACAATTCAGGAAAACCTAATGAGCCTGTCGGATTTCGGCAAATGGCAATCAGAATCCGCAGTCGCGGCACATCTGGGAGCCTGCTCCGAAGCAAAGTCGCGTGCGGGCGACGCGAGCTCGGGTGCAGATTGAACGCCCACGACACATCGCCCTTAACTGAATTTACGCGCGTAATGTCATGCATCAAATCTTCGTAAATCCGGATTAAGCTCCGTAAATCCGGGATTTTGCACAACCCTCCCGGGGCTGGCGCAGCGCCGCTCGCGATCATTTCAGCGAGCGGCGTTGTTGTTTCGGTATTCCTGCGGATTACGGGCCGGGTTCCACGATGCTACGGTTCCATCGCGAGCGACGTACCCTTGCCAGCCCCGGGGAGAACGGCGCCGCAAAAATGGCCTTGGCCCGCCTCCACTGCGCTTTTGCCGGAGGCGGGCTTCCTTTCCATTGCCTGCCAAACTGAAAGGGGCCGCTCAAAGAGCGGCCCCTTGCCGGTTGAAATGGTTGTCCGTGATGAAATCCAGCCCCGGCATCAACACCCTAGCGGTACTGAAGTGCCATGTGGATTCCGTTCTACTACGGTGAACCATACTGCCGTAATTTCAGCCCGTCTCCCTGCGGCCGACGCAAAGATTGCGCGTAAGCCGGGGGAGCCGGTGACTCAGCGCGCAGGCGTGGGCGCCGGCGCAGACGCCCGCGTGGTCGGTGCGGGCTTCGGTTTTCCCGCCGCCGGCTGCGTTGTGGCCTGCGGCGACGAGGCGGCCGGCACGGGCTTCGGAGCAGCAGGAGCTGTGACCCGCGGCGGCGGCGTAACCTTCCTGGGCGCCGCATTCTGCTCGAGCCGGATCAGTTGATCCTTGACCGCCTTGATCTGCTCGGCTGCGTTCGCGCTGTCGCGCTCCGCCAGGTCCTGGCTGGTCTTCACTTGATCGGAAAGTCGGGCGACGGCGCGGCTCAATTGATCCTGGCTGCTCTTGAACTGCTCGCCGAAATTTGCGTTGTCGCGGACCATCTGCTCGCGACCGAGCTTGAGCTGCTCAATCTCCTTCTTCAGGCTCGCAAGATCGCGCGACATCGCTTGAAGAAGTGGCGTCAGCTCGGGCGGAAGAGCCGCGAGCGCAGCCTGTGGCGCGGGCGAGGTTTGCGAAGTCGCCTTGGCGGCATCGCCGGACGAGCCCAACCAGACAGCAGCGGCGACACCAATTCCGGCGACCAGCACGATGCCCGCGAGCCCAAACACGCCCCAGCCGTGCAGCGAAATCCGGCTGCCGGAAACAGTCGGGCGAACCGTGTCGATGCCCACCATCTGCGCAGGCCGGAGGCTTGCGGCTTCCAGCTTCGACAGCGGCCGATGTCCCGCGTCCGCCGGGGACGCAACGCGGATCTGCTCCGCAGCTCTGCCGGAGCTTTCGATCTCATGAGGCCGGACGATGTGGGCTTCGGGGGCCGGATTCCGTGACATGCCGGCTTCGCGAGAACTCAGCTTTCCGAAACTCCCTTTCGGGGCCTCGGTGCCATGCGCAGGACTGTCAAAAGCCTTCGCGGCGCGCTCGCTACCCGTCCGCGCGTCGGCGGGCTCCGCGTCGAAATAAGTGGGGGGTGATGGCGGCTCGTTGAGTATGCCGGCAATGGTATCGCTCAACGCCTGCAGTTTATCCGTACTCATTCGCCACCTTCGGGCCAAACTCGAACCAAGCGCGGTTCGCCACGAGGCGACCGGGCGAGATCGTCATTTCTGCGGTACTGGTTGTCAAGATTGGGCGGCCCGTGCGAGCGCCTCGCTCCTGAACCATAAAATCCGAGACACGGACGAGGTCCACGATCCCCTGGATCGTTACTCGTCGTGGGGCGCAATTGCTGTCAGGCCAAAAGGGTTTTCCGGACGAATTAATCGAGCTCGTGGACGATGCGGGTGCCTCCCCGCAACCAGCGGACCAGGGCCCCGATTTCCTGATGAACGGCACGGAAATAGAGCAGGTGCGTGATCGCAAAGGACAGCATGCAGGTACCGAGAATGGTCGCCATCACGAACAGGCCCCCCGACGGGACGGCGATCGTTCCAAGCGATGCCTGTCTGAGGGTCGGCATACCGACTTGCCAGGACGCAACCAGAAAGACCGCGTAGGCTGCGCTCAGATGCGTTGCGATCGTGAAGAGCGGCCGCGACCTGGCAATGAGCCCGAGGCAGGCGAGCATGAAGATCGGAAGCGCAAGTCCGAAGAGCTGAAAGCCATCGACACCAACGAAATAGCTCAAATAGGCGTCGCTGCGCTGAAAGATGCCGAACAGCTTGAGATTGATGAACCAGAGGATCTCGGAGCTCGGAGCGTACTCGAGCGCGCGCGCGGCCAACTCCGCGCTCAGCGTGGCGGCAAAAAGCGCCAACGGCCCCAGAAATTGCAATTTAAAAAGCCGGTTCATGGGACAAGCCATACGTTAAAAACGTTGCGCTTGTCTTAAAAGTTCCATCGGCCCGCCGCGTCCGGCGGCCGGCCGCCTTAAACCGATAAATCAGAGGCCGGCTTGGTCGTTTACGGCTGGTTGTTTGGCGGCCGTTCGATGAACCGGCGGCTGCCGTTGAGGAGCTCGAGGTTGTTCGCGATCACCGGATTGCCCGGATCCAGCGAGTATGCCCTCTCGAACTTCCGCCGCGCCGCGTTCAGGTTGCCACGCAGCATGTAGGAATAACCCTGGTCGTTCAAAACCTGCACGGTTTCGCCGCCGAGGCGGATCGCTTGCGCATAAGCCTGATCGGCAAGATCGAAGCGACGGATCCGATCATAGCTTGCTGCAAGCCCGATCCAGGCGGTCAAGTCCTTCGGCGCCTTCTCGACGCCATCCCTGAAATAGCGGTTGGCGATGCCGAAATTGCCGCGGTTGAAGTGCTCCAGGCCCATCCGCACCGGCTCATCGGAGGGATAGTATTTGACGTCGGTCGGCTCCTGCACGGGGTCAGCACCGGCCGGAGCAACGGGCGCAACCACGGCGGCGTCGCGTACGGTTGCTTCCTGCACCGTTTCGCAAGCCGCCAAGGCGGTGGCCAGTATGGCGCAAGCCAGCCATACAAGAAGGCGCCCCATGAGCATTATCCCCGCCTCGCCACCGGCAATAAATCAACCATTAAACTCATCGGGTGGGGCCTGCGCCTACAATGGCCGCACCCGTGCCTACGTCGACGCTGCCACCCGCGTCCACAATAGCCGCCGTCGCACCGGCGACTCCCATTGGAGGATGCCCGGCTGCCGGCGTATTTCCGCCGAACGCCGGCAGCGGATCGAACGGTTGGCTACCTCTGCGGTAGCGCTTGATAGCGCCGCTGGTCTTCGCCGCATCAACAACGATTCTGCGATCGCCGACACCTTTCGGCCAGGGATGAATCGTGTGGGTGACGGCGTTGACCTGTTTGGCGTCGCCAGCGCTCAGCGTAAGGGTGTCAGACCGCTGAAAGTAGCGGTCCATCTCGTCATTGCCGGCCAAGCCGTTGCAAGCCCCGAGCGTGAAGACCGCGAGTAACGTCGTGCATGTCATAACGGTCCTCCTTCAGTTAAGTGTCTTGACGACGGGCTGGTCAGTCACGACCGCCGGCGGCGCGGGCAGGCGCGCATCGGGCGCGATGATGTGGCCATACGGTCCCTTCAGCTCACCACCGGAACTGACGTAGTCGTTGTAGCGCTTCTTCACTTCCATCTGGCCGTTGAGGAAGAAATCGACATCATTGGCCGGCATGCGCGAATCCAGCGGCGAGGCCAGTTGCTGACCGGGCGCCGCCGGCGCCACCAGGCGCGGCGTCACGATGATGACGAGGTCGGTTTCCTGCTGCTGGTAGGACGAGGAGCGAAACAGTGTCCCAAGCACCGGGACCGATCCGATCCAGGGCAATTGCGAGATATCCTGCCGGTTGCGGGTTTGCAGCAGGCCCGCGATGGCAAAGCTCTGGCCATCCCGCAACTCGACCGTGGTCCGGGCGTTGCGGCTGCTCAGGGCTGGAATCGTCGTGCCGCCGATCGTCACCGAGTTGGTGAAATCGAGCTCGCTGACAGACGGCTCGACGCGCAGATTGATCACGCCGCGCGAAAGCACGGTGGGGACGAAGCCCAGCTCAACACCGAACGTCTTGAATTGGATGGTGACAGTCGGCACCACGCCGGCAGCGACCGCCGTTGAAGCCACCGGCACCGGGAATTCGCCACCAGCCAGGAACCGAGCCGATTCACCCGACAGCGCCATCAGGTTTGGCTCCGCAAGCCGACGTACCAGACCTTTCTGCTCCAGTGCCGTCACAAGCAGATCGACCGAGGCGCCGCTGCTCGTTCGAAGGACGCTGGTCAGGAGGCTTCCAAACGGGACAGCGGCCGCTCCCGTCGCCGTCGCCGCCAGCGTCCCCGCAGTACCGAGCAGAGGTATCGTGCCCGCGGGCGGGCCCGTGTTCGGCAGCGGCGCGCGACCGCTGGCGGTATTGATGGAATTGGGCCCACCAAGTCCGGTATTGCCAATGTTTGTTCCGCTTGCATTGGCTCCGTAGAGATTCATTCCCAGTTCACGCCCGGCAGATCGGTTGACCTCGAGGAAGCGCACCTCGAGCATCACCTGCTGCGGTCCCGTCACGTTCATCGCATTGACGACGACGCTGCCTTTCGGAACGGTGCTGGTCGCAATCGCCATCGCACGTTCGGCGGCGACCGCGTCGGGGGCCGTTCCGCTCACGATCACCTGTCCCTCGGAGGCCGACACGCGGATGCCGCGGATGCCGGTCGAGGTTTGAATGTTCTGCTGCAAATTGCCGATGTCGATCGTGACCTCGACATCGAGAATGCCGATCTGCTTCATCGAGGCATCGAGCAGAATGACGTTGGTGGTACCGGGCTGCTTGCCCTGGATGTAGATCTGATGATCACTCAGCGACTTCACGTCGATGATGTCGGTCGAGCCGGCCACGATGGTGGAAAAGGGCGTCTCGACCCTGAAGGTGCGCGACTTGTTGACGGTGACCTTGACCCGCTGGACGTCGCTCGATTCGCTGACGAAGACGCCTCCGCCGGAGCTCCGCCGATCGGCCGCGTCGGCACGGTCAGCGCAGGGACCGACAAGGACGGCGCCAAGCAGCAGCGCGCTCACGGCGGCGAGCTTCGCCTTCCCCTGCGTCGAAATACGGACGCCACCCATTCCAGTCCCCCTCGCCGCGATCCGCGGCCATCCCGCATTGCACACTTGGCGGGTCAACACCTGTCCCCGAACAACCCACGGGCGTACACAAATCGTCTACTAAAAACCGTCAGCCCGGGTTTACGTCCCCAGACTCCTGCATTGCAATCATCGTCCGCCAGGCGCTTCCGCCGCAAGGCGAGAGCCCTCATATCTCACGTCAATCCGCGAAAAAGTCGCCAAATGTTGCCCACGAGCACCACTTTGCGGGAACCGTTCCCCATGGTTCCGACTGGCGGCTAGTTCCCTGGTGCTTATTGGGCCGCAAATAACATTCTTTTCCGTTAAACTGACAATCCTGCCCTGGACTTGGCCGGGCCGAGGGTGTTGGGAAGGGACCCGATTCGGCTGACGGTACCGCTTTACGTCGACTAGTAGGGGATCGACGTGCTCGCAGTCGGCGTCGAATTCAATCCGCTCCATGTCGGCGTCATCATCGAGAAACCGGGCAGAGACGCCGTAATGGTCAGCACGGAACCGCTGTCGCTCCCGCTCAATGTCGGCGTGAGCCCCATGATGTTCGGCACTGACGTCAGATAGGTACTGGTATAGTAGCTGCTGACATTGGTGCAGCCGGTGGGCGATGCACTCTGCGTCACCTGCGGGGTATAGCACTGGATCATCGTCGCCCTGGCGCCATCGCTGGCGAGCGCGCGCAACAATTGCATGGTGATTGCATAGCGTCCGAGATCGAAGATCGCGAACACGAATGTGAAAAAGAACACGGCGACAAGGCAGAACTCGAACGCTGCCGAGCCGCGCTGGTCGAGCCTCTTCATCAACGCACCATCGCAATGACTTTGGTTTTACCCAAGGTGTTGGACGTACAACCGGACGAACTCAGGTAGGTATTGCCGTTGATGGTGAGCGAGGCGGCGATCACTTCCGTGCATTGTGTGTTCGAACTTTGACTCGTTCCGCCATAAGACACGCTGGCATTCGGGAAATACATGGCGCCGCCCAAGGTCGACGTATTGCTGCCGCCTATGGTGACCGCAACCTTGGTTGGGGTCGTCGTGTTCTTGGCCTGATCGTCGATCAGGACACCATTGAGGTCGCTATCGTACGAATTGGTCGTGGGCGCGGAAAGGTTGACGCTCCCGCCGCTGATGGTGAGGTTCGAAGTCGTTCCAAGCAAGACGAGCGTGACACCCGTGCCGGTGACAGTGCCGCCAAGGTTGATCGTTGCGTTATAGAAAAAATATGTTCCTGCTGCGAGATTCAACGTGCCGCCGGAATTCACCGTCAGGTCGCTGTACACCCCGCTTCCGGCGTTCGGAGTCAAGTTGCAGGTCTTACCGTTGGTAACCTTGCCGTCGCCGCATGGGCTTGATACGGGGCCCGTCGTTGAATTGAACGATTTCGAATCCAGCACGGATAGCGGATTTTGTGCGGTAAGCGTGTTGTAATTGTAACCCGCACCAGTCAGGGCACAATGTCCCGACGACGCCTTACAACCATCCACCGCATTCACAGACCAGCCCGAGCCGCTGAAACTCGCGGTGCCGTTGTACTTGACGTTGGTGTTCGACATCATCGCACACCCACTGCCGGTTATGGCGCTGCTGCCGCCGATCGTGAGCGCATCACTTCCCGGCCCCAATCCAAACGCACACAACGGCTTTGGATTTTGGATCTCGACAACCGCGGACGACCGGATGGTGACGGT
This sequence comes from Bradyrhizobium sp. 14AA, assembly GCF_054185205.1. Classification (NCBI taxonomy): domain Bacteria; kingdom Pseudomonadati; phylum Pseudomonadota; class Alphaproteobacteria; order Hyphomicrobiales; family Nitrobacteraceae; genus Bradyrhizobium; species Bradyrhizobium sp. 14AA. The sequence goes on along the minus strand of NZ_JAVAYM010000024.1, from coordinate 155,403 downwards.
GGACATGCCAAGTATCTGCGCAAGGTATCCCGGCTGCTGCTGCGCCACGGTCGCAAGCACATGCATGCCGGATGACGAGCTGGTCCAGGTGCCGGCAGAGTAGGTTCCTCGATCGATCGACACGGTTTGCGTGGTATTTGCCTGCGCCGTAACGCAAGTCGAACCCGGATAGACGGGATCGCCGCTGGAGTTGCAGAACTTGTTCTGCGCGGCCATTTGCTTGCCGCGGTAGATGTAATCCTGCGTTCTGTCGCAGTCGCTCTCGGCTATTGAGTTCAGCGAACATGCCAGCGACAAGCCGCCCGAATAGGCCGCCGCATCGGCGACATTCTGCGCATTCTGCTTGGTCACGTACCACGACCCCGCCTCGGCCCCGAGAGCGACAAACCCGATCAGCGGCACCAGCGCAATCACCGTTGCGAAGGCGACGGAACCGCGACGGCAGCGAGCCAGTTTGCGCACGGCATCCTCCTACTGAAACCGCTGGGTGTAAGTAATCGTACAGGACGAGCACAGCGCCGAGCCAAGTACCATGGGTGTCAACGTAAAGGTGGTCGAGAAGGTGTAGTATTTCACGATCGATGCTGCCCCCGAACTGCAGGGAGCCACCGTTCCCGGAGAGCCGCAGTAAACTTGCGGAGTCATCGTAAATCCGCTGATCGTGCTGGGCAGCGCGCTTTTCCAGGCAGCTATTACGGAGGCATCAGTCACGTCCGCCGGCGGGGAATATTGAGTCCGCTGCCCCATGTCGCGAAGCGCCTGATGCGCCGAAATGAACCTGAAGCCGGCAATCGCCAGATCGGCCAACGGCAGCAGCAGACTGAACACCAAGACGAGGTAGATAATAGCCATTTCGAACGCAGCAGCGCCGCGCCGATCGTCAACGAAAGAACGTCTGCCGCTCTTGTGTCTGCCTGTACGAACTTCACTCATGACGCTTCGTTCGTGACTAGAGTCCCTTGAAGGAACGAATGAGATGCAAGAATGAACTGCCGCCGAGAATGACGAACATCGCCGGCAGCAGGAACATCACCATCGGCACCGTGAGCTTGGCACCGAGTTTGTGAGCCCGCTCCTCGAGGCCGGTGATCCGCTCCCGCCGCAGATCGGCTGCTATGGTGCGCAGCGCCTGGCCCAACGGCGTTCCGTATTGCAGGCTCTGGCTGACCATGATGCCGAAGCGGCGAAGCCCTTCCGAGGTGGATGCGAGTTTCTCGAACGCCTCGGCGCGGCTCGGCAATATCCGCAAGTCGTCGAGCAAACCGCGCAGAACGCGCGAGATGGCCGGATTGGTCTGGCTCATCTCCTCGGCGACCCGCTGCAGGGCGCTTTCCAGGCCCATGCCCGCTTCAGCGCACACGACCAGCAGGTCGATCGTATCGGGCGTGCCTGACCGAACCGCGGCATCGAAACGCCGCTTCATCACCAGCAGTATCAGCCGCGGACCCATGATCCCGATGGCCACGCCGAAGAGGGCGACCATCAGCGCGCTGGCCAGCGTCCCCCCCGACAGTTGTGCAAGAAGGAGGAAAACGATGGGGAACAAGACCATGCTGACGATCTTGACGCCGATCCAGATCGGCAAGACGCGGTAATGGTTGAATCCAGCCGATTGAAGAACCGTCCGCAGCTCGTCGAGATTCTCCTCGGCATAGAACTTTCGGTACCGCATGCCGATCGACGAGAACCAGCCGACCATGTCCTGGGACCGCGTCGACCGGTCGGGAATGCCGAGCACCGCATTGGAGACGCGCGCGTTCAGCGTGCGAAAGTGGATTTCGCGGATCACCAGCAGGAGTGTCACCGCAATAGCGATGACCATGACGGCTGCCACGCTCATGCCGGCAGTCATAGCGCTGTCTCCCTCTGGATCATCCAGCGTATGACAAAATGCCCGAGAATGACCGAGCCGACCGCATAGGCCAGCAGCATGTTGCCGGTCGAATCAAGAAACAGAAGATTGATCGATTGCGGATTGACCGCGTACAGCACCCCACCAATGATCACCGGTGACAATGAAAGCGCACGCGAGGAGAAAATGACCTCTCCTGCAAGCGCCTTCGCGCGGGCCGCCAGCGCGACGCGCTGACTCACGGTTTCCGCCAGGATCTGCAAAGTCTCGGCCAGGCTGCCGCCGGATTTCAACTGGACCGCAAGTGTCACCGAAAACATCGCGTACTCCGCAACCTGCGTACGCCGGTAGATGGCCTCCACGGCGTCTTCCGGAGCGACGCCCAGGCCGATCTGGCTGCAAACGATGGCGAACTGACCCGCAGTCGGCTCCGGCATCTCGCGAGCGATCGTGCGAAATGCCTCGTTGACCGGCAGACCAGCACGGACAGTGCTCGTGACCAGCTGGATCGTATCCGGCAGTTGCCGGAAGAGGCGATTGGAGAACCGCCGTTGCTGCCATCCAAACAGACCACGCACCACCAATACCGCGACGACCGTAGCCGCAATGGACACGTCGGAGGTGGAAAACCCGAACGGCTGATTGGCATAAAATACGGCCAACGAGGCGAGCGCACCCGCAAGCAGGACATAGATCGGGTGCAAGGCGTGAACGATGTGCGGATTGTAGTTCGCCAGACGATACAGCAGCATCGAGCGAGTCCCGGATTCAGCCCGACGGATCGAGGTCAAGCTGGCGGTCGGCGCGGTCTGCAGAGCGATCGAGATCTGGCGGTTCATGCGCCGTTCCCGCCGGTCGAGCCATAGCGTGACGCCCGCCGCACACAGCAGCAGGCCCAGAACGATGGCTATCACGTAGTTCGGAATCATATTTGCCTCAATGCATCGGTCCAGGCTTGCTGAAGCCCGTAATAGGCGAGACGGCTTTTGAACTTTGGAAGCGCGTGGGTCGACTTGTAGGTGCCCGATATCCGGCCGTGAGCGTCCTCTTCCTGATACTCGAAAGCCGCAATGTCGTTGGTGGTAATGACGTCGCCTTCGAGGCCGATCACTTCGCTGACCTGGATGATCCGGCGCTGGCCATCCCGCATGCGCTCGACCTGGACGATGATGTCAAGCGCGGCAACGATCTGCGATCTGATCGCCCGCGACGGCAGATTGACCTGCCCCATCTGCACCATGTTCTCGATACGGGTCAGGGCATCCCTGGTGCTATTGGCATGCACCGTGGAGATCGATCCGTCATGGCCGGTGTTCATGGCCTGCAGCATGTCGAATGCTTCGGCGCTGCGGACCTCGCCGACGACGATGCGGTCGGGACGCATGCGAAGGGCGTTCCAGAGCAGATCGCGTTGCGTCACCTGCCCGGTGCCTTCCAGGCTGGGAGGCCGGGTTTCCAGGCTGATCACGTGCGGCTGTTGCAGCTGCAATTCCGCCGCGTCCTCGATCGTGACGATGCGTTCGCTGTGATCGATGAACTGGCTCATGGCGTTCAGCAGCGTCGTCTTGCCGGAGCCGGTACCTCCGGACACGAGAACGTTGAGCCGCGCCCGCGAGGCGATCTCCAGCAGTTTTCCGATCGCCGGCGTCATCGAGCCGTTCTCTATCAGGCCAGCCATATCCAGGCGGCGGCTCGGGAATTTTCGGATGGAGATGCAGGGGCTATGGATGGCGAGCGGCGGCAGAATGATGTTGACGCGGCTACCGTCGGGCAGGCGGCAATCGACCATGGGACTGGATTCGTCGACGCGCCGCCCGACCCGCGCGGCAATCTTCTGGGCAACCGAGGTGATGTGATCGTTGTCGCGGAATCGTACCGCGACCCGCTCCAGCTTGCCGCGACGCTCGACATAGACGTTGCTGGGACCGTTGATCATGATGTCGTTGATCGACTGATCGTCGAGCAGCGGGCGGAGCGGCCCGTAGCCGGTCATATCGTCCGCGATATCGTCCGCCAGCTGGATCTGCTCGCGACCGGACAGTTCCAGTCGTTCGTCGTTGGCGATCCCGTGGATGATTTCCTCGATCTGGCGTCGCAGCACGTCGCGCGAAACGGTCGCCGCTGCCGACGGATCGATCTGCTCCATGACCCGGTCTCGCAGCGAGTTGAGCATCACGGGATGATGGAGCGGCGGTTCGTTGCCGCGTTTCGGGGCGAAGACCGGCGCCGGTGCAGGCGAACCCAGACTCAGGGAAGGAGGTCGAGCGGTCGGTGCGGGCAAGTCCGGAGGCGAAGGGGAGTCCGCAGTCAAGGCCGGCGAATCCGCGGTCGGCAAAGGCGTGCTTTCCGTCGACTCGCGCAAGCTCGATGTCAGCGCGGACAAATGAGCCATGGGCGACTCGTCTGGGCGTCTCCCGAACTTCTTCATAGCCCGAGCAACCTCCTCAGCCGTCCCTTGCGCTCGGCGCCGACGCCCGTGATCTCCCGCACGATCGGCTTGAGGTGACGTCGCAGCCCCGACACGTGTTTGAGCGCGGGGATCCCGAGATTGACCGCCTGGGTCATCCCCTTCCCGAGATCGGGAATCACCATGTCCGGCTCGGCGCCCAGGGCCTTGACGATCGTCGCCTTGGGAAGGCCCCCGGCACGATTGGCGCGATTGAGCAGAGTGAAGACCCGGTCCTTGCCGGCGATGTTGGTGACGGCAGTGCGAAGCGCGTGCGCATTGCGCAGTCCCGTCACCTCCGCTTCCAGCAGCACCAGGACGTGACGAGCAAGACTGATCACCGGATAGATCGAGGGAGGAAACGGGACGGGCACATCGACGACGATGTAGTTGAACCGTTGACGCAGCAAGCCCAGGACATGTCTCACGCCAGCTTCGGTGATGTTGAGCTGCGCATCCAGCTCCTCGTCCGCGGAGATCAGGCTGACCCGATCGTTGATTTCAATTGCCGAGCGTTCGAGGAACAGCGTGTCCGCCCGCATCGGGTTTTCCAGCGCGATGCGCAGTCCCGGCCCCGGCCGAACGCCCAGCATCACGGCAGTTTCGCCGTTTTGCAGATGGAGATCGAGCAGCGCGACCTTGGCCTTGGTCGTCTCCGCCAGTTGCAGCGCGAGATTGATGGCAATACTTGTCGCTCCGGCTCCGCCCTGCGCGCCGCAGATCGAGATCACGTGCCCGCCGCGATCCGGCTGGGCCGGCGCCTCGCCGCCAAGAAGCTTCGGGCGCAGCAGATCCAGCACCATATCCCGCGTCAGCGGCCGCGGCAGGTACTCGGTGATGCCGACATCCATGAGCTCGCGGTAAAAGCCGATCTCCCTGCTCTCTCCGACCAATGCGACCCGGACATCAGGCGGACAGACGCTGGCGAGCCTTTCCAGTTCGGCAAACGGATCGTCGTACCCACTGATGTCTGCGACCAGCGCGAACAGGTCCGTGTCGGTCTCGAGCATCCGTACGGCGTTGCGAATTGTGCCGCGTCTCAGCGACAGGTGGGCGCCGTCGAGACCCTTGCGCAGGGCCGCGGCGCTATCCTCGTCGTTGACGAAGCAGACGATGCGGTCGCGCGTGACGACGGATGGTGCTTCGAGCGGATTCACGACTGCTATGTTCATCATCATCGCTTCTCCGGTGAATTGCCAGAGCCGCCTGCCGATACGGCGGCCTGACGCGCAACATCCGGCAATCCATCACAGTTGACGCTTCCATTGCCGACGCCCGTGACCTGCTTCCTGACCGAGAACTGCTTGGCTTCACCGCCAGAATAGACCACCACCGCAGTGGTCTGGCCGGCAAGGGCGTTCTGGCGGGCGAGTTCCGGCGACACGTCGCAGCTCGACATGACGCCGGAATCGGCGCTATCGCGCTTGTCGACGGCGGCCCTGACCGAAAGCGAGAGCTTTCCGAGTTGCTTGGCGACCGTGATTCTCTGCACCTGCTCAGGCGTAAGCTCCAGCGACACCGTCTGGACAGGCTTGCCCATGGCGGTGGCGACGCCTCGCCCACCCTGCACGATCTCTTGGTCGATCGCGATGATCCGGACGTTGCGGAGAACGGTCTCCGTCAGCGCGCGACGCGAGGGGTCCGCCTTCTCGAACACCTGGGTCAGCAGGACGTCCACTTGATCGCCCGGCCTGATCAGACCCGACACGCCGGACTCTTCGTCAACCCTGATGCTGATGGCGCGGCTGTCGGGCGCCAGCACACTCGCAAGGAAACCCCGATCCTGAGGGCGCACAATGTCTTGCAGAGTGATCGGATGGCCGGCCTCGACGAACTTGCGCACGAGCGAACCGGCAAGCGAAGCCTTGGAGTCCGGCGTTTCCAGGATCGCGTCCGCCGGGACCTGATGAGCCTGCACCGAGCGCACCGCGAAATCTTCGTCACGGGCCAGGGTCCCTCGCGGCAATGGCCGCGCCGCGACATAGTATCCCACGACTTTTGCGACCGGCTCCACGACTTCCGTCGTCGCCGTTGCCTTGGGCGTGCTCAGGTTGAGGGCGATGAGGCCCAGCGCAGTGACCGCGAGAAGCAACACCGCAATAATCGAAAGCCGCAAAGCCGATGACATATCAAAAACCCCTGTTCAAAATCGCTCCGATACCGCCGCAGGCTATGGCCACTCCATAAGGCAGCGGCGCACGCCGCAAATGGCGCCAGCGCTCGACCGCATAGACGCGGCGCGGCAGCGATGATCCGACTGGCGCTACTCCGGGATGAGGCAGGCTCCGCATCATCACGTGCACCAGGGCAAGAACGCCGCCCGCCAAAGCCGTGATCGTCAGCAGCTGAACGACGCCCATCCAAGGCAGACCAAGCGCCAGCGCGACCAGCAACTTGACATCGCCACCGCCGATCGATCCGCGCTGGTAGAGAACGAACAGCACCGTAAACAGAACTGACGCGACCAAGAACGATCCGGCGATGCCGGCGGGATTGGTCAAATGACCGGCTATCCCGAGGACCGCCAGGGTCAGACAAATCTCATTGCTGATTAAGCGTGTCGCGACGTCCATGGTGGCGACATAGAGGAGCAGCAAGATCTGCAGAGTCGACGCTATGGAGACGATCCAACTCATCAGGCACAAACCTCAAGCACGACCAATAAAGCGGCCTTAAAGGTAGCCCAATCAGAACGGGCCACGGCGGCCGTATAAACAATACAAATCGCAGTGCGCCTAAGCCGGGCCCTGCATCCGTCAATGCAACCTTGATGGACTGAACGCCAACAGGAAATAATATGTAGTCAGCGTCCAATCCATCATCGAGTAAAGTTCACCGAAGCAATCGCCATGCTATCCGACGGCAGCGATGACCTTTGCAGAGATGGCCGAGATTGCGGCGCTCAGGGCGCTCGAGATCGGACCGGTGCCGCCGGCACCGAACGCAAGACCGACCGCGGCAACGACACAAGCGGCAACGATGACGTACTCAAACGACACCACGCCACTCTCGTTATCGCGAAAACGCTTCAGAGCTTCATTGATTTCGACAAAATGCCTTAACACGTGACACCTCTTCAGTTGAGTTCAGCACCGTGGCCGACCCGGTTCGGAACGAACGACGTCAGCCCGCACCGTCCATAAATCGCCCTATCGGAATGTCTGCCGACGAGGTCTTCAACGGTAGACTGGTTGGTGGCACAATTGGTTCAACTGATATGGCCACGAAGCAGTCGCCCTCGAGTCAAAGAAGACAGGGCCGCAATCCATAGACCCCGTCCTCTCGCCTCGATCAGTCGCTTATCCGACCGCAGAAATGACCTTCGCGGAGATGCTGGAGATCGCAGCGCTCAGGGCGCTCGAGATAGGACCGGTTCCGCCAGCACCGAACGCGAGACCAACCGCAGCGACGACACAAGCGGCGACGATCACGTACTCAAACGACACCACGCCGCCGTTGTCGGAGCGCAGGCGCTTCACAGCTTCCGTGGCCTTGATATAAAGCTTCAACATGGGAAATTCCTTTTACTGAGATTGAAACCTTAAGAGTAACGTCGGCTGATCAGAGCCTGAGCCAACGATTTAAATTTTATATACCGACGTAAAGCTTTGTCACCTGGTAATCCTTTATTAACCTTACTCCAAAAGGGTTATTCCGGTATTCTTACGGTCACTGGGATCACGAAATAGGCTGGTTTTGCCGCTTTTTTTCGCTCCTTGTCGGTCACCGACCCCCCACCTCGGAAGCCCAGAACGCTGCGCTTGCCCGTAAAAGAACCGTCAGCGGCTTCGCCTGGTTTTAATTTACTCGTGTAATTTTCACATATTCCGAATTCCGGCCCATTCGCAAATATCGGATTTTCCGATGCGACGGACTGACCATCAGCGGCGACCCGACTCCGATTTCGTCCATAAATCTTGAGAAAAATCGGTAAACGGTAACATAACACCAAAGGATGAACGCCTCCTTGCTCGGGCGGCGATCGATCCTTGCTCGGTTCACATCGGGTCCGCAGATGCCCGCTATTTCGGGATCGCCAGGCTTTCCGGGTGCGTACGCCGAACGTGGACGACAGCCACATTGTCCGAATACGCGCGCTCCCATTCAGGCAATCGGTCGAGCAGACCGACAGCCGGAGTCGCAGGGAAGAGCAGTGTTGAATCGATCTTGTATTCATCGAGCAGTTTGATGAAATCCGGCAGATCCTCGAGCGAGATTGTTCGCATATAGCGGCTCAGAAACTCCGGACCATACAATTCGGCACGCGAATCGATGAACGGCGGCATGCGCTGGAAGATCAAATATCCGCCGAAGTAGTAATCATTCAGGACGCGATCTACCTTCAGCTCCTTGAGCTTCTCCACTGCAGCACCCGGAACAAGTGGAAACGTTCGATCCTTCGTCACAACTATCACGCCGCTCACGATCGATAGGGCCGCAAAAAAGGCGATGATATGCGTCATCCTCGCCGGAATCGCCTTCCGGCGTTCCTGCAGCAGGACATGCTGTGCCAATGGGCCAGCAACAAGGAATGGGGCAACCATTGCGAAAACGTCGACATACCGCTGATGAGCGAGAGTTTCGTAGACGAGCGCGAGCAGTGCAGCCATCCTGAGAAAGGGCAGCTTGAACCCGCTGTAGAGTGCGTAGGCAGCACCACCAAGCAGGCAAACTGTAAACGGGTGTAACGAGCCGAAATCTATCGGCCTCCACTCGCCAATTGTTGAGAGCATCGGCCCAAGGCTCAAAATCCGTGTTGTAACCAGGATGGACTCGATCCCATACGGCGTCACGCAGCCGGCCCCGAGCGCCAACACCCCAAACCGGAACCAATGCAGCGCTACCGTCAAGCGGGACGATTTGTCCGCGTTCCAAACCGCCTCAAGAGCAAATGGGGCGATCATGGCTACGCCCAACGTGAAGCTCCCATGGAGATTCGCCCATAGCGTGATGATCAGAAGATAGGACCATGGAGGCACTCGGCGCGCCTCAGTCGCCCGAAGCAGACCGTCGACCCACAGCACCATCAGGGGAAAGATCAATACATGCGGCCGAGCCAGGATGTGGTGCACCGTCATGGCTATGCCGGCACTCACCAGGATCGTGACCGGCACATTCGGCAGTCTTCTGAGTAGACAACGGGCAAGCAGGAAGAACGCCGTCGAAGCCGACAACGCAGCTAGGAGCGCGGGGCCCAGCCACCCTGCCAGTTTGAATGCAAGAAAATAGAGGACTTCTGACAACCACGCGCTGGTGATCCAGGGCGCGCCGTGCTTCGTAAAAGAAAAGAGGTCAACATGGGGTACGGCACGATGATCAATAATCCATTCGCCGACCACAACGTGCCAATATGTATCGGTATCCCGTAATACCTCGCCGATTTTGCCAATAAGAATCAAATAGGCCGTCGTAGCCAGGATGAACGGTAGCCATGCCCGAAGATAATCACTGCTCGGAAGGCTCTCTGTCTGTCCGCTATTCGCATCCATCTGTTGCAAACTAACGCTTAACGGCATGTTTAGCGTCCTTGAAAGCCAATCATTGTCATCTTAGGCTCGCAGAAGCAACGCAAAGTGTTCGAACTGATTAATCACCCAAGGATCGCGTGACCTGACGATACCGCAGGAAGGGCTGAATGGAGTCTGGGGAGATTTGGAGGGGCGGCCCGCGGCCGGAGCTGAGGGCACTAACGGGGCTTCGTGGCGTAGCCGGAACGACCGTCGCCTTGGCCCACCTTCAACAGTTTTCGCCCGACGGGACCGACACCTTTTTCATATGGAACGCTGCCGTTGACTTATTCTTTTGCCTTAGTGGCTTCACGCTCTCCTATGTGTATCGACGGAACGAGTTTCAGTTTTCCCGCTACCTGATCGAGATGCCCGCGCGCAACGCCATCCGCGGGCTGCAGGGCATGCGCCCTGCTCCGATTGTTTCCTAGAGCAATGGACCCCGCCATGGTTCGCTCCTCCCACGAAGCCGCCTCGGCCCAAACCAAGATCCCCGCTTCATCTCGGAAGATGCTTTTTGCTGTGCTTTTTGTGCTGTCCGCGGCGAACCTGACGGCTTGCCTGATCGCTTACCTTCTGAAGGTCTGGATTTACGATCGCAACGGACTCGGCATTCCGGCGGATTTCATCAGCTTTTGGGCCGCCGGGCGCCTTGCGCTCGATGGCTTGCCGACACAAGCGTTTGACTGGGAGATCCATAGGCAAGTCCAAGTTGCGGCGCTCGGGCAGGATTTCGCCGGCAGTTTCCCCTGGCACTACCCGCCACCATTCCTCTTCGTCGCATCACTAATGGCGCTGCTGCCCTATGGTGCAGCGTATTTCGGATGGATTGTTGTCAGTTTAGTGCCGTATGTTGCCGTCGTGCGGGCAATCGTCGGTCACAACCTCGGCGTACTGCTCGCACTCGCCGTACCGATCGTTTTTTTCAATGCGCTGGTCGGACAGACCGGATTTTTGACCGCTGCGCTGATTGGCGGCACGCTCTATCTAATCCCGGTGCGCCCGGGACTCGCAGGCATTTGCCTTGGTCTACTAACTTACAAACCACAATTTGGGCTGCTGTTTCCCATTGTGCTCATGGCGGCGGGACATTGGCGCGTATTCGTTAGCGCCACCGTGACGACTATCGCGATGTTGCTCATCTCGGCGCTCGCCTTTGGCACTGCGAGTTGGCTGGCATTTTTCTACTGGCTGTCGCACTCCTCGAATGTGATCTTGATCGATGGTAGGTTTAGTTGGTGGAAATTGATGAGCCTCTACTCTCTGGTGCGTCATCTTGGCGGCACCGAACACCTGGCGTGGGCCCTCCAGCTTATCCTCGTTGTAAGCACGACGCTGGTTCTCGTGCTGATGTGGCGCAGCCGAGTACCTTATGGTCTGAAGGCTGCCGCCCTATCTGCAGGCACGCTGTTGGTCACGCCTTATATCGCCATCTATGACATGTTGATCCTCACTGTTTCCATCGCGTTCCTATTTCGCATAGGACTGAAGAGCGGCTTCCGCAGCTACGAGCTTCCTGCACTAGCCGGCACGCTCGTGCTCGTGCTCACCTTCCTCACGAGTACGCCAACGGGACTTGGAGCGACCTTAGTCGTTTCGGTGCTGATTCTTGCGCGTGCCGGTTCGTGGTGGCGGCACGAGCCGGCGCCAAAATCGATTGCCGCAGGCGTTTAAGGGCCGGCTCGCTTCGCTAGCCTGTTAAGATAAATTGCCCGGGAAGAACGATCCTGATCCGCACCAGTCGACCCGGCCACAACAAAACCCAAGCGAGCTTCCCTGGAATGGGCCGAGAACAGGGCTAAGAGCCGGTCATGGGTTAAGGGCGCGCAGTCAAACCGCTCGCGTCGCCCCCTCAGTGCGTCAGCTCGAGCTTCCGCATTTCGGTCATGCGTGCCAGGCAGTATTCGCGATACAGGTCGTTGATAATTGCCCACATGGTAAGTCCCCATCGCTCGAAACCCGGGATAAACTGGTCCAGCAACGTTTCAGCGCGATGTCGGCAATCAAGGAAACGAGTTTCCGGACGGTTTCACGGCCAGCCAATTGGGTCAGCAATTCTGCCATTTACTCTTTTAAAGGCTATTTATCCCGGATCGGCCGCCTCCGTTGCGGCCCCGATCAAGAGAAAACGGAAGTTAGGCTTCGGCAACGTACGGCCATCCTGATCGGACAGGGTCTTGGCGTGCTCGCGTGTCTGCTTGGCCTCGGCGATCAGAAGGCAGCGCCTGAGCTCCTCGCTGCAACGCCTTGCCTGCGCGCGCATTTGGCACTTGTCGACGGCGGGGTTGGAGGATTTTGCGAGGCTGCTCCATGCCGCGGCGAGCGACTCCTTGAGCAACTCAATCTTGCGCTCCAGATCGTCCAAACGCTGCTCCGTCAATTCTCTACGGACACACGCTTCGAATAGAAACTAGGCCCGATTCTCCTGCGCCGTGGAAGCCCATAGGGGTACGGTCCGCCCGACTCTGCGCCGCGCTCACCTGCTCTGGCGTGGCCCCGGCCGGGTCAGCGGCTGCCGCTCCCAGCCAACGAACCGGTCGTCTCGGCCGGATTGATACTCGGCAGGCAATCGCGGCAGATGATGAGTTTTTCGGCCAATTGCCTGTCATGCTCGGCTTCAATTTCGTCGTGAACCACCCACCAGGCGCCGGAATACGGGCTCAAGGTCGTCAGTGCCCTCTCTCTCGCGCTGTTGCGGTCTACCGGCTTCGGCCGCGCAGGCGCCGGGCCGCGAACCGTTGTCTTGCGCTGATTGGGATTCCGTCCAAGTCCATCCCAGGACACGGACTTTGTCGAGCTTGCGCGGACCGGCTCAAATACCGCGCAGCCCGCGACCCAAATCGATAGCGCCAATGCCGTGGCGTGTCGGGCACAATGTATCTTCCACATCCCGCGAAATCCCGTGGCAACATCCGCCAACGCTTTTTTGCCTAGCTGGATCTACGCCCGTTCCGACAATGATGTGTTCGACGCCCGGCACCTAGGCTGAGCGCTTATGGTTAAGACACGGTAAATCCGGTTAATATCACCCTGCCAAAGTCTCGCCAGCACGTTGCATCGCGGACTTAGGGGACGGCCCGGGCCGCGATCGGCCGACCATCGCGGCACCGCCATCGCTCTCGACAGGCGGTCAGCTCGCCTATGAAACGCCAAGCCTTGCCCAAACGGCATGGACAAGCAGGAAAACTGACAAGGCCCCGAGAAGCCACCCCACCCCGCTGCCCGCCTGACGCTCACGAAATTCAAGATTGGGGTCGCTCTCGCGGCCGAACGGGACCTCTGGTGCTGGCTTTTGCGGGCTACGGACCCGTCCAGCGGCGCGTCTCAAAAGTCGACGAACGATCGTCTCTCTTTCGATGATGCCACCTCTGTCAAAATCGGCCGGCATCGTCAGTCTCGCCCGACACTATGACCGGTCTTCGCTGCATCATGTTGAAAACGGGCTTTCGAACGCGACCGAGCATGATGTCCTCCGCAATGTGATCGAACGCATGAAGAGCCTTTGGAACGAATGCCACGCCAACGAGGCGCGTCAGCCCGGAAACGGACCTCCACGATTGAATTGCGCAAACCGCACGTAATCGAAACCGGCGACAGGTGTTCTGGCAAGCCTGCAGGCGACTAGCGCGGCAGGCGCGACGATCTGACATATTTCGTCAGAACGGGTGCGCTGTGCGCGTTCGCCAGGACCCTGACGCTGACGGCCTGCAGCTTGCCCGACCGCTGATCGGGAGCCAAATTGTAGCTCACCCGGGCACCGGCTTCGGGAGTGAGGCTGGCGGAAAACGATTTGAGATGAAAGAAGATGTCGGTGCCACCGGAATCCGGCCTGATGAAGCCAAATCCCCTGTCGTCGTGATATGTCTTGATTGTACCTTCCAGCATCTTGCAACCTTTCAGTTCGATAGACGCACGGTGCGGAGGAATTGCTCCGGGATAGAGTAGATCTCCTCGCCATCTTGATATTTGCGTCAGCCGATGCCGGGAAAACGGACGCGACATTTGAGCCCGGCGGGAAGCGCGTAGTTCGGATTCGCCAGCTCGAGGCGAACGCCGATCGTGCCGCTCGCAGCGTCAAAAACCTGATCGACGACCGTCACGAGCGCATCGTACCTCCCTCCTACCGGATCCTCGGGATAGACTTCTGCCGAAGCACCGACACGAATCTTTCCGAATTGGCTGAGGGGGACATAGACCTCAACCAACAGGGGATTGATCTGCGAAACCGTCAGGAGATGCGCCTGATCGAATGCATATTCGCCCGGGCCGAGTTTGCGCTCGACCACCACACCGTCGATGGGGCTGCGGATGGTACGCAGCTTCAGCACTTCGTTGGCGCGAGCCACTTCCAGCCCCGCGAGGGCAAGATTGACCTTCGCTTCCTCGACATCCTGTTCGGCCACCCGCGCACTCGTCTCCGCCTCGTCGGCAACAGCGGCCGAGACCGAGTCGTTCTTGCGCAATAGCTTGGATCGCTCGTCCTTTCGCCGCTGGAATTCGAGCTTGGCGATGCTCGAGCGAACCGTCGCCTCGTTCTCGGCCCGAGCCTTCGCCAGCGAAATCGCCGCCTGCTCGACCCCCGATTCAAGCCGAGCGACGACGTCTCCCTTTTTGACGATATCCCCACGATCAACCAGCATCTCGCTCAACAGGCCCGGCACCGACGTTCCAAGCTTGAGCACCATTTTTGGCTGGATCAGGCAATCGAACTGCCCCTCCAGCTTCTTCTCCTGCGCATTGGCCCGTCCTGCTCCCGCGACGACGGCAACGGCCACAATGGCGATCACCTTGCAAGAGACGCCCACGAAGGCCCGACGCTCCTTGCCATCACCTTCGGGATTGAAGCCGGACAGTCGTGCCCCAAAGCCGAGGGCGCATTCAGACGCTTGAGCTCGTTTCATTCCCCTCTCCCCGAAAATGCAAGCACCCTATCAAGCCGGCGATCCAGCTTCACATTCTGGACGCGAACATAGCCGTGTCGTCGTTCCGCCTGGCGCTGCGCCAGCCAACGCAGCGACTGGCAGAACCGCAACGGAATTGGGACACCGCCATCGACAAGTCGTGCAATCAGGCGCGTCACCGTTCCTGCATGGATGACAAAAACCTCGTCCTGAAGCGAAACGATGGCCTCGCAGCTGCCGGGATCGCCTTGCCGTGCGCAGCGACCGAATAGTTGGCGATCAACCCGCCGTGAATCGTGGTATTCGGTCAGGATCACATGCAGGCCGCCTCGCGCGCCAACGCCTGCGCCGAGCCGGATATCGGTACCGCGGCCCGCCATGTTCGTCGCAACCGTCACCCGGGCCGGCTCGCCGGCCCTCGCGACCACCTCGGCCTCATCCTGGTCCTGCTTCGCATTCAAGAGCGCGTGCGCAACGCCACGCGCATTCAAGGCGGCACTGATCTCCTCCGAGGCCCCAACCGAGCGCGTGCCGATCAACACCGCCCGGCCCTCCGCCACAGCCAGCCGCTCGACCCGGTCGACGATGATGCGGAGCTTTTCTGTCGAGGTTGCACATACCAGCGGGCGAGCCACCCGGCGCTGCGAGGGTCGATTCAGCGGGATTCGGACGACATCAAGTCCGTACACAGACTTGATTTCCCGCGCGACCTCACTGGCGGTACCCGTCATTCCCGCGAGACGTATGTAGCGACGAAACAGGCGTTGATAGGTGATGCGGGCGAGCGTCTCGCGGCGCTCGGTCAGTTTGCAACTCTCCTTGATCTCGATGAGCTGGTGCAGGCCGCGCTCCCAGGACCGGTCGGGCATCACGCGTCCCGTCGATTCGTCCACGATCTGCACCTTGCCGTCGATAACGACATAGTGCTGGTCGCGGTCGAACAGCATCATCGCGGAGAGTGCCTGGGTCACGAGCTCCTCGCGGGCACGATGCGAACTCCAGACTCCATTCAGCCCTTCAGCCCGCCTCCCGATCTCTCGGCGACCTTCCTTCGTCAGCGCCAGACTTCGCTCCGCGAGATCGATCTGATAGTGCTCCCCCGCGACAAGATTTCCGGCCAACTCAAGCGCCTGCTCGCATTGCAGCTTTTCCTCGGCGGCGCCGGTTGAGGATGACAGGATCAGGGGCGTACGCGCTTCGTCGATGAAAATGCTGTCGGCTTCATCGACGATGCCGAAATAGAGACCACGCAACACGAGATCCTCATCACGCTGCAGGCTCCCGCGCAATCGCTCGAGCGAGAGGTGCAGCCGGCTGCTCCGGTGGGCCAGAGCGACGCGGTCGCGCAAGTAATCGAACGCGAGTTCCTTGTTGGTGCAATACGTCACCGAGCTCGCATAAGCTCGACGCCTTTCGGCTTTCGGCATGCCCTGCACCACGGCCCCCACACTGAGACCCAGGAACTCATAGAGCGGCGCCATCTCGGCTGCGTCGCGTTGGGCGAGGTAGTCGTTGACGGTGATGAGATGCACGGGATAGCCGGCGAGCGCCACCGTGGCCGCGGGCAACGTTGCGGCAATGGTCTTGCCCTCGCCGGTCGCCATCTCCACCAATCTGCCTTTCAGCAAACCCCACCCGGCAATCAGCTGAACATCATAGTGTCGCTGACCGATTGTCCGTGCCGCCGCCTCCCGCACCAGCGCAAAGCATCGGCCGACGAGAGGCGGCGTAAAGCCTGACTTCCGCAGCGTCGGGCGGATATTCGACACCTGTAGACGCAATTCTTCATCGCTCATGATCCGCAGAGCGCTCTCATGTGCGGCGGCGAGCTCGACGATGGGCGTCAAGGAATGAACGGGATCGCGTAGCCCGCGAAGCGCCCGCTGGATCAGTCCGTGTGTCAGGTATTCGGCCACCCGATCGTGTACCGCCGGTTCGCGCTCCGCGCGTTCGGGATAGGGACGTCCGACCGCCAGTTCGCGGTGATCCAATTCCATAACGTTCTTAGACATGGAAATTCGTCAACAATAACAGTCTGACGCTCCGATACCATTGCACCGCCAGTGGCTCCATCCGATGCTGGAAGCGGACAAATACATGCTGGCCAAAGTGGTCCACCGCCTCCAGACCCTGGAGTTCAATGTCGAACTGAAAAGTCCGCTGCAGCGTCTTCGGCCCCTTCGCATCACGCGGATCGATCGCCAAATCTCCACCGCCTTCGACGCTCAGCGCCGCGCTGGGGAGGTACTCACCGCCCGCAGGCACGGCTCGCAGCACACGCCCCTCCAGCACGAGGCGCGGCTGATCCACTGGACGGACCTGAATGCGATCCGTGGTAATGCGCACCCTGTCCACCGCCTCCTGGGGCACGACGACGCGCGCCAGCGGCGTGGTGTTTCCCACGACGTAGCCCAGGAGCTCGCCTCTACGGTAGTAGCGCCCGGGTATATCGACCATCTGTGGTACCACGAACACGCCGTCGCTGCGCGCGCGCGCTACGAGGTCTGAGGCGCGCTCGCGGGCAAGACCCAGATTTGCGCGCTCGAGTTCGAGTTTGTTGCGAACGATCTGCGCCTTGGCGCGGTCTGACACAAATTGCGCTACATACTCGGCTTGCAGCTCGGCGACCTTGGCCTCGTTTCTACGCAGTTGAGCGACCAGAGTCGGTTCGCGGCTCTGGATCAGCGGATCTCCAAATGCAACTCGCGTTCCCGGCGTCACCAGAAGCTCGTGCACGAAGCCATTCGAAGCCGCACGTACCATCGCTTCTTCGGGCAACCACAGCACCCCCTCCACGTTGGAATGGTAGGGCATCGGAACGGACAGCAGAAAAACAGCGATGCCGAGCACGAGACTGGCCGTGATCCCGAGCGAGCGCGAGCGATGCTTGCGCAGGCGGGGATTTTCGACGAGATGCCGTACCGCTTTGACGACCGGCAGGATTGCCATCGCTCCAACCGCCCAGATCGCGAGAATGACGCCAACGAAGAAAAACTGTCCCGCAACGAACAACGCGATCAGGATCGTTACAAAAATGCGGTAGACGGTCGACGCCAGGCCGTAGAAGAAGAACCACGCCCGCTCGACCGCCGTAGCATCAGGGCGCTCCAGATCCGAGACACCGAGCAGGTATCGCTCGATCAGATAGCCCCAGTAGCGGCCCGAGCGCGCCGCCAGGTTCGGAATTTCAATGAGATCGACCAGGATGTAATAGGCGTCGTAGCGAAGCAGCGGATTGCCGTTGAACAGAAGCGTGGACACGCTCGCAATCAGCATGACGTTGAACAGGATCGCCCGCACCAGACCCGGCTCGACAAGGAGCCACATATAGAACGCGATGGCCGCAACAAAGAGCTCGACACCCATCCCGGCGGCACCAACGAGAGCTCGCCGATACTTGGATCTGAAAACCGTGGCCGCCGACGCATCGACGTAGGGAACCGGTAGCAGGACCAACAGAATGATACCGAGATCGTGGACCTCTCCACCTCCAGCCTTGGTGGCCGAGGCATGCCCAAATTCGTGCAACGCCTTGATCGCCGGAAAGACCAGATAGATGATGAACAGATTGTCGATCGCCAGCACGCGATCGCTGAAATTATGGCTGAGCTCCGGCCAATGCGGCCAGACCAGAATGAAGGCAGGAAGCACTATGGCTAGCCAAGCGACGGCGCCCCAGCCGCTCCAGACGAACCGTACGAGCGCGGCCCACTGATTGAGCAGCCGATCCGGATCGAACAACGGGATGCGGATCGCCATGGGATTGCCATAAGAGCGCAGGTGACGCGCCCGTTGTTCGCGCTCGCTGCGCGAGAAGAGCTCGGCAACATCGGGGGTCACATCGCTTTCCAGCAAGTCGGCCGCATGCAATTGCCCGAGCAGCTGGATGAGCTCGTCCTGGCTCGGCGCTTCCTCGCCGAGATGCCTGTTCGCCAGCTCCCACAGCTGTTCGACAGAATGCTTTCCGTCCAACAGCGAGATAATCAGCCGCGCCGACGGGGTGAAACGATGCACCCGCGATGATGCCGGATCCTGCAACAGGTACCAGACCTCGCCACGATATATGTGCCTATGCAAACGCGCATGCGAACGCAATTTGGGCTTTCGCGCTGCGACCCGATACCACCAGTTGCTGAGCAACGGCGCGTTCATCATGACCTCGCAATCAGAACAGCCATTTCCAGACCGACAGACGCACCCAGTCGACGAAATTATGCGTCCAGATCCAGATCAGCTTGCGCTCGCCGACGTCGACCTTGCCGACGCCCTCCATGCCCGGTCGCACGCGCTCGGATGCATTCTGGAGCCGCGCCTCGACCCGGAAATAGTTGCGGCCCTCCTGGGCCGTCGACACCGGCGTGATTTGCTCGACCGAGAGATCCATCTGCCGGTGCGGGATACCCGACAGGGTGAGTTCGCCCTTCTGACCGAGCTTGAGGTACGAAATATCGCGCTCCTCCACCTGCAGGATCACGCGATAGCTGTCCAACGGCGCGACCGTGAACAGCATCTTGCCGAGTTCGACCGGCGTCCCCAGAAGCTGGTGCAGGTCGCCGGCGACGACAATTCCGTCGAACGGAGCGAGCAGCGTGGCGCGAGCGAGCTTGTCCGAGACCAGTGACAACATGGCGTCCACCTGCTCGATCTGGGCCTGGAGTATCGTCATGCTCGCGCGCTCCTGCGCAGCCAGCGCTTGACGATACTTGCGGTCGAGCTGTTCGCGTTCGGACGACAACCGTGTCTGCTCGAGCTTGAGCTCCCGGTCGTCGAGCTTGCACAGGACCTGCCCGGCATGCACGGTGTCGCCCGCGCGGACAAAGCTTTGTGCGATGTACCCGTCGAATGGTGCCGCGGCGATCCGCTGCACCGCTCCTTCGATCACCGTCTTTGCCGCGACACGATACGGGGCCGTCACCACGCTGAAGAACAGGATGCCGCCGACCAGCAAGAGCGCGATGAGCTTGGCGCCGGGATGGCGGGGGCCGAACAAGA
Source organism: Bradyrhizobium sp. 14AA (assembly GCF_054185205.1). NCBI lineage: Bacteria > Pseudomonadati > Pseudomonadota > Alphaproteobacteria > Hyphomicrobiales > Nitrobacteraceae > Bradyrhizobium > Bradyrhizobium sp. 14AA. The sequence continues at coordinate 135,705 of NZ_JAVAYM010000024.1, read as the reverse complement.
CCTCCAGGCCATGATGCAGCGAGGTCGAGGCATGTTGCAGGACGCCGCGTTCGCTTTCACGCTTGAGCTTCAGTATCGGCCCCAGCAGCCCGCCGACCGTCTTGCACAGCTCGACGGTCTCGGTGTCAAACGGCTCGCCCGAAGAGCGTTCCAGCGTCAGCACGCCCGTCGCATGCCCACCGTCGACCAGCGGCACCGAGCAGACGGCAATATCCCTATACTCGCGCGCGAGATCGCCATGCGCAAGTGCCGCCCTCTCCACATCGTCGCGCGGGGGGAACACGAGCGCTACGTCGAGGTCGAGCACCTCGTCCATGGCATTGCCGATGCGCCGGCCCAGATCCATTTTCGGGTCGAATGTCGCAGTGTGCGAGATCGCCTTGACTTCGACGCTGCCTGAACGCTCGAGCCCCACGCTCACCCGGTCGCATGCCAGCCGTCCGGCAAGTTCGTTGGCGACTGCCAGGGTGGCCGCCGAGAAATGGCGCTCCTGCATCGCAGTCGCCACGATATCCATGGCGAGCCCCATTCGCGCGAGCCGTGCGTCACGTTCCTCCAGCACGCCCTTGCGAAACTGGTCGATCAGCCAGGCGCTCGCCCAATGCAACAGCCGCAGAGCCCGCTGCAGCGCGGCTTCCGGTCCGGGTCCGAGGTCGAGCACGACGACCCCGTGCAGGGTGCCGGACACTTCGATCGGATAGCCGATAAAGGCGTGATGCTCACGCGACGGGCTATGCCCTTCCGCGGGCAGCACGATTCCACGCCGTTCGGTCAGAGCCCGTTCGGCTGCCGGGCTCAGATACTGCATGTCCAGCCCAGGGTGAGGCCACACCGCCGCCGGCACATAGGCGCCGTCCTTGTCGGGCCCCAGCAACAGAAGCCCCCCGCCGACCCGGTCGACCTGCATGCACAGGATTGCGAGCCAGCTCGCGCAAAACTCCGCACTGTCCTTAGCTGCAGAGAATTTCGCCCAGGCTATCGATTCGGCGCGGGCTGCGTCCTCGGCAAAGGAATAGATCGGGGACGCAGTGGTCATGGCTGCTCATCGCTCTCGGGGCCATGCCCGCGATGCCGAAACGACGGACGGCATCGCGGTGCGCGCGGCGGAAGCGCCGCTGAGACGCCGCAATCACGCGGGAACACGGCTCGGTCCGTTCTCTAGGCGGATGCTCTCGCCCCATTGAGACGATCGCCTGCTTCCGCCTCTGCGGCGTCGCCAGGCTCAATCGCAGGCGGAGCCGCTCCCTTCACGACCGCGAGACGCGACGGCAGAGCCTGGAAGTTGCGCATCGACTGAAGGTGCAGATAGAGCAGCTCCAGCTCATCCGTCTTGGCAAGCTCGGCAAGTTTCTCGCCGGACAACGCCTTCAATTTCTCCCGGCTCACCGCCATGAACCCCGCGAGCGACAGCTTTTCGCCCGAGCCGAGTTCGACTTGCGCCTGCATCGGCTCGAGCAGATCGAGCTCGCGAACCTTGCGGCAGAAGGCCTGGGTGCGATTGAACTGCGTCTGATACTCTTGCAGGAAGGTCAGGATGTTCTGGACGTATTGCGTGGGCTTATTGTCCTCATCGAACAGCTTTTGTCCTCGACCGTCGCGATTGAACCCCGAATAGGCCTCGTCGATGCACAGGACGAACCTCTCGCCATCCGAGCTGGTCGAGAACACGAAGGGATAGCGACGCAGGAAAGCAGGAACATATTTGGCGTCCCACTTGGAATCCTGCGACAGGAACAGGTTCTCGCTGTCTCGCACGCCGAGGATAACGGCCGGCATGATATTGTCCTTGGTGCCGGCAAACACGATCGCATATTCGGATGAGGCAGCGGGAAACTCGACTGCCATCAAAGGCACCGAATTGGTCTTGCTGCTGAAGCCATAATTCCTGGCCATCTCGACTGCGCAGCCCCGATGCCGCGCGGCGGACAACGGAATAACGGTTTCGTAAATCAACAATTGGGCAGTCATTACTATACTCCTTCCCTTGCAATTTCGGGCTCAGGCATGGCCCGCACTATTCATCGACAATGGACGTACGCGGAGACCAGCGTTCGGATTCCACTGGGCCTTGTCTTGCCCCACGTGGTTCAGGAAATCGTCGAGCCATTCCTGCGAACCATTCGACGGACCGGAGGCGAGATGCTCGACCGCATCAAGACTATTCTGCCAGTTTATGCTGGTTGTTTCCTTCGCGCTATTGATAATCCGCGAGGAGTGATGCTCCGGCGAAGCAAGATCGTCTTGCGAGACTGCAGAACTCTTCGGGACACCGCCCGTCAGGCTCGCCGACAACGAGACAAAGGACTTGCCGGGATCCTCGGCCACGCCGACCGCCTTGCCGAACTCTGCGTTCTGCGACGCGCTTGCGATCGGGCTCAGGAGGATATTCGAGATCAGCGTAATGCCGCTGGGCTCGTCCGCCCTGGCGACCGCCGGAACCGGCGGCGCGATCGTCGTGGTTGCAGCCACGGTCCCAAGCAGGTTGAGCGTCATCTGCGGCGCCGTGGCCTGAAGAGCAGCTGAGATCTGCAGCAGCGCCGAGGACGCCGGCACCGGATGCCCGGCAGGCTCCGGCAGCCGCCGTTCGCCGGCGCGCAAGGTCATGCCGACCACGTCGTCGCCAAGGTCTTCCGGCAATCCCATGGCATTGCCCATCTCATGGACGATCGTCGTGAGCAGGTCCATGTGTCCGGCGGCCGGGCTTGACGATGCGGCTTCGAACACCTCGCCGGACGCCCGGATCGCGAACTCCCGGTTGTCGCCAGGCGTCGGGTCAACGAACCAACCCCAACCGGCGGCTTCGGCATCGACAACAATCGTGGAGCCTGTCGTCGCGCCCAACATTTGATCCGGCAGGTCGGCGATCAGGACCGTGACCTGATCGAGGATCGACAGACGCGGGTCGGCCGGCCCAAGCGCAGCGGTCCACGCCTGTTTCGCAGTCGCAACAATCGCCGCCAGCTGGTCCGCGGTTACAACGGCGACATCGCTCGCAGGAGGCGCCGCCAGTGCGGCGACCTGTGGCGTACCGCCACCGGCATAAGCGATATCGTCGCCGCGGATCAGCACGTTGTCGAAGGACGCGTTGCCGTTGCGGGCGTACAGTCCAAGGCTGCCGTCGTGCACCAGGACATTGTAGTTGAAGCTCAGGACGCTCTTGCCGTTGAGCACGACGTTGACGTTGTTCGTCACGCCCTCGGACAGGGCAACGAGCAGAGTGTAGTCGCTCCCGGCAGCGATGGTCGTGCTTGCGACCGCATCGACGTACCAATTGCCGTTGCTGCGATGTCCCAGCACGACCTGGTTGGTTCCGGCGATGATGCCCGCGTAGAGGAAGTCATTGGTCGATGTGTAGGCGAAGGTCAGCCCCGCCGATGTGCCGGCCTTGGCCGCATTCACCGTCGCCGAATATTCGACATAAGACAGTGGTGCAACCGCGAAGGCACGCGTGGAGAAGGCGGCATCGTTCGCTGGCGGAACCGCGGAGTAACGGCCGCTCGTCCCGCTGGTGGTCGTCCATGTCCCGGTCTGGGCGGCAAAGTTATTTGCGACGCCGTCCGAAAAATCTTCCAGTACATTGTAGGTGAAGCTTATCGGCAATCTTTGCACCGTGTACGAGGTGTACGCGGCGAGGGAGTTGTTGGTGCCGACGCCGACCATTCCCGTGTTCAGCGGCGCGTTGAACGCATACGACACCTTCAGTGTGCTCGCGGCCTTGCCGCCGTTTGCACTGGTCACCGTCAGGGTTGCCACGGTCCCGTTGACCGAGAGCAGCAGGCCGTTCTGCGAGTTCACACCTAATCCGGGCTTGCCGGCGGAAAGCGTCGCAAGATCAGTCCAGCCGGCGTCCGAACGCTGGCCAATCTTGATCAGGTTGTTGGTGACGTCGACGCCCGCGTACTTGAAGTTGTTCGCTCCCTGATAGTCGAAGATGATGAAGCCATTCTGCAGGGTGCCACCACTGGACACCTTCATCGTGGACTGGATTTCGAAGAAGTTGCCCGGCAGCCAGGTATCGAGGTCGAACAGGCTGACGTTGTCGCCGCTCACCTTCAACGTAGTGTTCTGGTAGGCGCTGTTGGTCACGGACCAGCTGCCGCTGTCGGCGAACATGCCGGTCACGGTGTTGGGAGCGTAGCTTGCGCTGCGCAGCACGTCGCGCTGCGTGCCTGGCGTGTTGCCAGCCTGCGGATCTGTCGGTGCGCCGGTCTGGGCATGCCAGGCGGCATCCTGTTGCAGCACCAGACCGAGTTCGCCGGCCGGCTCGCCGTTTCGACTCGGGATGGGGTCGTTGGCCTTGGTTGGAGCAGGCGGAAGCGCACCATTGTTCAGGTCGGAGTAACGCGTGGCGTCGACGCCGTCGCTCAGAGATTCCGCGTACAGGAAGTGATGCAGGAACGGCTGCATCGTGCGGCTGACCGTTGCCATGCCGAATTCGGAGAACGGCACGAGATAGCTGTTGTACTCGCCGACCCAGTCGATGAGGCGGTCGCCGCCCGTATTGGCGATCAGAACGTCCTTGCCCGCGCCACCGTAGGCCCGATCTTCGTAGGTCGGTGCGGTCTCCGGAACGTTGTTCAGCCCACCCGCCGTCGTCAGGTCATCGTCGGCATTGAGGAGATCGTTGCCCCAGCCACCATAGGTGTGGTCGCGGCCGGTACCACCGACGATCCAGTCGTTGCCGTTGTCGCCGAAGATATCGTCGTTGCCGTCGTCGCGAACCGGCCCGTAGGTCACGGACTGGTTCTGGTTGCCCGGCGTCGTGCCGCCCGGCCGCAGGACACCCTCGGTCTGGTCGAAGTTCAGGAACCATTCGAGGCCGGTACCCGTGCTGCTGGCGGTCCCGTCCGCATTGAGGAGAATCTTCCGCATCGGGTTGTTCTCGTCGTACAGCGCGAACTCGCCGGTGCGATTTGCAATGTGCGGATGCGTGAACTTGCCGTCCGGATCCGTCGGATTGAAGCGCAGCGCGTCGCCCGGATTGAACGGATGGTAATAGTCGGTCTCGGCGATGCCCGTGAGATCGAGGGTCGTCGCGTTCTGTATTTGCGTGTAGGACACCTTCAACGCCTCGGCTCCCGACACGGCATCGTCGCCGGAACCGCCATGGATCCAGTCGCTGCCCAGGCCGCCGAAGATGATGTCGTCGTTGTGCCGATGCGTCTTTCCATCGCTCGCGGCACCGTTGTTCTTGGTGCTGGCAACCGAGAACTCGTCGGCGGTCCCGTTGAAGGTCGCATCCGAGCTGAACGGCGTCAGATCGACGGTCTTCTTCAGCGCACCGCTCACATTGATCGTGTCGATCTGCATGTTGCCCGGCGTGAAGATATACTCGTTGAGCGCGTTGCCGTTGCTGTACTTCGGATCGGCGTCGCTGGAGAGCAGCGGGGCGATGCCGAATAGCGGCTCGCCCACGCTGACCAGATAGGTGGCATTGGCAGAGTCGGCGCTTAGGCTGTTGCGGCTGGTGAAGATGCGGCCGTCGTCGCCGACGATGCCGTCCGAACCGGTGCCGCCGGAGATCCAGTCGTTGCCGTAGCCGCCGATCAAATCGTCGTCCTGGCCTTCACCGTACAGCCAGTCCTCACCCTTGCCGGCGTAGATGAAGTCGTCGCCGGATTCGCCGTGCAGCTCGTCGCCAGCGCCGATGTCGGATGGCTGATGCACCGGATCGAAATCAACGCCGCCCGGGGTATAGTCGAGCAACCGGTCGACGCGCGGTATGATGCGAACGAAGCCCACCGCGCTGTTGTAGTTGTCGTAGTTGAACGACAGGAAACCATTCAGCGTCTGGACCGGGTTACCGGCCTGCGTGACCGTGCCGGCGATGACGAGCGCACCGACCGGAGGCGCAACCTGGCCCTTGATGCCAACCAGGCGGATGACGTCGCCGTTGTCGCCGATGATCGAATCGGAGTCGTTGGCATGACCGTTCGGCGTCGTTGTAATCAACGCGTTGCCGTCGATCCCCGCATCGCCGATGGCGTTGCGGGCGATGGCCCGGCCGGAACCACCGAAGATCAGGTCGGAGCCGTCGGGCCGCTTGGCCGGCGAGTTGAGGTTGAACAGATCGGAACTGCCGCCGATCAGGTCATCCTGGTTCTGGTTGCCGAACAGGATATCGTTGCCGCCGCCGCCCTCGATATAGTCCTGTCCGTCGCCCTGGCCATCGAAGGATGGACGCAGGAACAGGGCGTTGTTGAGATCACGGAACGGATTTCCGGCGACGTTTGCGGCGACGTTGAGGACCCCCACCCGCCCACCGATCGCGGTGGAGTAGCTGGCAGTGCCGTCGCCATTGTCGATCAGCGTGTGGGAGACGTACTCGATCGAGCCGTCACCCTGCGTGACGTCGTTGCCCATCTCGCCAAAGATCATGTCGTCGGCAGCACCGCCGGCGATGTAGTCGTTGCCGTACGAACCCGCGGGTGCCAGCACCGTGGAGTTACCATGGTCGAACAGGGTGATCAGGTAGTCGCCCCAGCTGCCGTGACCGCGCGGATCGGCCTGCGGCAGGCCATTGGCGTAATCCAGGCCGGCAGCCAAGGTGTCGGTGCTCAGCCCGGTGCTGTAGATCTGCGAACCGGAAAGCGTCTCGAAGCGCCCGTTGCGGAAGTCACCGAGATGGGCCGTCCGGCTGAGCGCGACGTTGTCGCCGAACACGAGGTCGCGTCCGTTCTCGCCATCGATCGCGTCGTTACCCATCCCGCCGATCAGGATGTCTTCGCCGCCGTTGCCGAAAATCGTGTCGTTGCCGCCGTACTGCCGCGACTGGCTGACGATGGTCCGGGCCAGCAGCGTGGTCTCGATGCGCTGCGGGGTGAGCGAAACCGGCTTCGTGGTATCGCGCCAGCCGGAGGTGGCCTGGCCGATATCGCCCAGATCGCCGAAGATCACATCGTCGTAGTCGCCGAACGCATCGGTTGCGGTCGATCCTGGTGCGTCGCCGTAAATCAGGTCGTTGCCGCCATCGGTGACGTTGTCGAGGACCGTGGTCCCGGTGTTGCCGGCCGTCTGCGCGACATTGAGGACGCGCGTGATGACGTCGACGTTGAAGCCGGAGTCGCCGTAGATGTGGTCGACACCGCGCTGGCCGATGATCGTGTCGTTGCCCGACCCGCCGGCGAGATGATCGCCGGCCTGACTGCCGATGATCGTATCATCGCCCTTGCCGCCATACGCCGTGATACCGACCGTCGGCAATTGCCCTGCCGGGATATTGCCGAACAGGTTGTGCGCGTCGATGACGTCGTTGCCCGCATACCGGTACTCGTTGGCCAGCGGGAATACGTAGAAGTCGGCGTTCTGGCCGAGCCTGTTGCGCTCGACGATCGTTCGCGTGAGCGTCGGCGCCGAATTGCCGTTGTTGGTCAGCGTCAGGAAGGCAGGCTTCAGGTCGAACATGAACAACGTATCGACCTTCGTCCCCTGCCCGGAGATGATCGCCTGCTCGGGACCTTCCGCGATGACGCTGTTGGACACCTTCAGCGTCAGCACACTGCCCGTCACGTGATCGACCTGGAAGACGCGCTTGTTCCCCGGGTCTCCCGGCGAACCTGACTTGTCCGGCGTGCCGTAGACCGCGATGTTCATGCCGTCCTTGAAGCCATCAGCGGACCAGTTGAGGCCATCAGACCTCGTGATGGTGTCGCCGGTCGCGTGCTGGGCAAACGTGACAAGGTACTGCGAGCCCGCGATTGCGACAGCGCCGACGTCGGCCGCAATCCGTGCGCCTTCGGTGATCGTTGGCGCTCCGGGATCCGCCAGTGTCGTCGGAATGACGCTGTTCTTGACCTCGAGGGTCAATGTATTCGCGGTGACGTTCACGAGTGTAAAGTTGACGTTGTTATAGGTGGTCAGCGAGACCGAGATGGTCTGGCCCTTTGCAAAGCCTTCGGTCAGCCAGTTGCCGCCGTCGAACCGCGTGATGGTGTCGCCGGTATTGGCGCGGGCAAACGCGACCTGGTAGGTCCCACCGATGGCGATCAGACCCTCCGGCACGAAGCCCGGGTCGAATACGCCCTGCCCCAACTTGATCGTGCCGCTGTTCCACTCCTTGATCGTGTGGTTGCCATTCGCGAATGTCGTGAAGGCAGGTGTCAGGTCGCTCAGGATCAGGGTGTTGTAGACCAGCGGATGAGCTGCATCGGTTCTGGTGAGTGTCTTCACGTTGCCGACCGGCGTGCCGTCGATCGTAATGAGGCCGTCGACCAGGAAGCGGGTCAGATCAGTGCTGCCGTTCCAGTCGCCGGTCGTGCGCTTGATGACGCCGAACGTGCCTTCCAACGTCGTAAACGTCGAGAATTCGAGGCCCAAGCCGGCGATCTCGGGGTTGGCCTGCCCCAGAGACGGCGTCGCCATGGTGAACGACACGTTGTCCATGTGCGGCTGCGGCTTGTTGCTGAACTTGCCGAGCGAGGAGGATTTGTCGGCCTTGCCGTTGTACCAGATGCCGTCCTGCGTGGTGTCGCCGTAGACGACCAGAGGCGCATCGACGTTGACCGTCATCGGGGCCGCGAAGGTGGGAAGCCCGACCGCGCCCTTGACCAGCAGCGTGTCGCCGGCGACGAGACTGGTGGCGAAGCCCGTCACAAGGAAATTGCCACTGATCCCGATCGTCACGGGCTCGGTGCCGACCGTGGGCACAACCGTGTTGACCGCTGTCAGGGTGAGCGTCGACGCCGTCACACTCTTGATCGTGAAGTTGCCGTTGTTGGTGAGATTGCCATTGGTGCTGGTCGTGCCCGAGAGCACGATCGTCTCGCCGGCAACGAAGCCGTCCGTCGACCAGCTGCCGCTGCTGCGCGTGATCGTGTCACCGTTGGCATTCCGGGCAAACGTGACGCCGGCATACGACCATTCACCGGTAATGGTGATCTGTTGGCCGACCGCAAATGCGCTGTCGCCTGCATGGTCCGACGCCCAACCGTGACCATCCGACCGGGTAATGCGGTTGGTCGTTCCTTGCGGATCGCCGGCCAGTGCCGCCGTGACGGTGTTGGTGCCGTTGATGTATTCCGTCGTGCCGTTGACGTTGATCGCGTCGCCGCCGATGCGGACGATCGCAACCGTCTGAATTGTCTGGACTGCCGACAGCGCGATAAGATTACCGCCAGTGAGCTTCAGCTTGGTGCTGGTCGGATCGTCGGTCACGAACCACACGCCCGGCTGTCCGTTGATGGCGACCGCCTGGCCCTTGGCGAAGCCGTCGGCAATCCAGCTGCCGCTGCTGCGCGTCAGGGACTTCGCCGCAACGGTGAACGGACCGGACACCACGTTCCGGCTGGTCACGGCCACGGTGCCGAGCAGACCGGTCGCGGGCGTCAGCGTCGCGCTACCGAGAAGCAAGGCACTACCGTAGCCGGTGCCGGACGGCGTGCTGGCATTGTCGAACCCGAGAACCGTGGCGTTCCCGACATTGCCGTTGGACAGCGAGAATGACACCTGCTGTCCGGCTGCGAAGCCGAGATTGTCCCAGGACAGGCCGTCACGACGGATGATGCGATCCGCCTGAACGTCGAAGTTGCTGGTCACCTGCAGCCAGTCGGTCACCGAGATCGTCCCGGTGGCGTTGGCCTGAAGCGTCAGTGCGGGGGCCCCGTTGGCGCCAAGCAGAACCAGGATGCTGCCGGGCTTGAGGTCCTGATCGAGGATCGCTGTGATCGTGTAGGAACCGGTGTTGGAGCCGCCAACCTTGTCGACGCTCAGCATGACCTGCTGGCCCACGGCGAAGCCGGCGTCCACCCACGAGCGGCCGTCGGTGCGTTCGAGCGTTCCGACCTTGCCGCCGAGGCTCGGCGTGATGTTGAAGGCGTTGCTGGGTGCAATGCCGGCCGTCATCTGGATCGGCGCATTGCCGCCGCCATGCACGGTGGTGAGGCCGCCGTGCTCGGAGACGAGTCCGATCGTGCCATCGGCATTGTGATCCGGCCCCGGGATCAGCGTGCTGTTGATGTCCAGCCGGTCATTGCCGGCACCGAGGAAGATGTTCACCGACTCGATCGTCGAGTGGCTTGCGTCGGTGCTGAACTCATGCGTCACCGGGTCGACGACGATCGATCCGTAGCTGATGCCGCCCGGATATTTCACAGACTCGCCGAACGGCGCCGGCGCGCCCGCCAGCAACTTGCTGAAATCGAGGGTGCCGCCCATCTCGAGGCCCGTCAGGGCCGTCGAGGTCAGCGTGCCCGTATCGTTGGCGACGGTGCCGTCGTTGTAGATGTTGAGCACGTCGATCGATTGCGTTTCCGGCGGCTGCGGCGGGATGTTGAAGAGCGGCCCATTGGCCTCGCCCGGCAGCAGCACGGCCTGCACCAGCGAACGGTCGGCCGCGGTGGTGCCGCCTTCGACCGCCAGCGGGCCGCGGATGCCGTCGAGACGGTGCGCGACCTTCGGGAAGGCGCGGTAGTTCTCGTGGCCCGGCTGGATGTCGAACCATGGGTCGGCAATCAGCTGGACCGTCACCTGCTGATACCAGTTGCCGGTGTCCGGATAGCTCGGATCTGGCTTGGGCGGGCTGGGCGGCGTATAGGTCACGCGCGCAGCCATCTGGATGACCGTCACCGAAACGTTGTTTCCGTTGCCGCCGAGTGACCCGCTGTAGAAGCCAGACGCCGGGTGGTCGGTCAGCACCAGCATATCGAGCTTGTCCGGCGTCGTGCCGGTGATGAGATCGATCTTCTCGATCTTGTCGCCGCCAATGCCCTTGATCTTGATCAGCTGGCCCTCGAAGAAACCGCTGTCGAGCCAGCTTGTGCCGTCCTTGCGGACCAGCACATCCAGCATCTTCCTGATGCTGACGTTCTGGTACGATGCGTCCGCAGCCGGGACCCCACTCAGCGTCAGTTGCGTGTCGCTCACCCCGGTCACTGTGAGTGCCGTTCCCAGCGCGCTCTGGTCCGCCTGGAGGATGGTGATCACCTGCCCGATGGCAAAATTGTCGTTCTTGAAGCTGCCGACATCGTTCCTGGTGATCACGTTGCCGGAGACGCTGATGTTGCCCGTGAAGAGCTGGAACGGAACGTTTGTGACGCTGTAGTCGATGTTTCCGGTGTAGCGACCGCGTTCGACCACCATGTCGACCGCCACGGTCTTGTTGTCGTCGGTATTGAACGTGCCAAAGGCGGTCGGCAGCACAGAGCCACCGGCGTCCGTCAGACGGATGGTGCTCGCGGTGACGGCGTCATTGGCCGAATCGATCGTATAGAAGCCGCCCGGCAAAGTGATATCGCCGTTATCAACTCCGGCGACACCGGTGCCCTCGATGCGGATACGCTGGCCAGGCAGGAAACCGTCACCGATGAAGCTGCCGGTCTCCGAACCGCTGGCGCGCGTGATGATGACCGTGTGCGCATCAACGCTGGTAACCGTGATGTTGCCGGTAAACAGCTGGACGGGCTGGAGTCCGCCCGTTTCTTGCAGACTGACCCGTCCGCCGGTCACGAGGTCGGTCTGTCCGTCCGTCACCACGTCGACGTTGACGTCGGACTTCGGTGGGCTCTGCAGGCGCATCGTGTAGCTATCGCCCGGCCCCGGGCCGTCCGAGGTCGTACCGGCCGTGACGAGCGTCCGACCGGCGCTCTCGAGCAGGAACACGCCGGCTGTCTCGTCGTCCAGCACCTTGGCATAGATCGGCGTATCGCTGCTGAACGCCGCGTTCTTGTACGCGGTGTTCGTCGTCGATACGAGACCGTCAAGGTTAACGGTGCTCAAGAATACACCACCGGTAAAGGTCGGCACCACGTTGGCCAGTGTCTTCAACGTCAGCGTCGTCTCGGTTGCAGCAGTAATGAGATAGGCGCCGGCGTTCGGACCACCCGTAATGGTGATCTTGTGACCAACCGAGTAGCCGTCGGTCAGCCAATCGGCACCGAGATCCGCTGGATCCTGGCGGCTGACCGTGGCGCCGGCGAAGGTCAGATTCAACGACTGATCGACGTAGATCGAGTGCACGATCGTCGTGTTGTGCGGATCCTCAACCTGCCCGTCGTTCACCGCGGTGGCTGTGACGATGACGGGCTTGCTCCAGTTGGTCGAATCGAATGTCAGGTAGTAGACGCCCGAACGGACGCCAAACTGGTCCAGGCCGATTCCGAACCGCCCGTCTGACGAGCTCAGCGTCATCCGGCTGTCCTGCGGCTTCAGCGCAATGGTGACAACGCCGCCTATCGGCTGGTTCTCGAGCTCGACTGCATAGAGGTCGGTCACCGCGGTGGTGGCATCCCCCTCGAGCACGATCGTGTTCTTGTCGTTCGGATGATTGAGATATTTCGCCTGATAAAGCCCCGCGTCCGTCGTCGTCGGATCCAGCTGCGTGATCAGGATCCCGGGCTGGTCGTTGTCGTGAATCGTCACTTCGACGTTGCGCACGATGGCATGGTTGAAGGAGGCATCGTCGCTCAGGACGCTGTGGCTTGTCACCACCGTTCGCACGCCCTCCGGCCGGTTGTCGTCGACCGCCATCAGGTGGACCAGGTGCTCGTGCGCCTTGTCCCAGTTGGTGTCGTCGAACACCAGCACGATCGACCGCGCCGGAATATGGACGAGGGTTCCGTTGAGGTAGATGTCGCGGTCATAGTTCGCGGCAGCAATCGCTCCGACCTTCGAATCGTCCTCCGCCAGCAGCATGCTGTCGCCCGGCGGCAGGCCGTTCGCGTCGAGCGGAACCAAACCATTGCCGAGCTCGTCCAGGATATCGCCCGAATGCAGCAGCCCGTCCTTGATATGCTCTTCCTCCGGCGGCATCGCCGCCGAGACGGTGACGTAGACGTGGGTGCCGTGAACCGGCGCGTGCTGCAGATAGACACCGTAGACGTCCTGCGTTCCGCTCTCGCTGATGTCGGTAAAACCACGGCTCGCATCGCCGAGCACTTCCTCGTCGATGATCACCTGCCCCTGGTTGGGCCGGGCAACGCTGAGATCGATGCCGTCGGCGACCAGACCATCATAGGTCGAGTCATCCGAGGTGACCCGGTTGTTCACCATTCCACTGGTGCCTTCGATGTCGCGTGACACCACCGGGCCGGTGACGTCACCCGCGACGTTCAGCGTGTCGTTGCCGAGGCCGCCGATGACACGTGTCGCCACGCCCGGCTGCGTGCTCAGCACATCGATGATGTCGTCTCCCTCCAGCGCATCGACTTCGAGAACCTCGATGTTCTGGTAGGTGACCGTCAGGCCGGCACCGAAAATGCCCTTTTCCGTGACGACGATGTGGTCGGCAAACTCGGTGCCGAGGATCACCAGCTTGTCGAAGCCGTTGCCGCCGTCGACCGAGACCGGGGCGTTGATGTTGTACTCGACCTGGTTGGCGCCGGCGCCCGTCCGAATGGCCGTCTCGGCCGCCGTCGAGAAGCCCCTGGTGAGCTTGGGCTTCGCGATCTCCTGGACCGGATCGACCCAGACGATGTCGCCCGTGACCGGGTTGGTTTCGGCCAATGCAAAGGCGCGGACCGTGAAGAGGTCGTTGCCGTCGTCGCCTTCGAGGCGCAGCGGCGACTGATTGCTGTAGACGGTGAACGTGTCATCGCCCGTGCCACCCTCCGCCACCAGCGGCGAGGTCGCGCCCGCGGAGAGCCAACCGCGCGTCGTGGCGACCGTCCCGTAGATGCTCTGCGGTGTCAACGAGTTGACCAGCTGCGGGAACTGATCGTAGGGCGTTACGACCGAACCACCGAGCGTGTTGCCGAGCGGTGCCGGCGAGTGGGTGCTGCCGTCGCGCTGATAGCCGTAGATCTGGCCGATCTGGAACGAGTCGTTATCGGCTCCGCCATCGAGCGTGGTGATGGCGGCATTGTCGTCCACAGCGAAGTAGTCATTGCCGCCCTGGCCGAACACCATCAAGTTGCCGTTGATCGAGCTGTCGTAGTTGATGCGCTGGACGCTCTGCGACCGGACGTTCGGATCATTATTCGGATCCGAGACCTGCGCCTGGGCGAGGTTGTTCACATGCAACAGCGCCACGAACGCCGAGTCGTCGGCATAGAGCACCGGCCGGTTCGCCGTCTCCTGGGCAATGCCCGTCGTACGGCGTAGCAGGAAGACGTCATCGAAGCCCTTGCCGGCACCGCGATAGTCGGCGTTCGGATCAGTGATCGCGTTGTCGTCGCGGCCATACACGGTCAGGCTGTCGACGCCGTCAGCAGCGGCGCCGGTGTCGAGCACGTTGACGACGTAGTTGCGGACATCGCCGTGCGTGCCGGTCGTGTTGATGACATAGGTATCGGATGCCGACTGACCGTCCAGCGTCAGGGTGTCGCCCGTCTCCACGCCGACCTGCGTCTCCTGGGTGATGACCATCGACTGCAGCTGATTGACAATGAAGAAGTCCTCGCTGTCGCCTCCCGGAGCCACCTTGTTGTTCTTGACCTTTGCGGAGACGGATTCGGCCCTGACAAAGTTCACGGCCGAGAGCGTCAGAACTGTCGCCGTCACGTTCAGGACCGTGAAGCTGCGGTTGTTGGGATCGTCAGCGATCCCCGTGTCGACCGTGACGATGTCGCCGACCGCGAAGCCGGCCCATGTCCCGGCCACGGCACTAATCGTGTCGCCGCCCGTATTGCGCGCGAATGTCATGGTGGCGGTGACATTGATGATCTGCGTCGGCGTGTTGCTGCCGAACGCACGGGTCTTGCCGCCCGAGTAGTTCGACATCAAACCGGCATTGCCGATGCCGAGGCCCGTCGTGAACCCGCCGTCCGGGATGACCTGGGCGGTGCCGCCCGGCATCACCGACGTACCCGTTCCGCTGAGCCCGCCAAGGAACGTCTCGTCGAAGAATATCTGATCCGTGTCGGCGTTGCCGAAGATGCGGGTCAGATAACCGCTGGCGGTCGCACCGTGCGCGATGACGCCATGCAGGTGCATCACGGTGCCGAATTTCGGTGTGTCGTCCGGCGAGACGGCGTCGGTCCGGGCGATACCGCTCGATAGCTCGTTCACGCGACGGAAATCGCCGTAGATATCGATATTCTGGCTGGCAAGTATCTGGGAGTTCACCTCCGTTGTCACATCGTCGGCGACGCGCAGCAAGATCGAGCCGTTGGGAGTGTTGATCAGGCCGTGGATCAGCGTCTCGGGCGCGTTCTCGAGGAACAGGACCGCTCCCGTATTCAACAGGTGCAAGTCCTCGCCCTGCGCCGCGCTCTCGCGCACGGTGAAGCGGATATTGCCGCCGAGCGCATCGCCGCCGGCAATGCCGAGCGCCTGCAGCAGCACCACTTCGGCGTTGTTGTCGTAAGGCGACGCCGTCGTGGGCAGCGCTTCGCTCAAATAGATGCTGCCGGTCGCGCGGGCGCCGATCGTGCCATAGGCATAGGCCTGGGAATCGATCTCAAGGTCGTTGCCGCCGCTGGTGTTGCCGATGTTTCCACCCTTGGCGAACAGGTCGATCGTGTTGCCGATGACGGACGCCGTGTCGCCGCCGACGCCATCGGCGCGGGCGTCGACGATGGAGCCCCTGGTTGTCGCGAGCGAGACATCCCCCTGGGTGCTGACGAGGTCGACCTCCAGATCATCCACCTCGTTCGCGATGGAGCCGATCCAATGCTGGGACTCGGCACCGCGCTGCACCTCCGTGATGAAGATGCCGCTCGTGCTGCCGACAGGCGCCGCCGCATCGATCGCGTCGAGGACGCCGAGCGCGGAGCCCACGCCGTAGAGCGCGTCGACATTGATCTCGATGAAATTGTCCGGCGTGCCGATGCCGCCGATGCCCGACTTGTCGGCGCTCGTCAGCGTGATGCCATTGTCGCCCGCGATCAACGTGATGTTGACGCCGGTCACGTCGGCCTCGCCCGCGGCTCCATCGTTCAGCGCATCGATGATCCGGGCCGGCGAATGCAGGGTGACGTCGTTTGCGGTCGACATGATGCGGCCGACGCGCAGGTCGCCGCTCTTCTCGGCCAGATCGATCCAGCCATTCGTCAGGACGTCGACGTGGTAGCTGTCGCCCGGGCCAGGCGTTCCGGACCCGGTGATGTCGGTGATCGCCTTGACGTTGATGAGCCTGGGGCTCGTCGCAGTCGGCTCGGCATTGGCGATGATGATGTTGTGAGCCGAGATGATGCCGGGCCGGTGGAGGTGGCCGGTCGAATCCAGCGCCCGGATGTCGTACGTGCTGTCGATATGTACGCCGCCGGTTCCGAACGCGCCCACATCCTGCTGCAGCGCACCACCCTGGTCGGGCGTGAACTTGTTGAAATAGTCCTTGGTGTTCGCGGCCTCGCGGTCGATCACGTGCACCGCGCCGACGGTCCCGACCGTCGTGTCCTGGACGCTCCCCCAAATCCGCAGATTGGCGTCGCCCGAGGTGTTCACCGCATCGATGACGACGGAGTAAGGCGTATTGCCGTCGCGCAGCCGGCCCTTGACGTCCAGCCAGGCGAAGCCTTCGGTCGTGCCATTGCCCTTGGCCACGGCGGTGAAGCGCTGCGCCGGTGTGAGGGAATGAAGGTCGGTGGCCGTTGCGGTCGGGGTAATCGCGATCGCGGTCGTCGGGCTCGATACCTCGGCCAGCTGGACCCGCAGGGAATCGACCGCGATGATGTAGTAATAGTTGCCCGATGTCAGCCCGCCGAGCGCGGTGCCCGAGGCGACATATTTCACGAGTTCGCCATCGAAGAACTGGTTCAGTCCCAGCACGATCGAGTGATCGCCACCACTGACGTTTCCGCTCACGAAGTCGGTCGCGGCCGGAACATTCGCGCTGTCGACCACATCGATGTTGACCCGATGCTGCGACGGGGAGACGGGATCGGCGAAGTTCACGATTCCGGGATTCTGGCCAATGTTCCCCTGCCGCGCCTCGATGTCGAGGATATTGGTCCGGATCAGCGAAGCCGGATCCGCGTCACCGTCTGCCCGGCTCGCGCTGGACAAGATGTCTCCATGGACGTTGATGACGCGCGTCGTGCCGATCGGATTGTCGATGACGCCGCTGAGCGTGATGTTCGGCGGATCCGTGTTGGTATTCTCGATGTCGATCAGCGTGGGGCTGACGTCGCGCTTGAGCTTGAACGTCAGGCCGCGCGAGCCCGTGCTGGAGATGTCGACTTGCGGCTTGTCGGCCGGGTCGACATCCAGGACCTTGATGTCCTGCACATTCATGTCCAGCTTGGACTTGTTGATCAGCAGGACATGGTGATAGTTGTCGCGGAATTCCCAGGTGCCGCCGCTGCCGTTGATGTGCTCTGCCGCCGCGAAGTAGACGTCGCCGGGATCGTTGTTGACGATGTCGTGCACGTTGATCGAGGTACCAATGTCGACGACGACATTGACCTGGCGTTCGATCGATCCGTTTTCTCCGACGATGAGCACGGGGGACTGCCCCGAGTAGATCACGACGTCGGAATCGAATTCGATCGTCGGCTTCACCTCGAACGACGTATGAGGACTGCCGGACAGGCTGAATCCGAGCGCACGGACGTGATCCGGGTTCTCGCTGATGATGGCCATGGCGCCCGGCCCGCTCTGTGGCTGGTTCGTCATGTCGATGTCGAATGCGAGCCGCGGCGTGGACGGATGCACCGACGGCAGCAGCACCGGATCGCCGTCGACGCGCGGAGTCGCGGTGACGACCGCGTTCGACGCGCTGTTGACGTCCGAATAGAGATGGGTCGTGTTGTTTGAGCTCGAATCGACGCCGCCGAAGAGCCCTGTCGCGCTCGAATTGGCGCGCGCCTTGGTGAAGATGGCGTTGTAGGATGTCCGGAAATCGACGCCTTCCCATCCCGTGATGGTCGCAAATCCGTTCACCTTGATGTTGAGCGGAATCTGGACGTCGACAGTGGACGACGCGGTTCCGACCGCAACCAGGCCGCCGCCATCGCCTTCGCTGACCGCGACAACCGACATCAAAGGCTGGTTCCCGGTCGCTCGCGCATCGCCATCGCTGGCGGACAGCACCACGATCCTGCCTTCGAGCTTGGCGGCGGTGCCGACCTCCACGTTGGTATTGCCGCTCAGCGTGGCCTCGGCACTTGCATTGGCGTCGCCGCCGAGTCCAACGCCGGTCGCATCCGTATTGGCGCTCTGATCGTTCCGTAGCTCAGCCGCAACGATCAGATTGCCGCCGGCGAGGATCGCCGCGTTGTTGTTGATGGTTGCGAGCGTATCGACCGCAATCTTGGAGTGAGTGTGACCAATGGCGACGCCGACGAAGCCCCCTGTGATCACGTGAGCGGCAGCCTGGGCCTTATTCTGCGTCAGGGCGAGCACCGACACGCCACCGTTCGCCTCGATGCGCGTACCGTCGCTCACATAGGCCAGGGTCTTGTGGTTCGGACCGTTCTGGTTGGCATCCGCAGTCGGAATGCCGAGGCCGACGAAGCCGCCGCCCTCGTCTTCTGCGCTCGACGTCGCATTTGTGGTCGACTGGGCCTTGATGACCACATCACCGCCCGCCGAGACGAGGTCCGCCGTGATGTATGCCTCGACGTCGGGATTGTCATTGACGACTGCGTGCGTGATGTTCGCACCGAGCAGGACGCCTCCTCCCGAGCCCGTTGCTACCGCAGAGGAGACGCCGTCTCCGGTCGGCGGGGAAATGACGTTGAGCGGCGTACCGCCCGGTCCGGTCAGCGTGACCGTCACCGCAGGGCCACTCTTGAGATTGACACGCAGCTGTTGCAGGCCGGAGCCGGTCGCCTTGATGTCGACGGCTTCCGCTCCGATCGTGTGATTTCCGGTCGCTCCGGGAGCCGACAGGGTCAGTGCCGTATCGCTCAGATCGGCCTTGAGGTGCAGCTTGAACTGGTTGTCGTTCAGCTTCTCGACATAGAACTGCTTTCCGTCGGCGTTGTTGCCGTCCGCCGTCATAGGCAGATCCGACTTCTTCACCAGGCTGTGTGTAACCGCCTTGAGATCGGTAAAATTGGGGTTGCTCTGATCTTTTGTTCCGGGATTCAGCCCGATCACGACCTTCGCCGCGGTCGTGTCGTTGCTGACCGTGTTTGATTCCGTGAGCGTGAGCGTCGAGCCGCCGGAGCCGCTGCTGATGTGGACGGTCCGGTTGTTGCTGCCAAGGTTGGTCCCGCTGATGACCAACGTCTGGCCATCCTTGAAGCCGAAGTCCGACCAGTTATGGCCATCGGTCCGCGAGATCGTGTCGCCAGTGCCGTGCTTCGTGAAGGTTATATTTCCCATTCCAAGCGAGGAAGCGTCGCCGAGCTGGATCGAGCTGCTGTTCGGTCCGCTGACGGTCACCACCTTGTAGTCGGCACCATCGGTCAGGCCGTCGATCACCTTCGTGGGCGGCGTGCCGCCGGTCGCGCTGTAACGGACGGTGTCACCCAACACGAAGCCCCAGCTGGCGGCATTGCCGTTGGCGTCGACGTATTGGATGTTGTTGTTGTCGACGTTGTTGTACGTCTTGCTGCCACTGTTGAAGATCGCGGAATTGGGATCCACGTCCACCTGCACGCTGACGAAGGTATGCGCCGCCGGCGCATGATAGGTGACCGCCTCGCCATTGAAGAACTGGTGGTTTGTCAGGTCGATCGTCTGACTGGATGCAGGCGGCGTGAAGTTCTCCTGGACATAGCTTCCACCCGGCTCCCGCAGCTTGATGTGGACCTGGTCCAGCGGATTGGGAATGTAGACGCTGTAGATGTGGCCCGGCGTCAAGCCGTCGATGACCGCGCCTCCGGCAGGTTCGTACTCGATCAGGTCGCCGTTGTTCAAATTCACTGCGGACGGCAGCGTGATGATGTCCGTCGTCGGATCGACCTTTGCGCCATCGAAGACATCGCCAAACGCAAGATGACTGTCGTCGATCCTGATGACGGTCTTGATGATGATGTCGTTGTTGTTGTTGTCCTTGCCGTTGACGGTGAGACCGTCGATCCCGGCATTGCTCGGCAGCACGACCGTCGATCCGGTCTGCAGCCCGTGATTGGTCACCTCGACCGAATTATTGAGCGGATTGCCGAGGTCGTCCGATGTCTCCGTATTGATGATCTGGTAGTTCGGAGGAGTCTTGGTCTGCTGCGGCTCGGCCTTCGCCACGACGCTGATGCTACCGCCGGCGGTCACCGTCGGCGGGTCGATATAGGCCTTTACCGTCGGTGTGATGTTGGTGGTCGAGTCGGCCTCGCCGATCTGCGCACCACCCGACAGCCCGAACCCCGAGGTCAGAGCGTCGCCTTCGGGATGGTCGGTCGCCAGCACCTCGATCTTTCCGGTGGTGTTGATGCTGCCGCCGGATTTGACATAGGCCTCTACGTCCGGCGTGACCGTCGCCGTCGAGCTGTTGATGTCCAACGCGAACAATATTCCGCCAACCACTGCGGTCTCGGTCGCCTTCGCCTCTTCGGTTCCCGTGGCGGAAATGGTCAGATCTGTCGCCGTGACCACCGAGCCGTCGAGATGAGCCTTGACCGAGCTCTTCGTTTCCGCCGTCGCGACCGTCACGCCGATGCCGAGACCACCCACGCCGATGCCGTGCGCCGATCCGACAGCGTTGCTGTTGTCGGTCGCACTGATCGTCACGGCATCAGACGCGGTCACCGTGCCGGTGATCTTGCTCTCCAGCGTCGGCGACATGGTCGCGCTCGCGACACCGCCTTCCGCGCCCAGGAGCGATCCGCCCGCCGAGGTCTGCGCCTCGGCGCTTGAACCATAACTGGTATCCTTGCCGAGATTTTCCGAGGTCGTGACCGACACCTTCTTGGCACTGACCGACCCGTTGCCGATGCTCGCCGTGATCTTGGTCTCGACGTCCGCGTTCACGAAGGACAGGCCGACGCCAGCACCGGCGCTGATCTCCACGCCCTGGACAAACGGATTGACCCGGTCGATCGATTCGGCGCTGACCGTGACGTCTCCGGTGACGATCACCGTGGCGCCGTCGCCGATGGCCGCACTCGCCTCAGCCTTGTCCGAGACCCGCGCAAAATTGACGCCTACGGCAACGATACCGGCCGATACCGCAACGGTGTGCACGTCGGTGGTCGTGGTATCGCTCGCATCGACCGTCAACGACTTGACGACACCGGCCTTGCCGATCTCCGCGCTTCCATCGACCGTCGCGCTGGCGCCGCCCGTCACGTCGAGGCTGGTATAGGACACGCCGGCGGCCACGGCACCCACGGACACCTGAGCGGTGAGTTCGGTCAGATCGCGGGTATTGGTCGCACCGACCTTGACGTTGCCTGCCTGCGTGACGTTGCCGAGGCTGGCCTGGACCAGGCTCGTGTCGCTGATCACCACGACGGCCGCGCCGACGCCGACAAAGCCGCCGGCCGCGTCCAGCGCGAGCAGGTTCACGCTCTCGTTGAGGCTCGCATTCACATTGATGTCGCTGGCAAGGCCGGCGCTCAGCGTTCCGTCCGCGAAAGCCGTCACGTTGTTGCCGATCGACAGCACGGCAACGGCGGCGCCCGCACCGACGAAGCCAACCGCGGCCTGGCCGGTCGTGACCTTGATGATATCGGATTCGTGTGCGCCGACATTGATGGCCAGCCCGGCATTGAGATGAGCGCCGCCCTTCACAATCGCAGACGTTCCGTTCGGAATCAGCGGGTCGGCCCCCGGTGCCGGCGCACTATTTTCGGTGCTGGTGATGCCGGTCTTGGTCGGTGCTTTGGCGTTGATGCCGGCGCTCGCCCCGCCGGGCCCGGAGATCGCCTGGCTGATCCGGTCGCGGTTGCTGTTCGCCTTGCCGTCGGACGTGAAATTATTGATGCCGCCTGCGTTGCTGTTGGTGACCTGGTTCTTGCCGGCCTCCGCCTCGGCAGCCGCATCACTGTCCGCCGACCCGTTCACGTTGCTGAAGGATTGATCGTTGTTACCTTGCTGCGACAGGCCGATGAGGCCCGTGCCGTTGTGATTCTGCGCATTCAGGGCCGAATTGTAGAGCTCGACCTTGCCGGTGGCATGACCGCCGCCATCGAGGAGTTGGTGCAGGAAGACGTGATCCCCGTCATGCACGGAGCCGAGATCGCTGCCGCCGCCGCTGTGGTAGATCACCTCGGCGCCGTCGCCGAAGGTCGGCTTACCGAAGTCGATCGTGCCATCGCCGGTATCGACGGCGCTCGTGCCGAATGAGACCGGCTTCGCATCCAGCGCGCTGTCGCTGGTCGCGTTGCCGTCCTTGTCTTTTCCGGTCTTCTCGATCTGCTTGCCGATGGACCAGACGCTGATCGCGCCGCCGACGCCGACAAAACCGCCCGCACCGCTCGCATCGAAGCCTTCGATGTCCTTGAGTGACAACGCATACACATCGATGTCGGCCGCCGCATTCACGGTCGCATTTGCGCCGACCACGGCCTTCACGTTGTTGTTGACCGTGCCGACGTCCACTGCGCCGGAAACACCGACGAACCCTGCGCCGATGCCGATCACGAATGTCTTCACGCTGACGTCGTCCGCGGCACCGACATGGACGCTCTGCGAGGGCCCGGCACTCCCCTGATGTGCCGTGTTGATCAGTGCTCCGTCCAGGATCGCGGCGTCGGTCTCGCCGCTGATCAGCGTCACGCCGACGGCGCCCGAAACGCCGACGAAGCCGCCTGCGCCGGCGGCAACGATATGGAGCAGATCCTCGCTCGACTCCGCCTGCACCAGCACGCCATGTGCAGTGGTCCTGCCGAACCCGGAACCGATCGTGCCATCCAGGATGTTGCCCTGGCCGGCCGATTTTCCGAGCGCATCGACTTGGGCATTCGCCGCGATGAACGCCTCGGTATCCTTGTGGATCAGCATCACGCCGACCGAACCACCAACGCCGACGGCACCGCCGGCCAGAGCGCCGGACAGCTCGAGCACATGGGTGTCGTCAGCGGCAGAGACCAGGACGTCGCCGTGTGCGAACACGACCGCGTGGTCGTCGATATGTGCCTTGGTCGTGTTGCTGACGCTAAGGACATCCACCGCGCCGCCGACGCCAACGAAGCCTCCGGCAATGCCGAAGCCGATCATCACGACGTTCTCTTTGACATTTGCCGCCACGCCGATGTCGCCAAGCGCATTCACCGTCGCGTGGTCGCCGATATAGGCCTCGGTGGTATTCCCGATCACGTTGACGCCGACCGCCGGCGCCACGCCGACCAGACCGCCGGCCGCGGAGCCCGCAATTGCCAGGTGATAGAAATCGTCGGCGGCACCGACCAGCACCGTTTGCTCGTTGGCTGCGGTGGCTGTGCTGCCGTTCACCGTCGCATGGTCGCCGATATAGGCTTTCGTCGTCGCATTGACGACGTCGACGCCTGCCGTCACCGCAACGCCGACCTCGCCCGCACCGACGCTGAACGTGAAGGTCCTGATCTCGTCCTGATTGGTGGCCGCCACCGCGACGCCGTGGAATCCGGGTTGGACCGTCGGACCCGCCGAGCGGATGTTGCCCAGGGAGTCGTCAGACACGTCCTGGTCGCCGCTACCGCTCGAACTCGTCTTCATCGCGTCGACCTTGGGCGTGCCGACATGGCCACCTGAGCGCAGGTTGCTGCGCGCCACTGGATCGTCGGACTCGGCAGTCGAACGTGTGTCCGTGGTCTTGGTCTCGATCCCCTGCCCGTCCGGACTATTCGGCGAGAACTTGTCGCCGGCATTGACCGGCGTGAGCGTGATCCCGATCGCGCCCGTATTGACGTCGGCACCCAGGCCCTGTCCATCACCCGTCACGACGGCGCCGGAGCCGATGAACGCCTCCGTATCCTTGGTCATGACGTTCACGCCGGCGGCTGCCCCGATGCCGACGGTTCCGGCCGCAAGAACGGCAGTGATCTCGTTGATGTCGGTCTGGTCGTCCGCCGAAATGGCGACCGTGCCCGTGGCATGCACGTTGCCCTGGCCAAAGCTCAGCGTGCCGTCGGTGGGATCGTCGCCAATGAAGGCCCGCGTATGCAATTCGAACACATTCACGTCGGCGTTCGCACCCACGCCGACCGTACCGCCGACGGCGATGCCTGCCGACACCGAAATCAGCGTCTCGGTCGACGCGGCGGTGACCAGGATATTGCCACCGACGGTGGCCGTCACGTTCGAGTCGATGAAGGCAGTCGTGAACTTCTTGAACACGCCCACACCGACGCCGACGCCCACGCCAGCCGTGCCGCTCGCCGCGATCGAGCCAGCAACCGTGGTAACTCCCGTGTCGTCGGTCGCCTTCACGGTGAGGTCGTGCACGCCCACGATCGTGACGGAGGTGCCGTGCCCGATCGACGCCGTGGTGTGTTCCGTCAGGACGTTGATCGCCGCCGAGCCCGCTATCCCGACATCTCCGCCGCCGCCAAATCCGGCCGCGATCGAGATGATGTCTTCGCTTTCCTTTGCGATGACATCTATATTGCCGCCGGCGCGCAGCGTGGCGTTGGCACCGACATAGGCTTGAACGGTCGCAGCGTGGACCAGCGTGGTGTTTGCCAGACCGATTCCCGCGCTGTCTCCGACGCCGATCGCCCCCGCAACCATCGTCGTGATGAAGGTGTCGGTCGCAGTCACCGAGATGGCGCCGCCCGAACGCACCTGGGCAGAATCGTCGATATAGGCGTCCGTCTCCGGGTGAATGTCGGCGATGCCAACCGATGCCGCGGCTCCAACTCCTCCAAAGCCGCCGCCGATCGTGCCCGCGACCGACAGCATCGTCTCGGACGATGTCGCCGTGACGGTGACCGCTCCGCCACCATTGTTGCCGACATGCGCCGACGAGCCGATATAGGCCTTCGTGGTCTTGTGAAGGATCTCGACATCCAGCCCTACGCCGAACCCGCTCGAATCGAGCGATAGCCCGAGCGCACCCGCGACGCTGACGACTTTCGTCTCATTGACGGCATGCACGCTCACGGTCTGGCCGCTCGCGACCGTATAGAGCCCGCCCTGGTTGACCTGGCTACCCGCGCCAATGTGGGCGTCCACATCAACATGGAAATCATCGACGATGAACGAGCCGGCGAAGGCCATGTCCTTCGCGCTGGCGGCGCCGGCCACGGCCACGGACGTCAGCTTTGGCTTGAGCGGCAGATCGATCTCGGTCGGCACCATATGGCTCTCGGCATCGACCTGGATGGCGCCCGCCGCATCGGCGTCGCCCTCGATCGCGGCGGTCACGCTCGCATGCAGCACCGTCACGTTGATCGCGGCACCGAGCGCACCGGAATCCTTGGAGAACGCGCCGGCGGCCGCGATCGTCTGCGGACCGAGCACGGCGATCCCGTTCACCGATATTCCGCCGTCCGATTCCAGATGCGACGTGCTCGCGGTCGACGCCTCGGTGTCGAAATGATCGACGATGTTGATGGCGACCGAGCCGGCGATGCTCATGCTGCCCTTGCCGCCCGCCGCGGCGGCGCCCCAGGCCACGAAGTCGTCGGTTTCGCCGCTCGGCGTCACCGCCTCGACGGTGATGCCGCCGGCGGCGCTGTGGCTGATGATGACCGAACCAGCCCCTACCTGTGCCTTGTTGGTGGCGCCAAGCCAGTTGACGCTGACACCCGCGGCGATGTTGAAATTGTTGTCCATCGCAAGGGATGCGCCGATCGCCTTCGCGCTGTCATCGTATTGCGCAACGGCGGAAATCCTCACGGGACCTTGCGCCGTGATGTCCGCGCCATTTGTTACCTTGGCAGTGTTGTCCGCCAGGACGCGGTTCACCGCAATCGATGCCGCGACCCCGACGCCGCTGCCGTTCCCACTGCCCTGCGACGAGGCCGAGCTGTTGCCGCTCGAGGCGTTGCCGCCTGCCGATGGCAACGATACACCCTTGCCGTTGGTGCTCGCATTGCCGCCATTGACCTGGCCGTCAGCCTGCTTGTCAGCGTTATTGCCCGATCCGGAATCGTCGTCCTTGCCCTTGACCGTCGAGACCGCCTTCGCTTCGCTGACGACCGTGGAGGTCGAGGCGACCGTCGCAGCACCGCCGGTGGTGGTGACACTTCTTGCAAGTTCGGCGCTGACGTTCTCGGTCAGCCAGGCAATCGCGATCGACGCACCGACGCCGACACTCTTGCCGGCCGCCGCGGCATCCGTGTCGGTGGTGTAGTCCGCTTCGTTCGACGCGGTGATCGAAGCGTCACCCGTGGCCGAAACGGTGCCACCCGTGCCGACATAGGCCGACACCGTGTCGGAGGCGACCAGGATGCCGGCGCCCACGGCGACGCCCACACCACCCGCCGCGCCGTTTTCGCCATGCGTGAATGTAGACACCACGTTTTCCGCCGCGACCGTGAATTTTCCCGCAGCGCCCGACCATGTCGTGCCGTTGATGATTGCCGCGTTGACCGTGTTGGTCGGGACGTCGACCGCAACCGAGGCGCCGACGCCGACATTCTCTCCATCGGTATCGCCATGCGGAAGTGCACGCGCGAGGTTGTCCGCGCTGCTTCCGGCTCTGACCGCAACATCGAGACCGCCGGTGATCGCGACCTTCGCCGTGCTCGTCCCGGAATGGTCCCCGGACGGCGTCTTGCCGATGACTGCTTCGGTTTCATTGTTTACGACATTGACCGCGACCGATACGGAGACCCCGATATCGCCGGATCCGGCCGCCGACAATGCCTCGGCCCGCGTCGAATGGCTTTCGTCAACGACCTTGGTGCCGTTGCCGTCGCTGGTCAGCTCGATCGCCTTGCCGGCATAGGCCTCGTTGCGTGAAGCCGCGAGCTGGTAGTGCCCGCCGGTCAGGTCGATGACGTAATAGACCGTGTTGCCGGAAAGGCCGCCAATCGCCGTGCTTCCGGGTGGGGTGTCGTACGTCACTGAATCGCCGGTGCGCAGATGCGCATTGGCGCCAAGATTGAGCAGCCGGACGGTGCCGCCGGCCGTGAACTTGACATCGCTCAGGGGATTGGGCGTGGGAACGCCCATGACGTCCTCGACCTTGTAGAGGTGCTGATCGCCAGACCCTGGCGACGTGAGGTCGATCTGCTTGTCCGCGCCGGTGGTCTCTCCCGCCTCGGCCTTCGCCTTGCTGTCATAGAGCCTGATCGTGCCGTCGTCGTTGACGTGCACGTAGTAGTCGATGCTGAGATTGGTCAGTCCGCCGATATCGCCGCTCAGGGCGAAATTGAGGTATTCGACCCGATCACCACTCTTCAGACCGGCTCCAAGACCAACGAAGATCGTATCGTCGGTCGTGTTCACGACGTCGGGCTTGATGACCGGGGCGTCGATCTTCCGCTCGTCCATCACCGCTTCGACGGTCAAGCCCCCGCCGTGAATATCAGTGTTGTTGCCGATGTAGGCGAGGTTGGTCGGATTGTTCAGGGCAATTGCCACGCCGAGACCAACGCCGGTTCCTCCAGACGTCGTGGTCGCCTTGCCATCCGCGGTCGCGTGACCGTCGGAGTTGAGTGCCGAGTGAACGGTGAGCATGCCGGTGGCGGTGATCTTACGGTTGTCCGGGATCGACGCCGTCGAGGTGGCATTCTGGACATCGAGGGCAACCGCGCCGGCCACGGTGACGTCGCCCCCGCCCGAAGACGCCTTGTTGGTGTCCGTTGCGCCCGTCCCCTTTGCACCGCTGTTCTTGCTCGTCGCTGCCGAGTTCGCGAAATCCTTCTGACCCGTCGTCTTCTGGTCGATGCTCTTGCCGCCGTTGCTGTTGTTCTTGGTTTCGTCCTCGCCGCCGGCGGCACTCGCCTTGGCCTTGGTCTCGCTGATCGAAATGGCATTCGACAGGAATGCCGCCGCGCCGCCCGTGGTGACGAGGTCGCGCCCGGTTGTCGCCAGTGAATGGTCGTTGACGAAGCTGAGCCCGATCGAGATGCCGATCGCGGTCCCCGCCTGGGTGTCCCCCTCGGCCGAGGTCGTTACCTGGTCAGTCAGCGCAGCGGAAGCCGTGAAGGCACCACCGATGTCCAATTCGCTCCCTGTACCGAGCTTGGCCGACACGTCGTTATCGGAGATCGATATCGCGATGACCGGGGTGACGGAGGTGCTCTTCCCCACCGCCCCATTCATCGCGTCGGTTTCCATCGTGTGGATCGACGTGGCGATGAGCGTCAGGTCCTTGGCGCCCGCCAATATGGCACCATCGTCCAGGTAGGCAGAGGTCGTGTCGTCGTCGTAGCCGAGTGCGACAGAGATTCCGACGCCGGTCTTGGCAGGGTCGCCCTTGCTGTCGGCGGGCGTGGCCCTGGTGACGAGCGCGATGTTGGAATCGGCCTCGATCGTGACGTTGGTCGGGCTCGACAGCGTGACGTGTGCCGTCTTGGCCAGGTACGCATAGTTATGATTGAAGACGAAGTTGAGCGCGACCGAACCGTCGACCGTCAGGTTCTCGGCGGTGCCAACACCCGAGATCGACGTGACCGTGAACACGCTCTGTTGCGGAGCCAGCACGTCGATGGCGAGCGAGCTGCCTGTAATGGTCGTGTTTCCATCGATGTAGGCAAGATTGCTCCGGTCGACGACGCCGATCGCCACCGCAATACCAACGCCCTGCTGAGCGTTGCCGGACGTGTCGCCGGTAAAGCTCGCGTCGGCAATAACCGTCTGTACATCCTTGGTCGTGGTCGTGACTGCGACCGCGCCGGTCCTGGCATCGATCGTGCCGCCGTTGATGAACGAAGACGCCGTTCCGGTGTCGACGCCCACGGCGACCGCACCGGCGAAAGTGATACTGCCCTCGTTGGTGGTCGCGCCGTTGCTGCCGAGCGTCTTCTGGCTCGCGTTGCCGCCGCCGCCGTCCGAGGACCCGCCGACCGAAGAGGACGCCGACGTCATGATGGTGCGGTCGGACCCGGCCGCCAGCGTTACCCCTGTGCCGTCGACGGTCGCGCCCTCGATCGAGGCCGTTGTGTCGCCCAGGATCACCGAAACCGCGACGGCCGCGCCGGCGCTGCCCGCGCTGCCGTCGGCCAAGGTCGTGGCGTTCAGCTTGCTTGTCGCGAGCAAGGCGGTAGCGCTCGCCCCGCTGGCATTCACAGTGGCTCCGCCGGACACACCAAGCTTGGCCCCGCTGTCGAACACGGTCAAGGCAACCGCGGCGTCCTTGGAAGCATCGCTGCCGGAGCCGGGCGCGGCAGACGCATTGATCGTAACGTCGGACTTGGCCGTCGCGCCGATCTTGCCACTGGCGCTGACGTGGCTCGACGCGCCGTGGATCAGCACCTCCGGATCCGCCTCGCCCGCCACCAGCGTGATCTTGAACGAGCCGTTGTTGACCGACGATGCCTTGAGAGTGCCGTCGACCGTCGCAGCGAGGGTGAGATCGCCGGCGGTTGCGCTCAATATCGAATCGCCGATGTCGATCTTTGCGCTCGAGAAGCTCGTGACCAACGAGACGAGATGGATATTGTTACCCAGGTTGTCGTTGATCGCATCGGCGATCTTTCCGGTGATCTTGCCGCTGAAGCTGGAATCATCGGCATTGCCCTGAACCGAGCCGTCGGCATCCACGTCGAGGGCTGAGTGCGCGGTGAACGTGACAGAGCTTGCGGTGAGATTGGCGCCGGCCAGCGTAATGCCTGTATTTGCATTGGCCAGGATGCCCTGGTTCACCACGGGATCGTTGCCCGCCGTCATCTCCGAAACGAGGGTCAGACCGCCACCGAAAGCCGCATGTGCACTCGACGAGATGGCGGTATCGGCTTTGAGATTGAGCCCGAAATTGAGCACGGCCGAGGTGCCGTCGAGCTTGACTGTGTCCTGGAACAGCCTTTGGTCGCCGCCCGTGAAATTGATGTTGAGGGTGCCGCCGCCGCCCACGAATCCGTTCAAGGCGGAGAACGTGTCGAGGTCGATGTGGATCGTATCTCCGAAGGCCGCCTGTGCGACCGAACCGCCGGAACGCTCGATCGTGACGTTGTTGTCCGTCAGGCTCGCGGTACCCGCGACATTTGAAGTGCCGGATTCGAAGAGAGTGAGGCTGCTGGAGCCACTCGCCTGCAGCGTGAACTCATGCACCGATGGATTCGGTATCGTCGCGTAGGAAATGTCGGCCGACAGCAGCAGACGCGGCTCTATCGCTTCCAGCGTGAAGTTCTGCCGCCGCGGTTTTGCGGTCGGTTTCGCCGCGCCGCCCCAGCGGCGCCTTCTACTGTCGCGCCCCGGAAGGATCTCGCGAATGACCTTGTCGAGAAGGGTTTCGAACGCGGAGCGCTTGCGAGCTTCCTTGTTCCAGCGCCAGGCTATACCCATCGGAATGCCCCATAAAAAATGGACCGAACGGCGTGCAGCAGATTGACGTACGTAAAGGCGGCTCAAGCAAATACGTGCTTGAGGAGAAACGGCTAGCGGTGTCTGTTGGGGAGAATTTGAATGTCCGTGCCGTCAACGACACGCGACAGAGAATGAGCTAAATGAAAATCCAGGGTGCTAAAATCTTTGTTCATTGCAGCGCCTTCTTCGAACGACGAGTTGGCGGCTTAAACGAAATTTACGCGAAGTTTAATTCTGCTTAACTACGAAAGTATGACACGGCGACAGCGTGGCCACAAGCGCTTTGGCCTCTCGGCAATCATGAGCTTACACGCACGACCGACACAGGTTGGAATACTAACTTGTGGTTGCAAACCGAAATCCCGATTTTCGCCGCGTTTCCACGCAGCAGTCATGTGTCGTCAAGGACTTAGGGAATCACCCGGGGTTCTTGCCGAACGTGATCCGCATGCGCGGATCGCATCATATCCGGAAGTTGCAAAACCATTTTATGCTTCCGAAACGAACGCGTGCCTTCACGTTCAATTTTATTTAATCGGCCGGACGACGCAGTAAATGCCATTGCGCACTTTGCGAGCAAGCATCACGCCCAACGTTTGACATCACAACGCAGCCATTCAAACAGGGGCGTATCGCGTGGAAGTATCCTGCAAGTTGAATGTGTCGATCCGCCAAATCGGATCGAGGGACGGTTACTCGAAGCGTTCACGAGGGACCCGTGACGAGCCGGGCTCGCACAATCAAGACTTTGCAGACGAGGGACGGTCAGCGCTGCCCATTCGGTCCCGACAACGCACATGGCATTGGGGCATTCGCGGGCGGACCGAGAGCGCGAGGTCGTTCGGCGCGGGCGAATGACGCGCACCGGTTGCAGCCTTCATCGCTTTCGCGGGGTCGGCACAAATATGCGGAATGGACCCTGCACGGACGGGCCCTCTATCCGGTCCACGCCGGCCGGGCGATAGCGAGAGCTCGCGGCTCGATAACGAGGCTGGTGCGACCGTCTTCGCCAGATGTCAGACGGCGATACGGCGCTCGCTCATTCCGGCGAGACGCGCCTCCCGTTTACCCCAGCTGTCTAGATTTCGCGATCGCCGGACGAAGAGATCCGGACATGGAAGCCCTTCGCCTCAATGGCACGGATCAGTTGCTCGAGGCTCATCTCGTCGGGCCGCATGGAGGGGTGATCCGAGGGACCTTGAAGCTCGGCGCTCACGAGATGAACACCGTTCTCCAGGAATTCAGAGCTCACATTGAGCACCTTTGCCACGGCTTTTATGGTGGCGGGCTTGGGCACCCTGCCCCGCTTTTCCCAATGCCAGATGGCAGGCGGCGTCACGTCAATCCGTCTGGCCAGCTCCGTGATCGTCATCGACCGATCTTCCCGCAGCTGTTTCAAGCGCGAACCAAAGCTGGCAACCGTCTTGTTCTTGACTTTAGACACCTGTAAATTCCATTTGTGTGCGTGAGAATCGGCGTTAACGACTATAAGTAGGCGAGATTAGGGGCTCGTTCGTTTTCAAGTCAATCATCGTTCCATTGGTATTGGCCTTCGAAACCGGTGCAGTTCATCGCAATTTTGTGCAATCGGTCAGTCCAACTGCCTCTCCGCTTGCCGTTCAGCCCGGACGGGTATGCAAGGTCCAAGCCAGTGCTGTACGAGGACAATGTCGCTCAGTATCACGCGTTCCTAACTCCACAGATCGACGCTGGCATGACACGTGACCCCCGGCTGCGGATAACCGCTTTGCCGAGCGAAACGGCGGCGGCCGATCGGTTTCGGCCCTTTAATGCCTTAGTCGGGTTAAGTAAACAAGCAAAGGCAGTACCGTTGCCACGTCACTCGATTGATCGGTGACCGCTCCGGTGTCACTATGTGGCCGGGATGAGCAGGGTAAGAGTTTGGCCGGACGGGCTTTTCTTCGTCGCGGCTCTCAGCCCAGCAGCGGGGATTGCGTGAACAGTTCAGCGCATTTTTTATGTCGGTTCGGGCCCCGGCTGTTGCTGAGCGGGGCGCTGTTGACCTTGGCGGCTCCTTGCGTCGCGCAGACGGCCGCGACCCGACCGGCTGCGGAGCAGCATCCGGACGCTCCGAAGCGCATCGAGCACCGTCAGCCGATGATCGACATCCTCGCGCACATGTCCGGCAAGTGCACGACCCTCAAGATCGCGGGTCGTGACTACGGCTGCAAGGCTGTTGCCTACGCTCATAGCGAAGCCGGTCGCGTCAACTTTGCCGTAGCCATCGAGGATCCGGCGGACGACGGCCACGTCGTGTCCTTCTCCGGCGAGAAAGGAAGGCGCTTCGACGACAATTCCTACGAGCTTCCGGTCGATCGGATGCTCTTGAATTCCAAACACCGGCCGAAGGTCCATGGGCTCCCGGTCCCCTCCGAGGAGGCGTCGACCGGCATCTGCCGCCAGTTCGGCAACTTCGCCGCGCGGCGGGTCTCCAGTGTCACCTGCACCGCAACGGACTCTCGAGGACAGAGCTACGAATTGCTGTTCGTGTCGGACGGCTCCCCCATCGGCGTCCGACGCGTGAGGCAGTCGGCCGCTTCGATCGACGACCCGTTCAAATAGTCCTACAGCGACACAGGCAGGTTTTAGATGCCCTTGCGCGCCATGATCTGGCTGCCGCCGCGCCAGGCGCGTTCAATAGCAGTTCGGAGAATTACCCCCGAGCCGGGCACACGCATCCGAATTGGAAGCCCGCCACTGAACCACGGCTAACGGGCTACGTCCCTGCCCTTCCGACGGCGCTCCTTTTAGCCTTTCCGTCTCTTCCGCCACGATGGCTCTGTGCGCCTTCGCGATCTGGTCATTTCGTTCAAGCAGCGAGACGATGCCGGCCGAGACCTGGACGGCGAGCGCTTTGCGCAATGCGTTTTCGCGGTCGAGCAGTTCCGGAAACCGCAAGCCGGGCCGAACCGAGAGCTCTGTTGCCTTCACGATGCAATCGGCGCGTGGCACGGCTTGCGCGATCTGATCGGGAAATCCGTTGCGGCAATCCGCAAGTGCCTCGGCCAGATTTACGGACGAATCTTCGGCCTCGTTCTGGAGCGCCAGTCGCGTTCCTCCGCAGCCCGCAAGCAAGCCAAACAGGAGCGCAACAACCGCGTTGCGCATCATAAAGGCGTCTTTACCGCGTCGGCGCCGTAAATTGATGGCTGCCTCATCGCCGTCCGCGCGAGCACGCTCGAACGGGCCCATGCGTCCTATTTCTGACGGAAGGAGTGATTGAACGACATGATCAGCGGCCCAACCAGATATTCAAATGCCGTGCGCTGGATGGTCGGGATCATGACCGTTGCAGGCATTCCCGGATAGAGCTTGATGTTCGGCATGGCCGCAAGCTCGTCCTGATCAATTCGCACGAAGGCCGTGTAGTATGGATTGTTGGTCTTGGGGTCGGTCAGGCGATCTGCCGAGACCTGGATCACGTCGCCATGAATGATCGGCACGATCCGCTGCTTGTAAGCCGTGAGGTGAACTTCCGCACGCGTGTTGGGATGCACGTCGCTGATGTCCTCGACCGCCACCTGCGCTTCGATGGTCAGCCCATCCTGCTCCGGGACGATGTCCAGGATCTTGTCGCCGCGCTGAATGACGCCGCCGACGGAAAAGACGTTGAGGCCGACCACCTGGCCACTATAGGGAGCGCGGATCTCCATGCGCCCCAGGACCGCTTTGGCGTTCATGGCCTTTGGGATCACCTCCAGGATCTTCGCTTGCGTGTCGCGGAGGTCCTTGGTCACGTCGGTCATTCGATCATTGTCGAGCTGCGCCATCTGCTGCTCTTGCTCGGCGATTGCCTGGCGCGCCTTGG
This sequence comes from Bradyrhizobium sp. 14AA, assembly GCF_054185205.1. Lineage (NCBI taxonomy): Bacteria > Pseudomonadati > Pseudomonadota > Alphaproteobacteria > Hyphomicrobiales > Nitrobacteraceae > Bradyrhizobium > Bradyrhizobium sp. 14AA. The sequence goes on along the minus strand of NZ_JAVAYM010000024.1, from coordinate 101,780 downwards.
CGATGTTGGCGCTGGCATCCGCGATCTGACCTTCCAGGCCGTAGGCGGTACGCTCCAGTTGCAGAATGCGGGGGCGCGCGATCAGGCCGCGCTCGACGAGAGGCGCGATATCTTTCGCCTCGCTGTGAACCGAATTGATCTGGTCGGTAAACGACTTGACCTGCGCCTGGGCGCCGACGATCTGCGAGCCAAGCTGATTGATCTTCTCGCGGATGACGTTGCGTTGTCCCTCGAGCGAGGCCCGGCGGCTCTCAAACTGGCTGACCTGTCCGTTCCAGACGCTCTTCAGATAGGGATCGTCGGAATGCGTCTTTACGTCCGAGGGTATCACGAGCGCTGAGCCGTGATCGAGCTCGGTCAGGAGACGGACCTCCGTTGCGCGAAGCACGACCCATTGCTGCGTCAGAACTTCGTATTCGGCGCGCGCCTGGGTCTCATCAAGCACGATCAGGAGATCGCCCGAGCGGACCTTGTCACCCTCCCTGACCCGCAGCTCCTTCACGATACCGCCGTCGAGGTGCTGGACGCTCTTGCGATTGCCGTCGACCTTGACGACCGCGTTTGCCACGACGGCGCCGTTGAGTGGCGCGGTCAAGGCCCACGCACCGATCCCGCCAAAGAACAGGGCAATGATGATCCAGCCGGCGAGAGCGACACGCTTGATCGAGTCGCTTGGTGGCCCGGCGGAAAGACCCGGTCGGCTGCGAACGGCTGCGAGATTTTTCGGCGTTCCGTCTAGAATGGCCATTTGCGCGAGCCTAACTGCTGGAGCCCTGCACGGCGTGCACCGGCACGGGACGGGTCAGCCGTGACATGATCTCGGCGCGCAGCCCGAACATTTCGGCGACGCCATCCCTGAGGACGAGAATCTTGTCGACGACCCCGATGGTCGCCGGCCGATGCGAAACGATGACGACCGTTGTCCCGCGCTTTTTCAGTTGCACGACACAGTCAGCCAGAGCGACATCACCTTCAGCGTCGAGGTTCGAGCTCGGCTCGTCGAGCACGACGAGGCTTGGCGTGCCATAGACGGCGCGGGCCAGACCAATCCGCTGGCGGAAGCCGCCGGATAGAATGGCGCCACCTTCGCCGACCTGGGTGTCGTAGCCGCTCGGAAGCCTCAGGATCATTTCGTGCACGCCCGCGAGCTGTGCGGCAAGGATGACTTCCCTGTCGCTCCCCTCGTCAAAGCGGCCGATATTGGCGGCAATCGTATCCGAAAACAGCTCGATATCCTGGGGCAGATAACCGACATGGTCGCCGATCGCCCGCTTGACCCAGGTCGACACATCGGCGCCGTCCAGTCGCACAGCGCCGGCCGAAGGCGTCAGGACGCCGACAAGATGACGCGAGAGGGTCGATTTTCCGGCCCCCGACGGCCCGATCACGCCAAGGACCTCCCCCGCTTCCACGGCGAAGGTGACGCCGCGCAGAATAGGCTTGGAGTTGCCGGTAGGAACGAAGGTCACCGCCTCGGCCGAAAGGCGCCCCTTGGGCTTGGGAAGCGTGAGGCCGGCATCGAGCATAGGATGCGCGGTGAGCAACTCGCGAATGCGCAAGAAGGCCGCGCGCGCCGACACGAGAGCACGCCAGGATCCCACGATCTGCTCGACCGGCTGCAACGCGCGGCCAAGCAGAATGCTGGCGGCAAACATCGAGCCGACCGTCGTGACCCGCTCGATCACGAGATAGGCGCCCAGGCCCAGGATCAGCGACTGCATGGCGAGGCGCAGGAAACGGATCAGGCTCTGGATCGCGGCGGCGCGGTCGCTTGCGGCGACCTGGCGCTCGAGCATCCGGTCGCGGTCGCGGCTCCAGCGTCGCAGCAGTCCGCCGGTCATGCCCATCGCGCGCACGACTTCGGTATTGCGCAGGCTCATTTCGGTGAAACTGTAGCTGCGCGCAGCGGCTTCATTCGATTCCGTGAGCGGCAGCTTCACCAGCCACTCGCTCAGGAGCGCCATCAATACCAGGATGACCGAACACCCCAGCGCGAAGGCTCCCAGGAACGGATGAAGGGCGAAGATCACCGCGATGTAGATCGGCGCCCAGGGCAGATCGAAGATGGCGTGAATTCCGGTCCCGGTAACGAACTGGCGAAACGTATCGAAATCGCGGAGCGCCTGACTGCGGGCGCCGCCCACGCCAGCCGAGCGATCGATGATTGCCGTCATCACCCGCGAGGCGATCTTCTGGTCAAGGCGGATGCTGGCGCGGGTCAGGACCCGTGCCCGGACCGCGTCCAACCCGGCAAGCGCCACGAACGCCAGCAGCAACGCGATCGTGAGCATCAACAGCGTGATCTCGCTCGCGCTCGAGATCACACGGTCATACACCTGCAGCATATAGAGTGGGCCGGCGAGGTACAGCAGGTTAATGGCAAGGCTGAAGATGCCGGCCGTCGCGAAGTAACCCTGGCATGTCTGCAGCAGGCGCCGGAGCTCGTCCGGCCTTTTGAAAGGCGCGTTCACACAATCCGGCGGATGCCCCCGCCCCCCTAATCAAAAATGACCGCCGGAGCGACAACGCCCGGCCGAATTAAAGACCTACTGGCAGCCGTTAACAATTCTTATCCAATCCAGGACAATGTTTAGCACAGCCCCCGGCTCCCGAGAAAGCAATCCTTGCCGGAAGGTAAAGGCGCCGTAGAGCTACGGCCTCCTGCGCGTTTACGATATTTATCTTGACCGATGCATACGTGAACGCGGCTGGTCAAAGGCAGCGGCGGGGCAATGCGCGGCGCGGGCACGGGTTCGCATTCTCGCGGCGCAACATGCCCGAGCTTGAACTGGCAACTCCCCTTCCGGAAGAAAGGGCGCAGGGAAGGCAGGGCGCCAGCCGGCACCCGCAGCCCCGTGTGCGAAGAAACTGCGCACGGGTGGGTCACAGGTGATGCCGACATCCCGGCCTTCCCCTGCGCGGATGGTTTTAACGGCTTCCTTCGCGCTCTCCCCGGGGAGACGAGCTCTATTGCCCCCGTCGCCTTGCGGATATTCGGCGCTCACGCCGGTTGGCGTGATACGCCTCCACAAGGCTTGGCGCCAGCTTTCGGGCGCCAGGACCACACGACTTCTCCGTCCGCGCACATCCGCACCGGCCCCCCGACAGTTGGCGTGCGCGCACCGTCGAGACCACGTGAAGACGCTGTCAGCGCCGTGTCGTTACGCGCTCAATCGCCGCTCACGGAGCACCATCAAAGGATTCCCGCCCTGCGACCCTGTTCGCGCCGACGCCGTCGCGGCCACCGCATCCCAGCCTCCGTGTCGTGACGATCGCGATACGTCCCTTTTGACGGGCCAGGATGGCAACGCATATACGCCGAAACGAAACTTCTGTCAATCCGAATCTTTGGAAATTACGAATTCTCCTTTCGCGCGGCAGGACGCCCCGTGCCTCGCAGCATATTTCCCCGGCCGCGCAATTGCCGAGGGCATCGGATCGGGCGCGCGGCCTCGATCTCACATCGCACGCGGGAACGACGCTTCGTCGGAAACGGAATCAAATCGTCGCCACACGACCCAGCCTGGACGGTTTTACCGCCTCGAAGCAACCGGCATAAACCAACGTAAATTCTATTTACGCACCATTAAATCGATACGGAGAATTGGAGCGCACCCGTCAGTGCTTTGGAACCACTGATCCTCGTTTAACTACCGAATTTACCCGCCTTTAATTTGCGCCGTCGTCCGATCTCCGCAGCAACGCGCGACGTAACGCGCGCTTTCTTCCGTCGCACATGCAAGGAGATTCGATGGCGAAGCGGGGCGCGAATGATCAGCACGGGAATTTCTTCGAAGCGAACGCAAATGCTGTGGAATGGGAATTCGCCGGACTGAACATCGCTTCGGCAGCCACCTCGGGGAATCCGGCGCTTCATGCGGATCAGTCGAGCCACATGGATGGAGGGTTCGACGCATTTGCTGCTGGAGGCAGAAAGACCAGCGGCAGCGGCGGAAGCACAAGCACCAGCGGAAGCACAGGCACCAGCGGAGGCGGAACGACAACCGGGGGAAGCACGGGCGGCAGTACGACAGTGACGGCGGCTGACGTCTATCCCACGATCCCAATCGCGTGGAAGGCTCTCAATCCGCCTGTCGGAGACAGCGGAACGCCGACGGACAGCCTCTATCTGAAGCAATGGAATCTGTTCAATGCCAAGGCGGGCATCGATGTTCTCAAGACCTGGGAAAACTATACAGGCAAGGGCATCAAGATCGGGATTGTGGACGACGGCGTCGACTACAACCACTCCGACATCAAGCCGAATTATCTGTTCAACCTCGACTACGACGCAGTTACAGGCGGCAGCGATCCCTTTGGCGATCCGACGACCGAATTTCACGGCACGTCTGTTCTCGGTGTCATCGGTGCGGCACGAGACGGATCCGGCACCGTCGGCGTAGCCTACAATGCGGGTCTGGCGGATTTTCGCATAAGCTATTCGGCCGGCTCGCCCGGCCAGCTCGCGGATGCGCTCAATCACCTCGTGACGAACGGCATGGATGTCGGCAATGCAAGCTGGGGATACACGACCGCATTCCAGGACAATTTCTTCAGCTCGGCTTTCAGCTCTTCGAAAGCGGCACTACTGAACGACGTTGCCAATGGTCGTGGCGGTCTCGGCATCCCGGTCGTGTTCGCCGCAGGCAATGGGCGCGCAAGCGGCGACAACGTCAACTATCACAACTATCAGAATGACCCCTACGTCATCACGGTCGGCGCAACGGGCGCTGCGGGTGTCGTAGCCTCGTACAGCACCCCGGGCGCGGCGCTTCTCGTTTCGGCGCCGGGAACGAGCATCCAGACGGATGATCGTGCCGGAGCCTATGGGTATACGACCAACGACTACGCCCTGATGTCCGGCACTTCGTTTGCCGCGCCAACGGTGACAGGCATCATTGCACTGATGCTGCAGGCCAATCCCGACCTCGGCTATCGCGACATCATGGAGATCCTGGCCTACTCGGCGAAGAACACCGATACCACCAGCACTGGCTGGCAAACCAACGGCGCACATGACTGGAACGGCGGCGGCCTGCACTTTTCGAACGACTACGGCTTCGGCCTGGTCGACGCGACCGCGGCGGTCCGTCTTGCCGAAAGCTGGATGAAGCAGTCCACCTATGCGGATATGTCGATCCAGACGGTGAACCATACCGACGACGCCAAGATACCCGATGGCACCGGAAGCCTGAGCAGCACGATCACGCTCAACTCGTCCGAGATCGTCGACAAGGTCGTGGTGGATCTCAACATCACCCACGCCAATGCGAGTGATCTCACCGTCACCCTTACCTCTGCAAGCGGAACGACCGCCACGCTGATTTCCCACCCTTCGAACGGCACCGGCGGTGGCATCGTCTTCGAAACCACCGCGAACACCTTCTGGGGCGAAGACGCCAAGGGAAGCTGGACCCTGACGGTCACCGACAGTGTCAGCGGAAATACCGGCACACTGAACGGCTGGTCCCTTCAGGTCCTCGGCGATGCGCCGAACACGCCGACGACTTACGTCTACACCGACGAGTTTGCGACGGCGGCGGGAGCCAGCCGGGCGCTGCTCCACGACACGAGCGGCACGGCCGTTCTCAACACCGCAGCTGTCACGACCGGCTCCTACCTCGACCTGCATCCAGGGGCGACCGACACGATCGCCGGCCGGCAACTCCAGATCGCTGCCGACACCGTCATCAAGTTCGTCTGGGCCGGCGACGGCAACGACACCATCATCGCCAACGATTTCGGCGATACGATCCAGGCTGGCCGTGGCAATGACACGATCGTGGCCGGTCGCGGCGCTGACGTCCTTTATGGCGGCCCAGGCAGCGACACCTTCGTGTTCAAATTCCTTACTTCATCCGTTGATGTCGTCCGCGACTTTACGGCCGGCCAGGACGTCATCGACCTGAATCAGGCTTTGACTTCCGCAGGCTATAGCGGCGCAAATCCCATCGCGGATGGATGGCTGAGCCTCGTTTCCGATGGAAACGGAGGAACCAACATCGTTGTCGATGCCCACAATGGACAGGCGCCGGTAACGGTTGCCGACGTGGTCGGCGTCGCGTCGACCCTGCTCCACACGGGAACGGCATGGACGCTTGTTGCGTAGGGCTGACGGGCATTGCGTCCAGGCAAACGAAATGGGCCTTGGCTTGCGCCAAGGCCCGTCTCGCGCTGGTTCAACGCGGTGTTTCGGCTAGACCAGGTTCTGCTCGTGCAGCGTCAGCCAGAAATTGTCCATCGCATTGGTATGGACATTCTCCAGAGTCCCGTTGTCATTCCAGGCCACGGCGTTGCCGTCCTGAGAGACCACCAGCTGGTTCTGATTGAACCACATCAGAGCATTCTTGATGTCCTCGCCATTGATGCCGGTGACTCCATTGATCGTCTGATCGCCGCCCCACGTCTTGGTGCCTGCTCCCAGGTAGAACTGGTTGCCGCTGGTACCCCACTCGCCGCCGCTCAACACGCCGGCCTTGGACACCGTACCCTGGCCAGATAGCGTACCGTCGGCAAGAACGCCGCCGGATGCCTTGAGCCAATCCACCGCCTCGGTGATCAGATTGTGCGGCTCGAGATTGCCCGTGCCGTACTTGTTGAAGCCGTTGTTGATGTCCAGCTGAGTGGCAACCGCCTGGGCGAGCATGATGATGCGAGCGTCGCCGCCGGTTGCGCCCGCTTCAATGGCTTGCGCAGCCTTCAGATCGACGAGCAAGGTGTGCCCAACCTCAGTTCCATCGGCCACGCCATTGTGGTTGAGATCGCCGAGCAGCAGGTAGCCATCCGTCCTCGGATTGGCTTCGGCGGGCACGTCGTTCGCGCTCGTCGTCTTTCCCAGCCCCGTCTTGCCGTCCCACGCCTCGGTGTGGTTGGACCAGTATCCCTGGGTCAACTCGGCCGCCGGCTTGAACTGGAAGTTGGCGAAGTCCATGCCGGTCGTCTGATCGTGGCCCGACGTTCCAACGATGCTGTAACCACCGATGCCCGCGGTCTGAACGTAGCCGCTCGGCACCACCTCATAAACCTTGTCGCCGGCATAGGTGTAGTCGAGGTCGGTGAAGGAATAGTGGCCATTGGCGTCGGTTGTCGTCCAGCGATCTCCTTCGCCCGCATCCCACTTGTTGTTGGAGTTGAGATCGGTCCAATTCAGGACGCCGTTATTGTCCTGATCGATGAAGATCTTGATGTCGGCGAGGCCGGTGTCATCATTCGTTATGCCGTCTCCGGTAATGTCCTTGTACTTCGTTCCGGAAATATCAAACAGCACAAAGTTGGTGAAGTCGTTGTGCGCGTCGGTGCCGCCGCTGCCCGGGTTGTCGACGGTTTGAACCAGCGTGCCGGTCTGCTTGGAGTCGCCGGGAACGACTTCGTAGATGCTCTTGCCGACGTCAGCCAGCGTCAGTCCGCCGATCGACCAGTTGCCGCTGGCATCCGTCGTCGTAAAGCGAAGATCGCCAGCCGTGAAGCCGGCGACACCATCATCCTCGATGTAGATCGTGACCGGAGCATGCGACCACGGGGTGTCGTCATTGCTCTTGCCGTTGCCGGTCAGGTCTTCATACTTCGTACCGCTGATCGAGAAGTTCAGGAAGTTTGTGAAGTCGTTGCCGGTGTCGGTTCCCCCGCTGCCCGGGTTGTCGACGGTCTGCACTAGCGTGCCCGTCTGTTCGGACCCGGAAGGAACGACCTCGTAGATTTTCTTGCCGACGTCAGCCAGCGTCAGGCCGCTGATCGACCAGTTGCCGCTGGCATCGGTCGTCGTAAAGCGGTGATCACCAGCCGTGAAGCCGGCGACGCCGTCGTCTTCGATATAGATGGTGACCGGCGCATGCGACCACGGCGTGTCGTCATTGCTCTTGCCGTTGCCGGTCAAGTCCTCATACTTCGTTCCGCTGATCGCGTAGTTCAGGAAGTTTGTGAAGTCGTTGCCAGTATCGGTTCCGCCACCGCCCGGGTTGTCGACGGTCTGCACCAGCGTGCCTGTCTGCTCAGACCCGCCAGGAACGACCTCGTAGATTTTCTTGCCGACGTCAGCCAGCGTCAGGCCGCTGATCTTCCAGTTGCCGCTGGCATCGGTCGTCGTGAAGCGATGATCACCAGCCGTGAACCCGGCGACGCCATCGTCCTCGATGTAGATCGTGACCGGAGCATAGCTCCAGGCCTTGTCGTCGGCGGACTTGCCGTCGCCGGTGAGGTCTTCAAACTTGGTGCCGCTGATCGAGAAATTCTGGAAGTTGAAGAAATCGACAGACGCGGAGCCGTCGATCGTCACCGTGACGGTCGATGGATTTGGGTCGGTCCCCAGTTGGGTCCAACCGGCCTGCACGACTTCGCGGATGTCATAGGTGCCCGCATCCAGCCCGGTGAACGTATAGGAGCCATTGACGTCTGTCGTGGTCGACAACTCGCCATTGTCGAGGGTGCCGTTATGATTGTCGTCGATGAAGATCGTCCAACCGACGCCGGCCGTTTGGTCACCGGTGGTCGCCAGGTTGCCGTCAGCGTCGATCCACTTGGTTCCGGAAATCGTGGCGTGTGGGGTCGGCGTGTTCGGCCCGATGGTCGCGCCCCATTCTTCAAAACCGCCGTTTGACGCGGCGGTGCCGCCGAATGCCGAGTACAGATAAACGTAGGGACTGGCACCGGCGAAGTTCGAGACCGGAATGTAGACGAACAGGTCTCCTTTACCGCTGCCGGCCGGGGCATCACTTCCCGCGTTCAAGCTGACGGTTACGTCGCCATTGGCGTCCAGGTCGTAGAGCGGGGTGCCCAACGCGCCCAATGTCGCGGCACTCCCAGTCGTGGCTGAATAGATTTTGAAGCTCGTCAGATCAATGATGCCGCTGCTCGAATTCGGCTCGTTCGCATCGAGCTTGAACGCATAGGAATCAACGCCGTTGATGTTGACGACCTGGAGGCTGGACAGCAGCAAAGCATTGGTGTGAGACGGCTGCTTGTCGTCCAGCGGAAGCGGAGAAAAATCCGTATTGAAACCTTCTTCCGTCGGACTGTCCTGAATCACCAGGAAGCTGTTGAAAACGCCGGTGCCGGTGGGAGCCAAATCGACCGTTTGAAACAAGACGCCATCGATAGTGGCAGATGAGCCAGATGTCGTCAGGTTGTATGTCGTGGTCATGGTCTTCCTCCAAAATAGCTACAACAAAAACTTCAAGCCCGAGTGGGGAAGAGGCCGGAATGCCACCGTTGGGTTGCGCAATAAAAACGGCCGCTTCACGCAAAACGCGTGGCGGCCTACGCAAACCTGCGAGGACAAAAATCGATCAAAACAGCCTCTGCCCCAAATCCAAACCGGGAAAACTAAGCAATAATTTTCGATTAATGCAACGTTACTTTTGAGAATGATGCCGATCAATTGTGTGTCAGATCGGGAAATTTCGGCAAAATGGTCAATTTCGGAGGTTGGTAAATACCTTCGACAGTCCGCCGCCTCAGCTCCCAGCTGCGGACGGTGAAGACGGCGGCGCCGCAACCCGTAACTGTGCCGCGCGACCGAGCTCCCACGCGCGCTGCATCCGCTCGGGTTGCGTTTCCTTCAGCAGTCTCCCCCAAGCTGCGCTGAAGGCCTTGATCGCCGTATCCCTGTCCTGCGCGGCGCCGCTCGTCCAGGCCGGCAGGCCCATCGGGATCAGGATGAACCATTCCCATGAATGATGGGGCCCGCTGGCATCGAGCGCGTGGCGGATCTTGCCGATCTCGCGGCCTTGCGACCAGACGGCATAATGATCCGCGATCTCAGGCCATTTCGGGCGGATGCTGAGCGTGATGGCGGTATTTATCATCGTAAATTCTTGCAATAATGAAGTTTAACGGTGACGCGAAGCCAACACTCCGCGGGAGTGACGTCTAGTTCTTCGGTATCGCCCGCTGAGCCAGCAACGCATCGGCGCTCTTGGTGAGCCCTCCGGCCAGTTGTTTCGCCGCGTCCGGCGAGAACGCGTAACCGGCCTGCTGTTCCAGCCGGTGATTGAGGATGAACAGCACAAGGCCGCGGCCGCTGGTGTCTGCGGAAATCGTGCAGTTCTTGGGGATTTCGAACCTCACCTCGTCGGGCTTGTCCCCTCCAGCCGCGCCCGGCTTGACCGGCGCTGCCGCGTCCATATTCGGCGCGACTGCTTCGGCGACGGCCCCGCCGCCATTCGACGCTGTGGGCTGCACACCGCCGCGCGCGCTCGTCAGCGCCGCGATCAGATCATCGACGCAGTCACTGGCGAATCTCAGCTCCAGCGCACCGGTATATTTGCCTGTGGTCTGAACGACGAATTCCTTCTTGTCATCCGACATGGTGGCGGAGCTCACCGCCGCAATCCTGATCGCCATTGGTACAATGCCCCGAAAATATGGTCGTGGGCCTCGTTGGCCCCCTCCCTTGCCCAACTGTTCGCCGACTATACCGCGCATGGCGGCTTGCGATAGCGCCTCCACTGGTTCGCCGGGGATCAGGCGACACATTAACCCCGACGCATCTTGCCGCTTCCGCACGAGCGACCTAGGATAAAGTCATGTTACGGTCAATTCGCATTGCAACACGATGAATATCAATCCCGCTCCCCGGATCATCGCAGAGTTGCGGCCGAAGTACGAGATCAAGGTCGACCTCGACGAGCGATGCTTCCTTTTTCCAGCCGGAAAGTCGGTCAGCCAACTCCTGTTGCTATCGGACGGCCACACCATCCTCATCGACGCGGTGTATCCGTTCAATCAAGCTCGCACGCCACCGCGGCTCGCAGCGCTTGATCTCGACGACGCCAGGGAATTCGGACGGCGACTGGTCGAAGCGGTGCATACGGCGCGCACCCAACTGGTGGGCACGAACGGCATCAGGATATCCATCAACGTGATCGCCAACGGCTATCACCTCCAGTTTGGCGACATGAATGCAGCCACCGAACTGTTTCTCGGCACGGGCTGCATCTGGCGTGTCTGCCAGGGTCTGCTCCGCATTGTCGACCTCATCGCGCCGATCGAGTCCAACTGAAACCGGCCAGACTGAAGCGATCGGCGACAATGCGCTTCAGGACGCGGTCTCGATCAGCGGTTCCAGATAGCTGCGATGAAGCGTTTGCGGATGCTTCTGCCCGTCGAGAACGACCCGGAGAGCGTTCTTGGTGTGAGCAAAGCCGACGACCCGTCCCGTCCTCCCGTCCAAACGCTTGCTGTGCTTGCCGAGGGATTTCACCCGGAAGCGACTGCCGATCGTAATATCCAACAAGAGCGCGTCGTTTTCATCCATGGCGATCAACTCTTCATCGAATGTCTTCCCGCACGGATCATCCAGTCGAACGACAGGCTACGCTTTTCTTCGACACTGTCGATCATCCTCCGACATGCCGGCGCCGTCTACCATCCCCGAAACGGGCCGAAAATATGCGCAAGACGGGCAGCATGCTTAATGGCGCGCTGCCCGGCCGTGCCGCCGGTCGCCCTTAAATTTCGACAGTGAAGCGTTTTACAAGTCGGCGCCGGGCATTTAAGGTCCCGGACCTTGCGTAAAGTGGTGCCGTGACGGATGCAATGAACGACAGTCCGATCCCCCCTGGGCCTGCCTCCACCAGAGACTTGCAAGCTGATTTGCCCCAGCATTTCGACTGGAGCGCGCTGGAGTTGCCGCGGGCGAAGTCGGCACCGGCTCCCGCAAGCAGGGAAGCCGGGGCTCCTCCCTCCGGGTCCAACAAGGCATTTAGCGATGGTCCGACCTCGCAAGCCATACTGCCGGTCCTTGAGCGGGAGTCTCGGTCCAACCTCGAACCGGCTTCCCTACCGGATGAGCCCGCCGCCGTGGCACCGGATGCGACCGCTCCGATGACCGAGGTTCGCGCCGCTCGTAACGAGGCCGGCGTACTCTCAGGGCAGCTCGCACGGGAGAGCTTCATGGCCGTCGGCGAAAAACCGTCGGCCAATGGGAAAATGCGTTACCCGCCAGTATCTTTGCTGAAAGATGGCATTCCACGGCTGGGATTTTCCCACGTCGGTGAACCGAGCGAGCCGGGCGTGCATCGCTCGCACTACGGTCTTGTCGACATTTCACGTGATGATCTCGCCGTCTGGAAAGCCTTTCCGGACGCGATCTTCACGGTCATACAACCGTCCCCGTACTCAGATGTGATGATCTCTCGACTCGGAACTTTCGAGGTCTGAGTCCTTATCGGACGTTGATGCCTGCCCCGACGTAACGCCGCCGTCGGCACGGCTCAGGTCGCATCGGTGCATTCCAGCGCTTCGGGCGCGACACGCCGGTCGCCCGCAAACATACGACGATAGAGCACGATCGAGACGAGCCAGGCGATCGCGAACAAGGCGATCACGGCGAATCCGACATTCGCAAGCGACTCGTTGAGCCCGTCCACCAGCGTCCACGCGCCACCGGACAAGCCGAGCCGGTCTGCGATGATCCCAAGCGCCTCGATGCCTCCGACGAACAGCGCGACCGCGACGGAGGCGCCGGTGATCGTGAGATTGTACCAGAGCTTGCGCAGGGGATCGACGAAGGCCCAGCGATAGGCGCTGACCATCAGCGCCGAGTCGGCAGTATCCACCAGCGCCATGCCCGCGGCAAACAACGCGGGAAAGACCAGAACATCGGCAAGTGAAGCGCCGCGCGCGGCTTCCGTTGCGGAAATACCGAGCAGCCCGATCTCGGTCGCGGTGTCGAAGCCAAGGCCGAACAAGAACCCGAGCGGATACATGTGCCAGGGTTTTGTCACCAGGCGGAACATGGGGCCGAACAGTCGTGCGAGGAACCCGCGGCCTGCAAGCAACGCTTCGAGACCTTCGGCGTCGTGAACGCCATGGTCCCGCGCCGCGCGAAATGTCTTCCACAGGCCGGCGAAAATCGCGAGGTTGATGACCGCGATCACGAGCAGGAACAGCGCCGATACCGAGGTGCCGATCAGCCCGCCGATCTCCTTGAGAAGGCTGTCGCCGCCAAGGCTCACGGCGCCGAGCGCAAGCAGCATTGTTGCCGCCACGACCACGGTCGAATGGCCGAGCGCAAAATACAGACCCGCGGATCGCGGCGCCTCGCCCGCATGCATCAGCTTGCGCACCACGTTGTCGATGGCGGCGATGTGGTCGGCATCGACGGCGTGGCGCAAGCCGAACACCCAGGCGAGCAGCGCTATCGCCATCACCGCGGGCCCGTCGGCGAACAGCGCGAAGGCCCAGGCCCAGGCTGCGACGTTGGCGGCGATCAAGCCGCCGAACAGCACCGCCGCTCCGGGCTCGACCGCCCGCAAGATCCGCTCCGCCACTTGCTCCATCCACCCGAACCCGCAGTATGACATTTATAAAGAACTATCATACTGGGAAGAGCAAGAGCCGGGCGCGCCTCTTTTTCGCAGCCACGCGAAAACGGCATGAGGGGCCTGCTTCAATGCGGGCGCGGGATCAGGGCACGCAGGATGTCCGGCTTCCAGGTCTGACGAGCACTGTCGAATGCCGCGAAGTCATGGTCAAACTGCCAATAGGCCCATGACCAGCCCAGTCTTTCGGCGCTCCTCGCCACGAACGACAGGTATCTCTGGCGACTGTCGGGGGGAGCACGCTCGTACACCCCGAACTCGCCGAGATAGATGGGCCGCTTCTCTTTCTCCGCCCAGAGCCTCATCTTCTCGAAGTCAGCGGCAGCCTTCGCCTCGTCGTCCGGACTACCCCAGTCCAGCGGACCGATCCGCGAAAAGGTCCGGGACCATGGCGCGCCCTGATGGGTGAACCGTATCGGCGCGTAATAATGGAACGTGACGATGATATTTCTGTCCTCGGCCGGCAGCGTCAGCTCGTCGACGGGAATCTCGTCCGTGTTGAGAACGGCAGCGATGACCGGCCGGTCGGGATTGGTGCGGCGGATGATGCCGAGACAGTCATTGAGAAGCGAATTCCAACCGGCGGAAGTCATTTGTCCGCCCGGCTCGTTCAAGACCTCGAAGACAAGTTTCGGATACTTCCCGGTATAGCGCTCGGCGATCTGCCGCCAGAACGCATTGAGCTTATCCGCGCATCCGGCCACGTCGCTCTGGCAGACATGGGTATCGTGCTCGTCGAGGATGGGGATGAGGTTGCGTGCAAGGACCTCCTCGATGACGGCATCAAGCCGCCTCAGGACGATCTCGTCCAGCACGTTTCCCGGGCCCATGAACTTGAAGCCGAAGAAATTGATCCTGACGTGCGAGAATCCGGCCTTCTTGATGGTCGTCAGATTGTCCAGGCGGAACGGCGCGTTCTGGCCGCCTTCCCATATCCCGTCGTAGCCGAGAATATTGATGCCTCGTCCCAATCTCGGCAGCTCACGGGAAGCGGCCTGCTCGACGCCGGCAGCACGGCAGCCAAGCGACGCGAAGAGCAGGACCATTGCGGCGAGACTGAAGCTTCCCGGCCAACGAGCACGGATGACGGTCATCTGCTTCCATTCCTAGCGACTAGAATTTTCTCTGCGGCACCGGTCTGCACGTCGCGAGGAAGAACGCCACCAGCAACACCGAGGTGAACATCGTCGAACGCAGGAACGTCGTCTCCGTAAAATTGGTCTGAAAACTGAGGACGACGAATCCGATGATGAGGGCACAGTGCGATCGGTCGATCGCGCGAGCGGAAATCAGATGGAGGATCTTGTTCGAGAACAGGAAGACGCTCGCGGCGAAAAGTGCATATCCCAGAAATCCCGTTTCCATCAGGATCGCGATGTAGCCGCTGTGATAGTTGTCGAGCACCCAGCCGTGATTCTGTTCGAAATAATCGTAGATCGACGGCACCGTCCAGAAGCCGTTGATGCCGAAACCGAGCAACGGTGCGTCGTCGAAATGGCTTATCGCGTATTGCCAGATGATGGTCCGCTCGGTGAAGTCGATGCTGGCGTCGCCGACATGGATGGCATCGTATCCCGTCACATAAAAATACAGGATCAGGAAGACGGCCAGAATGCACATGACGAATGGCAGGATCGCATAGAGCCTCATGCAGCCGATCGACCACATCGAGGTCACGAGCAGCGCGCAGGCGGCCAGGGCCACGGCACCGGCGCCACGCGATTCCGATGCAAGGACGCATGTCGACGCCAACAGGAATACGACGAGAAAGGCCAGCCACCCCTGCCCCTTCATTTTCCGATAGCAGGCAAAGAACATGAGATATGCGCCGACGAAGCCGAGCGTCTGCTTGGATTCGTAGACGCCCTGCCATTGACCGTTGTGCATCCAGCTGTGGTCTATCCCGATATCGGGCACGGCGATCGCACAGAAAGCCGATGCGGCGACCAGTATGAAGAGCCCAAGCGCCGTCGCCCTCACGACCTCGTCCAGGTCGATACGCGTGACGAGGCAGAATGCGCCGAAGGTCGTCATCGCAAGCGCGGCGCTCTTCATGATCGCTGCGACGCTCAGGCTGGACCAGAACACCGAGACGACGGCGAATACGTAAAAGGCGACCAGCGCGATCAGATCGGGATTGAACTGCAACCGCAGGCGCGGGCGCACGAATGCACTTGCGTAGATGAGGACGCCCCACATCAGAAGCGCGACGGCCTGCTGCAGATAGGTCAGCTCCGCCGGCAGCAGCGCGGTGTTGAAGGTGCCCATCGACGCAACCACGTTGGTGGTGATCGAACCGGTGATTGCCATTCTGGCAATCTTCTCAACGCCAACGCCGCGCGTCTTCCAAATCGCGCTATCGAGTGCCCCGGAATCCACCTCGGTCTGCAGGCTGGCCATGAGATGACCTTCCTTAAGCGCGGTTAATAATTCGCTAGCGCTGGTCGTTCGCGGTGCCTCGTACCGGGAATTTAGGAGTTTGGTAACGATACGAACCGGGCTCAGCGCATTAATGCAAATCGCAGGCCGCCGGTGTCTCGCCCGTAACGACCCTGCTATATAGCGCAGGTCCGGCTCGATCGACTTTCCCTACTTATCGATTTCCCTGGTACGCATGAACAAGCCCAGCAACACGTTCGACACCGCCATCGAGCAGACGTTCGACTTCCTGTCGCCGGAATATGCCGAACTGTTCGACAGCTCGGCCGCCACCGCGTTCCAGCATCCGCTCTGGCTTCACAGTCTCTACACCAGGCTCGCGTCCCATGCAGGAGCAGTCCCTCTGGTCGTCGTCGTCCGTCACCGCAAGACGGGTACGCTTGCGATGGTGCTGCCCCTGCTGCGGGTGCGGCGCGGTCCGATACGAACCATCGAATTCGCCGACCTCCGCGTCTCCGACTATCTGGCGCCTGTCTGCAGCCCGAAGGTATTCTCCGAGCTGGTCGCGGACCAGAGCGCATGCGCGGAGATTCGGCGCCTGGTTCGCCCGTTCGATCTGCTCCGAATGACCAAGCTGCCGGACGGACGGCTTCCGATCGAGAACCTCCTGGCTGCGCCCCGCCGGGTCTCGATCGACACCAATGCCTACGCGACCGTTCTCGTCGCGCCGTTCGAGCAATGGCGCGCCAGCGCGATGGATCGTTCTTATCAGAAGGAGCTCGCAAAGAAGTACCGGCAGCTCCAGAAGAAGGGCGAGCTGGGCTTTTCATGCTGCAACGACGGTGCCTCCATCCTGGGCGCGCTGGACGTGATGAGGAAATTGCGCGGTCCGCGGTTTCAGTCGCAGGGCGACGGGGATCTGCTGCAGCGCCCCGAGTACTACGACTTCTATTCCGACGTGGCGCTCCGCGGTCTCGGCTCCTTCGTACGGCTCTATGCCATGAAGATGGACGGCGACGTGATCGCGGCCGTGCTCGGGTTGTGCCATCAGGGCAGCTTCCTCGTCATCATGAGCGCCTTCGACATTGCCGGATACAAGAGCCAGTCCTTGGGCGCGCTGATGTTCGAGCAAGTGGCAAGGGATTGTATCGAGCGCGGGGATCAGATGCTCGATTTCACCATTGGCGACGAGCCATACAAGAAACTGTTCGGCGCACAACCTTCGCCGATGTGGGCGGTCACGCAGGCCGGCAGCACCGCAGGCACCATATCCCTGTTCGCACTGAAGCAGGCGCCCTGGCTCAAGCTTGCCGCCAAGCGACTGTCGGAGTTCAGGCTCTCGCCGGCCCGCAGCTCAACTCCCACGCGCTGACCACACGGGGCGCCGCGGGCCGCAGCACTCAGGCGCGCAGCGCGCTGCGGACTTGCGCGAGCCAGCCGGGCCGCATTTGCTCGACCCGGTGGGTGATACTCCGCCGCAGGAAGTGCAGCCGTCGCCGCACGTCCCAGCCGATATCGTTGCGGGACGTCAGCGCCTGGCGGAAGCGCGCCATCTTCAGCGACTGCTGGTCTGCCGCGATCTTGTCGGGATCGGAATAGAATTCGGAGATCTTCTCCTTGCTCATGCCTTCGGTCGTGAGCCAGTGCGGCGCATATTCGGTGCAAAGACGCTCGACGTCCACCAGCAGGCGGGCCACGCCCGTCCCGGCGGCAGGGCAATTGGTCTGGAACGCATCGCCGATGAGCACGACGCCGGGCTGGAGATGTCCTTCGACGACGGACAGGTCCATCACCCAATTCTGGACCCGGTCGGTCACGTGGAAGTCGCCGAGATAGGGCTGCAATCCCGGCAGCAACCGCAGGACCGTCGCCTCGGGCTCGCGGCGTAGATCGCGCATGATCGGGTCAGTCGGATCGCGGAACATGAAGAGATTTGCTCGCATGCCCGCACGCACCGGAAACAGGCTGAGATAATCGACGCCGTCCACGGTACGCTCGCCATAACAGGTCAGCGCCTTGAAATCGAACGGCGTGCCGTCCCGGCGTGCGATCGTGAAGCCGAACGAGACCGAGTGGCGCTCGGCAAGCACGCGCCGCCTGATGCCGAGCTTGTAGCCGAGCACGCCCGCCATGCCCGTCGCCAAAACGACGAGGCGCGCGGTGACGCGCCGCCCGGAGGCGAGCTCGAGATGCTGAATGTCGTTGCTACAGCTGACCGCGGTGACCTCATCGACAATCAGGCTGGATGGATCGGGGATCTGACCGCGCGCCATCGCAACGAGATCGGCATAGGGAAGCCCGTACGCTTGGCCGACGCTGACATCGACGACCTTGCCTTCCCTGATATTGAGCACACGGTCGTATGAACAAGCGACGCTCTCGAGGCCGCGAATGAAACCTAGCCTGCGAAACAGCTCGAGCTGGTGGCCGCCGATCTTCTCGACCCGGAACTCGTCCGGATAGACCGCGCGCTTGTCGATCAGGGCGACACGATGCCCTGCCCGCGCAAGGACGGCCGCCGCAAGCGAACCCGCAAGGCCGCCGCCGACGATCGCGATGTCCGCGGCGATCGTCGCGGTCACGGTTGCAGCGATCGGCTCGGTCACGGTTCTATCCGCCGTCATGGTTTCAGGCTCCCACGGTTAACGGTGGTTCCATGTGCAATTTCCTCGCCTGATGTCGCATCACGGGGCCAAACGCGATCATTTCTCCTGATCGAGGTTAATGAACCGGAGGACTGATCCGGCACGACGGCATTCCGGCACGCGCCTTGCTCGGGATGCTCTGCAAAGCCCGGTCCTGGCAGCACGGCGACCATTTCCGGCACGACATTCCGCATTCAAACGGCCGATCGCGTCTGCATCGGCCGTCGATGCGGCGCTATGCCGCCGTTCGGTCAAGCCGGGCTTTGCTCTATCTGGGACAATCGGGACAGCGATGTTTCACAGTCAAGCAACCGGCATAGCCATGACATCGTCGCGGCCTGTGAAATCCTGGAGGCCGCTTATTAACACTCGCGGTTTTTCCGCATGCTAGGCTCTCGCCCGTATCGTACGCGTCTCTTCAGGGAAGAGTTGCCCCTTAAACCTTCATGATCGAATCCATCATCCAGTTCATGCGGCGCGATGTGACGCGCGGTGTCGTCGGGACCATCCTCCTCAAGGTTGGTAGCGGCGCCCTTGCGTTTGCGTTGTTCTCGCTAGCGGCCCGAACGATGTCGCCCGATGGGTTCGGCATCTTCGCGACCTGGCTTTCGGTTGCCCAGATCGCATCGGTCGTGGGACTGGTCGGCCAGGAATCGCTGCTGGTGCGATTCCTGAACGAGTATCGGGTGGGAGATCAACCCGATCTCACGAAGGGCGTGCTGCTATCGAGCTTGAAGATTTCTTCCGTCACGATGCTGATTGCGATTGGCGCAATCGCAATCGTCGCGCACGCGAGAGGCGACTGGTGGCTGCTGATCCTCGCGGTGTCGGCCTACACTGCCGTGAATGCGGGGTTGATGCTCGGCAGCCAGATCGCGCGCTCCCTCGTCAGCATTCTCATGGGGGAAGGAAACAGGGAGTTCTTCTGGCGGGTCGGCGTCGTCCTGTTTCTGCTCGCCGTCATGTTTGGCCATCGGCAGCTGGATCCCGCCGAGTTGATCGCCGTGATGACGATTGCCATGTCGGTCGGCCTGGCTGCACAGATCGTTGCCATTGCGCGGGCTCTGCCGGATTTTCGTGGCACGGCGGCGCGCTCGGAAACGTCCCGCTGGAGATCGAGCGCACTTCATTTCTGGGTCGCATCCATCCTTGAAGCCGCGAACCAGTACTTCGACGTCATTCTGGTCTACTGGATGCTGGATCCGGCGACGGCCGGAATCTACTTTGCCGCTTCGCGCCTGGCCAACATCTTCGCCATGGTCTCCGCTGCACTGTACAGTTTCGGGGCGCGACGGCTTCCTTCGCTGTACTTCAGCAAGAACCACCAGGAATTCGCGCGAACGTTGCAGCTCATGGCGGAAGTGACCGCGCTATGCGTGGCCAGCGGACTTCTGCTGATCTGGATTGGCGGCCCCTCTCTCCTCAACCTGTTCGGGCCTCATTTCGCCGCGCAGCACTGGGTTTTGATCGTGCTCGGGATCGGCACGGCCTTCCAGGCAGCCGGGGGACCAGCTGCCGCGATATTGCAGCTGACCGGCTATGAGCGTGAATATGTCCCCGTCGTCGCCGCCAACGTAGCGCTGCGGCTCGTTGGATTTCTCGTTCTCATTCCCTGGCTCGGCGTGCTCGGCGCAGCGATCTCGGCCACCGTATCGCTGGCACTTGCGACCATCGCCCTGAACATCCTCTGCCGCCGGCGAACCGGCGTCGATCCTTCAATTCTCGCACTGTTGCGCTTCTCGGCATGGAAGCGCGGCACCTACGCGGTCCGCGGCGCTGACCCAGGCGAGTAGGCGCCGATTCAGTCAGGGATCAACCAGCCAGCCCCAGCACTTCGCCCCGACGATGCGTCGACGGGCCGGCCGGCACGTGATTGACGACGATGCCGATCGGCACGCCGCCGAAGCGAGAGAGCGCAGCCGTTGCTCTGCGCATTGCGGCTGAATCGATCGCATCTTCACGAGCCACCAGGATCACGAGATCGGCGTGAGCGGCCAGCCCCGCCGCCTCCGGCTGCAAGGCCAGAGAGGTGGCATGGACGACGATCAGATCGAACTCCGAACGAATATCGTCGGCGGGCAACGGCTCGGGCCGCTTGCCGGCACTCAGAAGCGCGTCGACGCTGCGAACGTCCGCCTTGGTCGTGCCCTCCGCCTGTCCTTTGGTCAGTGCCGCCGCGGCACCGCCGAGGTCGGGCTCGACACGGATCAGGACGCTCAGCTTTCCCTTGTTCACCGCCCAACGGTTCAGCGACCGCGCGACGGTGTTGCCCCCGGCCCGCTTGCCGACCGACATCACGAGGGCGACCTTGCCACGAGATCCCGGCAAGTTCTCCAGCCTGTCGAGCAGCGGACGCAAATGAGGACCGAGATCAAGCTCCGTGGTCGCGGATACCGGACCTTGCCAGATGTTTCGGGGGACTTCGCCAGGCACCATGTCGGGAATGCGAGCCCACACGGGCGGACGTGACCACGCCGCGGCCTGGCGCGGAGCCGGTTCGGGCTCGCGGACGTCCGGGGTCGCTTTGTCCGATCCGCGTCCCGTGGCGACGACGACCGCCGTCGATGTCAGCAGCGAGCCGATCGCAAGCACGGCGAGCAGCAGAGGCAGCGGCGGAAGGGTCGAGCGAAGCGGCGGAATGGCGGACGATGCGATCTTGGTCTGAGAACTCTGCAACAGGCGCTGCTCGTTCGTGGTCTTGGACCGCGAGAGGAACTGCTCGTACAGGTTCCTGTTGGCGTCGGCGTCGCGCTGCAACTCCTGGAGCCGCACCAGCGCCTGGCCGTCGACGAGGAGCTGCGATTCAGCCGCCTTCATCTGGTTCTCCAGCGCCTTTTGCTGGTCGCGCTGGGCCTCATATTCCGACTTCGCGGTGTCGACGCCCTTCGTCCGCTCGACCTCGATCTGCCTGTTGAGATCGTTGAGCTGGCTGTACGACATCACGAGGTCGGGATGGCGATCGCCGAACACCGCCCGCTTCTGCGCAATCTGGTCGTTGAGCGCCGAGCGCTGGGCGCGCAGAGCGCTCAGCAGATCCTGCTTGACGGGGCTTTCGACATTTCCCTTCACGTCGCGCTGCGCCTGCTCGTAGCGGGCTTTCGCCTCCTCGGTCCGCGCACGCGCGGCGGCAACTTGCTGCGACAGCTCGGTCACGCGCAATTGCTGGGTGGTGGAATCCTTGCCGGCGTTGACGATCCGGTGCTCGAGCTTGAACGTGGCAACGGCGTCCTCCGACGCCTTCAACCGATCGCTCAACGTCTTGAGTCGGCCACCGAGCCAGTCGGCAGCCTCGTCGGTCGCCTCGGTGCGGATGCGGCTCTGGCTGGCGACGAACGCCTCGGCGATGGCATTGGCATAATGGGCCGCCCGCTCCGGCCGGTTCGAGGTGAAGCGGATCGCGATGACGTAGGTGAGCCCGCGACGGGAAATATCGAGACGGTTGCGGAATCGCTCGAGCAGCCGAGCGGGGTCGGAGTGCCCGCCGGAAATGTCCTCGTCGTCGCGAATCTTGAGCTGCTCGATCAGCGGCTTGAGAAAGCCGTCGGACTTGGCGACTTCAACCAGGCTCTGCAGCGCGGCGCTGTCCTGCCCTATGCCCGGCAGAACGTCCTGCTCCGTGGTTACGCGTTGCTCGCGGGGATCGACGACGACCAGCGCGGTCGCGGCGTATCGAACCGGAATGACCAAGAGAACGACGACGCCGAAGGCGAAGATCACAAGAGCCAGCGTCAGGATGCGGCGAGCGTTGTCGCGAAGGAAGGAGAACGCGCCTACGGCCGTGAGCGCACCGCTAAAGCGTCCGCGCGCCTCATCGTTCGACGCATTTTGAGTCTGCCACGACGCGGAGACACCGGTCGATCCGGAACTGGTCGGGTCTGCGCGGCGACCGAACGTCATGGACTTTACTCGGATTCAACTGGCGAACACTGTTCAGTGGCCTACTCCACCGTAAATATCTATGGTTAATCGGCGGTTACCCGCCCTCCGCGCGACCGTGACCAATTGGTTAACGCGGGCGCTTCAGTCCCTTCGGGAACCTGCGGAATTCTCGCGTGAACGATGTCGTTCCCGCAGGCCGCGCATTAACTCCGTTTGTTGCTAGTCGGTGTCCACCCGATGCCCGCATGGTAGGTACGGGGTTAAGAAGGTGAACATTTGGTTTCTTCAGCGGGTCGGGATCCGTGCTCCATTACCAGCCGAACAAGGAGTTGGGCGAGACGACTGCGACAGCGCTCACACCGCCTGACGGCGGCGGACGGAAGCTGCACGTTCTTCTCGTACAAACCCAGGCCGAAAACGCCGGTGCGCAGGAGATCTCCAGGCTGCTTGGTGCCGGCCTGACCGCGCGCGGCCATCGCGTCACCAATCTGTTCTTCTTCCGCAAGTCGGATTCTTTCGATGAGCCGCCCGATACGCTCTACTGCGCATCGAGCCGGCCGGGACATCCGCTGGCATTGGCGCGAATGCTGTGGACGCTCGGCGGTCATATCAGGGCCACGAGGCCCGACGCCGTTCTGACGTTTCAGCACTTCGGCAACGTCATCGGCGCCGGCGTGGCGCGCCTCGTCTGCCGCGCACCCGTCATCGCCAATCAGGTTTCATCCGCGCTGTCGATGAGCTGGCCCGTCCGCACGGCCGACATCGTCATGGGCAGCCTCGGATTCTTCGACCGCATCACGCTGAACTCGAAGGACATGCAGCGCGAATATTCGCGCTACCCCGCGGCCTACCGGTCGCGCATGGTGCATGTCCCGCACGGCTTCGACGACAAGGCGCTCACTTTGTCGAAAGAAGCCGCACGCCAGAAATTCAACCTGCCGCCAGACCGCGTCCTGCTCGGCTGCGCAGCAAGACTGCATCCGCACAAGCGTCTCGATGCGGCGATCCGCCTGTTGCCGGACGAGCCGTCCTGGCATCTCGCGCTCGCCGGCCAGGGCGCCGACGAGGCCCGGCTGCGACAGTTGGCGGATGACCTGAACGTATCGGACCGGCTGCATCTGCTCGGCGAAATTGCGCCGCGCCAGATGGCGGAGTTTCTCGCCTGCCTGGACGTGTTCGTCTTTCCGACGCAGGCCGAGACCTTCGGTCTGGCTGCGGTCGAAGCTGCGAACGCCGGCGTTCCCTCTGTCGTCACGGATCTTCCCGTGTTGCGTGAGGTGTTGTCCTTCGAAGGAAAGCCAACGGCGCTGTTCGTCGACGCCTCCGATCAGACCCAACTGTCGGCGGCCGTCTCGAGACTTCTCACCAATCAACAACTGAGCGATGAGCTCCGACAAAACGCCAAAGGCCTGAAGCTGCGCTATTCGGTGGATGCCATGGTGGAGGAATACGTTCGAATTCTCGGCCAAGTCACTTAAGCCAGGTCACTTGAGCTAAGTCACTTAACGGGGCGCGCTGGAATAGATGGGCTCGACATGATCATCGAGTTTCGCTGTGAACGTGAGCATGCGCGGCGGTGGATGGGCCGCGAGACGCTGTCGATCGACGGCCGGGATGTGCCGATTCAAATCGCATGGACGGCAACGGCAGAGCCGCGGCCCGCAGGTCTCGACATGCTGTTCGCGCTCGAGCGCGTGGTGCTGCACAAGGGCCGACACAGCGGCGCCGACAGGCTGACGATCATTCCGCAGCCGACGCAGGCTCGCTCAAGCACGGCCGACGTGATTGTCGATTTCACGAGTGGCGCGCGTGATCCTGATAGCTCTGCCCGCCTGTATCTCCGCCCCTTGTTCAATGGCGCGGCGGGCGAGAACGCCGCGCTCGCCGCCATTCTCGCCGGCGACCTGCCGGTGATCGACATCGTCAACGACGTCGACGGTGCAGTCCTCGACCGCGGCCACCCGTCCGGAGAAATCGCCGCCGGCCTGAGCGGCGCACTGGAAACGGTGATGGCGCGGACCTTGACCATGGTGGCGGCGATCCTGTCGGAACGGCCGCGCATCGTGCCGCAGCTGGCGCGTCCCACCCGCGACGGCAACGGCCGGCAGCCGGCGGCCTACGTTGCGCGCAGCCTCGCCATCTCGATCGCCAAGGAGATCTATCGCCTCTGCTGCTATGCCCCGCATTGGCATATCGGATGGCGCTTCAATGACGGCGCGGGCGTCTGGCAGACCGGAGATCTGTCCGGCCCAGGCTGGAACATCCTCCGCGATCCCGGAAACCACTTCTACGCCGATCCCTTTCCCGTCACCTGGCAGGGACGAACATTCGTCTTCTTCGAAGATCTCGATCACCGCGTCGGAAAGGGAATCATTTCGGCGATCGAGTTCGGCGACACGGGCCCGATCGGCGAGGTCGTGCCGGTGCTGGAGGAGCCCTGGCATCTGTCCTACCCGTTCCTGATCGAGGACGATGGCGCGCTGTGGATGATCCCGGAGAGCTCGCTCAACGGCGACGTCGCGCTCTACAAGTGCATTCGGTTTCCGGACAAATGGGAGCGGCACACGACGCTGCTGTCCGGCCTCGAACTCGCCGATGCAACGATCACGCGGCACAACGGCCTGCACTATCTGTTCGGCGCCTGGCGCGACGGAACCGGTGGCTATTCGGACTCGCTCGCGATCTATTACGCCGAGCACCTCCTGGGCCCGTGGTTGCCCCACGCCAGCAACCCGGTCCTGATCGATCGCGCCAGCGCGCGACCCGCCGGGAATTTCGTCACCATCAATGACAAATTGTGGCGCCCGGTGCAGGACTGCGCCGACGGATACGGCGCAGCGCTCGCTCTGGCAGAAATTGTCGAGCTGTCGCCGACGACGTTCAGGCAGATCGTCCGCCACTCCCTGAGCCCCGGACCGCTATGGCCGGGCAGGAAGCTGCACACCCTCAACCGCTGCGGCCGGCTCGAGGTGATCGACGGATCGCGCGTTCAGCCCAAGACGCGTGCCTTCGCGAGGACATTTCCGTCGTCCGTCTTGTCTGCGCGCACCAGTCCCTCGACTGCCTGTTGAAGCGACCGGCGCGGGTGCGGCAAACAAAAATCTGAAAAACAACCCCATGCACAGTAGGACAGCCGCCGACGGACTGGCGGCGGCAGCGCCCTCCAAGTCGAGATCAGGCCTGGCTTAATCGGCCCAGGGGCGCAAGACTTGGGGCTCCCCTCTCGCGCGCGCAAACGGCCCGCTGACATCGCGACCGCATCGTTGACACGTCGGGCAAAACACCGGCAGAATGCCATCATCCCAACCTCCCAACCAAGACTGCCACCGCGCTGCGCACCGCCAGCACTCGACCTCTGCGATCCCCCGCAACCTGCTAGCGCGAATGGCTGAACAAGTCCGCCATCGCGTCGTCGACTGCGATCTCGACCAGCGCGGGACCACGCGAGACCAACGCCTCACCCAGGATGCGGTCGATATCGCCGGCATCGGTGACACGCTGCCCCACGCAACCCATACCCTTGGCAAGCGCGACGAAGTCGAGCCCGGGCAGATCGATTCCGGGCGGGCGGTGCGCCTGCATGAGCTGGCTGAAGGCGCGCATCGCGCCATAGCCGGAATTGTTCATGATGACGAAGGTGATCGGCAGACCGCGCTGCGCGGCGGTCCAGATCGCCTGGACGCAGTACATCGCCGATCCATCGCCGATCAGCGCAACGATGCGGCGCCCGGGCCGCGCCAGCGCCACGCCCACGGAGGCTGGCAGGCTGTAGCCGAGCCCACCGCTCGCCATGGTGTAAAAGCTGTCCGCGCCCGGCCGCGGCAAGAATTGCTGAATGGCGGGACGATGCGACGGCGCCTCCTCGACCACGATCGCATCGGGCGGCATCAGCGCCGAGAGCCGGCTCAGCGCGTAGGCCGGCGGAATTGGGTTCTGCGCCGCAGGCACGGCAGGCAGCGCTCGCGCAGCCGGGACCTCGCGCTTCGCGATCTCGGGCAATGCCGACAGCAGCGCCACGAGCGCCTTGGGGAGCGTGCTGATGATGGTGTCGCCGACGGCCGCGGACGCGGCTTCGGTCGGATCGTCGGTGATCTGCCACACCGGCGTTCCGTCGTCGAGCAATTCGCATTGGCCCTCGACATGGAAGGTGAACACGGGCGCGCCGACCACGACGATCAGATCGGCACCGCGCAAGGCGCGCGCGAGCCCGCCGGGAGCTGCCGGAAGGAAGCCTGCGAAGTGCGGATGCAATTCCGGAAAGCTGGAACGGCTCGACATCGGGCTTGCCCACACGGCCGCCCTCGCTTGTTCGGCGACCGCAACCATCGCCTCGACGCAGCCATTGCGGTCGATGTCGGGCCCGACGACGAAGGTGGGCTTTTTGGCTGCGGCGATGGCCGCACCGAGCCGAACGATCGCCGCCGGATCGGGGGCAAATTCGGTCGCGATGTGGCGCACCGGCGGAGCGACCGCCGGCCGCGCCCAATCATCCGACGGCACCGACACGAAGGTCGGGCCGCGCGGATGCTGCATGGCGACGAGGAAGGCCTGCGCAATCGCCGCGGGCACGTCCTCGGCGCGCGCGGGCTCCGCGCTCCATTTCACGTAGGGTTTGGGAAACTGCGCGGCGTCCTCGGCAAAGAGATAAGGCCGCATCCGCAGCAGGCTGCGCGCCTGCTGCCCCGCCGTCACAACCATAGGCGTCTTGTTGCGAAACGCCGTGAAGAGGTTGCCGAGCGCGTGGCCGAGCCCGGCCGCCGAATGCAGGTTGACGAAGGCCGGCCGGCCCGTCGCCTGCGCATAGCCATCGGCCATGCCGACGACGCAGCCCTCCTGCAAGCCGAGCACGTAGTCGATGTCATCGGGCCAGTCGCCAAGAAACGCGAGCTCCGTCGAGCCCGGATTGCCGAAGACACGGTCAACGCCGAAGGAACGAAGCACACCAAGGGTCGCTTCCCGGACCGTCAGGATTTTTGAGTTCATTGGCAGTTTTCCTTGGATGCTTCGCTTCGCGCCATCAGAACGGATAGTGCTGCGGCTGCGTCTCGATGGTGATCCAGCGCAGGTCGGTGAACTCGGCGATGCCGGCCTGGCCGCCGAAGCGGCCGTAGCCGGATCCCTTCACGCCGCCGAACGGCATCTGCGCCTCGTCATGCACGGTCGGTCCGTTGACGTGACAGATGCCGCTTTCGATACGCTGTGCCACCGTCAGCGCACGGGCGACGTCGCGGCCGAACACGGCAGCCGAAAGGCCGTACTCGGTGTCGTTGGCGAGCCGCACGGCGTCGTCGACGCCGTTCGCGCGGATCACCGAAACGACGGGACCAAAGCTCTCCTCGGTGTAGATGCGCATGCCTGGCACCACGCGGTCGAGCACGGTTGCCGGAACGACCGTGCCGGCGCGCTCGCCGCCTGCTAGCTTGAGGGCGCCCTTGCCGATGGCGTCGTCGATCAGCGCGACGACATGCCTGGCCGGCGCTTCGTCGATCATCGAGCCGACTACGACCGGGCCGGAGCGCGGGTCACCGGCCGGAAGCGCGCTCGCTTTCTTCGCGAGCTTCTCGACAAAGGACGCGGCCGCCGCCTCGTCCACGATCACGCGCTCGGTCGACATGCAGACCTGGCCCTGGTTGATGAAAGCGCCAAACGCCACGGCCGAGACCGCCGCGTCGAGGTCGGCGTCGTCGAGCACCACCAGGGGCGCCTTGCCGCCGAGCTCGAGCAGCACCGGCTTGAGGTGGCGTCCGGCGAGCTCGGCGATGACGCGGCCGACACGGGTCGAGCCGGTGAAGTTGATCCGCCGCACCGCAGGGTTGGCAATGAGGCGTTCGACCAATGCGGGAGCGTCGGCCGGTGCATTGGTCACGACGTTCACGACACCAGGCGGAAAGCCTGCATCCCTGAACACTTCGCCGACCAGCCGGTGCGTTCCCGGGCAGATCTCGGAGGCCTTGAGCACGACCGTGTTGCCGCAGGCGAGCGGCGTCGCCACGGCGCGGACGCCGAGAATGATCGGCGCATTCCACGGCGCGATGCCGAGGCACACGCCGGCCGCCTGGCGGACGGACATCGCGATGCAGCCCGGCTTGTCGGACGGGATCACCTCGCCCGCGATCTGCGTGGTCAGTGACGCCGCCTCGCGCAGCATGCCGGCCGCAAGCTTGACGTTGAAGGCCGACCAGACCTCCGTCGTGCCGATCTCGGCCATCATGATCTCGATGAAAGCGTCGCGCTTGGCATCGAGTGCATCGGCCGCCTTCAGCAGCAGCGCGCGCCTTGCATTCGGACCGAGCGCCGACCATCCCGGCAAAGCTGCGGAGGCCGCGGACACCGCGGCATCGGCATCGGACGCGGTCGCAGCCGCCGCGCGGCTTGCGACCTCCTGCGACAGCGGATTGCGACGTTCGAAGACCTTGCCGGTCGAGGCGGCCTGATCCTGGCCATTGATGAGAAGACTGACGTCCATGAGAACCTCCCTGATGTCTTGCCGATGTCTTGGCCGAGCTCAGCCGAGCAGCCGCGATTTGCTGGTTTCGTGCGCGAAGCCGAGCGCGATCATCGCCCCGAGTGCGAGCGCGACGTAGTATCCGGTGATCGCGTAGGTGGAGCCCGTCTGCGCGAACAGGCTGGTGGCGACGAGCGGCGCGATGCCGCCGCCGAGCACCGTCCCGAACTGCTTACCGATCGACACGCCGGTGAAGCGGATGCGGGTCGGAAACAGCTCCGGGAAATAGCTGCCTTCGGTGCCGAACATCAGCGGATGGATGACGCCCGCGGCGAGGATCACCGCGCCCGTGATCAGAAGCGTGTCACGGCTTGCGACCACGCCGTAGAACGCGAACATCGAGGCCGCCGCAAGCACGACGCCCGCAAGGAACAGGCGCTTGCGTCCGATCCGGTCGGACCAGGCGCCGATCAGCGGCATCGCCACGAGGCCGACGAGATTGGCGAACAGCACGGCTTGCGTGATCACGTCCTTCTGGACGCCAAGCTGACGCGTCGCGAAGGAGATGGTGAAGATGGCGGTCAGGTAAAAATAGGACGTCTGCGCCATCTCGGCGAAGAACACGATCAGGATCGGCCGCCAGTGTCCCTTGATGGCCTCGACGGCCGGCACAGTTTCGGACTCCTTGGCCTCGCGGAACGTCGCGCTCTCCTCGATGCGCAGGCGCATGTAGACGCCGAGCGCGACCAGCACCGCGCTGATCAGGAACGGAATGCGCCAGCCCCACGATAGCAGGTCCGCCTCCGGCAGCCGGGAGATCGCAAGCGCCGCAAACGAGGCGAGCACGACGCCGACGGGGCCTGCGGCCTGGATCACCGCGGCAGACAAGCCGCGCCGGTGGCCGGGCGCGGTCTCGATGGCCATGAGGATCGCCGCGGTGGATTCGCCGCCGAGCGCAAAGCCCTGGAGGAAGCGCAGGGCGACAAGCGCGACGGTCGCGATCACGCCTGCGCTGGCGTAGGTCGGCAACAGTCCGATCGACATGGTCGCAAGGCCCATCATGAGCAGCGTGCACAGCAGGACGGATTTGCGCCCCAGGCGATCGCCGAAATGACCGAACACGAGACCGCCGAGCGGACGCGCCAAAAAGCCGACGGCAAAGGTCGCGAACACCGCGATCGTCGCCGTGAGCTGGTCGAACTTCGGGAAGAACAGCTGGTCGAACACCAGCGGCGCGATCAGGCCGTAGATGAAGAAATCGTACCACTCGATCGCGGTGCCGATGGTGCCAGCGATCAGAATGCGCCGGCGGCTGCTCGCGGTCTGCCCGGCGCCGACATGATCGTCGTAGTCCTCGAATGCTCCAGTCGTCATGTTGTCCTCCTCCGGTGTTGTCGTCGTCTTGTTGTTATTGGCCGTATTGGCGCAGGTTGAAGCAGCGGCGGGATTCGATCAGCTTGCCAGCCGCGCGCTGTCGCTCGCATCGCGCCCGAGCGCGCGGGCAAGCACACCGCCGATCGTTCCGGCCTGCGACGCGGCACCGCGCCAGGCCACGATCTGGTCGGGACGTATCAAGGCGAGGTCGCCGTCATAGAGTTCGCGCAAGGATGCCGGCAGCGTCACGAGCTTCAAATCGATCCCGAGCGTGCGGATGGCGTCAGCGACCGCGCCTTGCGCCGGGGCGACTTCGCCGAACTGGAGCAGCGTCCACTCGAACCCGAACAAATCGTACAAGGACACGCCGTCCTCCAGCCACGCATGCGGTGCACGACCACCGGGACAGGCACTCGGGACGTAGACGTTCGCGGCGTCCGGCGGCGGCTGGGTGCCATCGGAAACGATGATCGGCGAGCCGTCGTAGCGACCGCCGAAGGTGACGCCGGGGATGTTGAATTCGGCACGGGCGTGCTGTTCGAGATAGGCGCCTGCCGTCTGCCGCGCCTCGCGGCCTTCGTCCGTGGCGTCCTCGATGTCAGGCGCGGGCGCGAAGAGACCAAGCGAGTCGGCAAAGCGCCGCGCATAGTCGGTGTTGCGCAGCGCCACCGGACGCCGCTCGACCTCGTAGCTGTCGAGCAGTGAAGTCGGGCTCAGGCCCTTGACGACGCTGGCAAGCTTCCAGCCGAGATTGACCGCATCCTCGATCGCGGTGTTGTAGCCGAGCCCGCCGGTCGGCGTGAACAGATGCGCGGCGTCACCGCCGAGGAACACCCTGCCCCGCTGCATGCCGTTCGCGACCAGCGCGTGGCCTGCGGTCCAGGTCAGGAAGGACAGCACCTCGCATTCGATCTGCGCGCCGCAGGCGCGCTGGAACGCGGCCTTGGCCTCGCTGACCGTGATCGCACTCTCGTCTTCGCTCGGCCGAAGCTGCGTGTGAAACGCGAATTCGTCACGCCCGTTCACCGAGGCCATGAAGGCGCGGCGATCACCGTTGAAGCAATTGTACATCCACGCCTTGGCATGCGGGATGCTCGCGTAGAACTCCGGCGAGCGGAGGTACACGGCCAGCATGCGGCCGCCCATGAAATCGCGTTGCGTCCCGGTCTCACCGCCATAGACGATGCCGAGCGACTGGCGGACTTGCGAGCGCGGCCCATCCGCCCCGACCAGAAAATCGGCCCGGACCTGAAAGCGGCTGCCGTCATCGAGACGTTCGATGTCGCCGACGATGCCGTCGTCGCTTTCGACGTAGCCGACCAGCCGGTGGCCGTAGTTGAGTGTTATGCCGGGGAGCCGTTCGGCATGGGTGCGCAGCACCGCCTCGACATATTTCTGCGAAACCCGGTGCGGCAGCTCCGCCGCGCTCCAGGAGCCCGACATGCCCTTGATCAGTTCGCCCGCGCGCGACGATGACGGCAGTTGAAACCGCGCCAGCTCGTAACCGCTATAGCGGGTGAAATACGCAACGTCGGTCGGGTAGTCGGCGGGCAGCCCTTCGCGCCTGATCTCGTCGGCAAACCCCAGCCGCCGGTAATGCTCCATCGAGCGCGCCTGCGTCGCATTGGCCTGCGGGTTGAAGGCGGTGCCCGGCTTTTCGTCGACCAGGATCGCGGACACGCCGCGCCGGCCGAGCTCGTTGGCCAGCATCAGCCCACAGGGGCCCCCGCCCACGATGAGCACCGAGGCCGTCAGACGTGTTTCCAAGACGCTTCTCCCTACCAGCATTATCTTGCATGGTAAGGTAACCTGACGATATCGTCAAGTAGCCTGACTAATTGACATCCTCGAGCGTGTCGAACCGTTCGCCATAGACCGCCAGTCCCTTCAGGATTGCGTCCATCGCGGTCTTGCCGAGCTCGGCGCGCATCTCCTGCTCGGCGATGTCGACGGCGTCGCGGAACGCATCGAGCCATTTGCGCCCGGCCGGTGTGAACATCACGATGCGCGCGCGCCGGTCGGTCGGATCCGCGATGCGATCGACCAGCCCGAGCTCGGCGCATTGATCGACCAGCTCGCCCATCGCCTGCTTGCTCATGGAGGCGCGGCG
This sequence comes from Bradyrhizobium sp. 14AA, assembly GCF_054185205.1. Taxonomy (NCBI): domain Bacteria; kingdom Pseudomonadati; phylum Pseudomonadota; class Alphaproteobacteria; order Hyphomicrobiales; family Nitrobacteraceae; genus Bradyrhizobium; species Bradyrhizobium sp. 14AA. The sequence goes on along the minus strand of NZ_JAVAYM010000024.1, from coordinate 69,629 downwards.
GGCGAGCTCGGTGAGCCGCGTCCCCTCGACGTCGAGATTGCGGGTGAGGCTGACATGGGCGATGCGTGTCTCGTTGTGCCCCTTCTCGCTCATCAGTTCGAGCACGCGGCCTTCGAAACGCCGCACGGCGTTGTTGAGCAGGCGGCCGATATTGGCATGCCGCCACGCGGTGCCCGATGTTCTGGCTTTCACGAGATCAGTTTCCGATTCGACGGTCGAGGTTGCGTGAAGCTAGCACAAGAGGCGGCCTCGCGCGCTCGGACAGCAGATCGGCTGTTATGACGCAACGGGCGGCGTGATCAACACGCCGCCCGACGTCCGTGTTTCGAGCGATCCCGGCGACGGGCGCTTACTGCGAGCGATCCGAGGTCCAGCCCTTGTACTCGGCAACGTTGTCCCTGGTCACGAGCTTGGACGGCAGGAGCTCGACGGTCGAGGCCGGCTTCTGGCCGTTGAGAATGCCGACGCCCACCTGCACGGCCCGCCGCGCCATGAAGAACGGGTCCTGCGAGGCCGAGGCCTGAATCTGCGGCGACTGCGGATCCTTCAGCGCGGCCTCGATATCGGGCGCGCCGTCGACCGCGGTGATGACGATGCCGCTGCGGTTCTGCTGGCGCGCCGCAAGGTCGGTGCCGATCGCTTGCGGATCGTTGATGGCGAAGATCGCGTCGATCTTGGGGAAGCGGGTCAGATAGCCTTGCGCAATGGTGAGGCCGCCTTCGCGCGAGCCCTTGCCGTCCTGGTCGTTGGACAACACCTTGATGCCTGCGTTCTTCGAGAAGACGTTCTTGCAGCCGACGACGCGATCGATCACGGCAGAGACCTGCGGCCCGTTCTCGATGATGACATCGCCCTTGCCGCCCAATTTGTCGACGATGTACTGGCAGGAGATTTCACCCGCCTGCACGTTGTTCGTGGTCACGGTGGCATCGGCGCCTTCGGCCGCGGTGTCGACCGCGACGACGACGATGCCCGCCGCCTGCGCCTTCTTGATCGCCGGCCCGATCGCCTTGGGATCGCCGGGGTTGAGCAGGATCAGGTCGACGCCGGCGGCAATGAAATTGTCGATCTGGGTGACCTGCTTGCCGAGATCGTATTCGAAGCCAACTGCGGTGATCTTCACATTTGGATTGGTCTTCTTGGCCTCGAACTCGGCGCCCTTCGACAGCGCGACGAAGAACGGATTGCCCATCGATCCCAGCGAGACGCCGATCGACTTGAGCTCCTTGGCGAAAGATGGCGCGGCGCTTAGGGCAAGCGCCGTCGCGGCGCCGGCGAGCGTGATCGTCTTCAACATTGGCTTCCTCCCTGGTCTGTCTTCATGTCAGGCACGGCAGACCAGTTGCCGCACCGGAAAAAAACCCTCATGTTCTGGCGGAGCCTTGCAGCCGGTAGCGATCGAGCGCGACGGCGCCGATGATCACCAGGCCCTTGATGACATATTGCCAGATGTCGGAGACGCCGACGAGGATCAGGCCGTTCGACAACACGGCGATGATCAGCGCGCCGACCAGCGTGCCCCAGATCGAGCCGATGCCGCCGACAAAGGAGGTGCCGCCGAGGATCACGGCGGTGATCGCGTCGAGCTCGTAGGACTGGCCGAGCTGCAGGCCGTTGGCCGCATAGAGCCGCGCTGCCTGCATGGCGCCGCCGAGCCCGGCGAAAAGTCCGGAGACGCCGTAGACGAAGATCAGCACGGCCCAGACCTTGATGCCGGCAAGCCGTGCCGCGCTTTCATTGCCGCCCACCGCATAGATGTGCACGCCGAGCACGGTCCGGCGCAGCACCAGCCACGAGACGAGGATGACGAGCAAGGCGATCACCGAGAGCCACGGGATCGACGCGACGCCGGGAACCAGCGTCAGCGAGCCGTTACCGATGAAAGCGTAGGGAATGGAAGGATTGAACACGGTGGTGTCAGCGCCGAGCAGCCGCGCGAGGCCCCGCACGGCGGTGAGCGAGCCGAGCGTGACGATGAACGGCGGCAATCGTAGCAGCGCGATCAGCGCGCCGTTGACGATGCCGAAGCCGAGGCCCGTGAGCAGCGCGGCCGGTAGCCACAGCATCCCGAGATCCGGCAGCTTGGAGAGCGTCAGCCCGGCCATCGCGGAGGCCGCCAGGATCGAGCCGACCGAAAGGTCGATGCCGCCGGTGAGGATGACGAAGGTCATGCCCGCGGCGAGCACGGTGTTCACCGCGGCCTGCTGCAACACGATGCCGAGATTTTGTCCGGTGAAGAAGCGGCCCTCGGACAGCATGTGGAAACCGATGCAGAGAATGAGCAGCACCGGCAGCATGCCGAGCGCGCTGATCAGCACCCTCACCCGCTGGCGCTTCGTCTCTGCGGCCGCACCGTTGGTCGTCGTCGGGGCGGGCTTGGCCTCCGAGGCACCATTGTCAGGCATCGAGATGCTCCATCCCCGTGGCAAGTGCCATGATGTCTTCCTGCGTCAGCGGCGAATCCGGGCCGCGCGTGACCTCGCCGGCAATGTGCCCGGCGCGCATCACGATGACACGGTCGCAGATGCCGATGATCTCGGGCAGATCGGATGAGATGACGAGGATCGCGGTGCCGACCTTGGCCAGGTTGTCGATGATCGAATAGATCTCGGACTTGGCGCCGACGTCGACGCCGCGCGTCGGCTCGTCGAGGATCAGGACTTTCGGCGCAATCGCGAGAAGCCGCGACAGCAGCAGCTTCTGCTGGTTGCCGCCGGACAGGCCGCCGGCGGGGGCGCCGACATTGGCGGCGCGGATGCTGAGGCCCGCGAAGGCCCGGTCTGCGCGCTCGCGTGCCTTGTCGCGATCCAGGAACCAGCCGAGCGTCGCATCGCGCCCGAACACGGCGAGATTGATGTTGTCCAGGCATGACATGTCGAGGAACAGGCCGAGGGCCTTCCTGTCCTCCGTGAGATAGGCGATGCCGGCCTCGAGGGCCGCGCCGGGAGTCCGGATGTCGATCGGGCGGCCTTCAAGCTCGAGGCGGCCGGAGGTCTTCGGCGCCGCGCCGATGATGAGATGCGCAAGCTCGGTGCGACCGGCACCGATCAGGCCGGCAAGCCCGACCACCTCGCCCGCATGCACGGTGAGCGAGCAGCCCTTCACGCGATGCCCATCGGCCATGTCGATCGCCGCAAGCACCGGATGTCCGCGTCCCGCGTCTGGATCGTGATCCTTCTTGTAGAAGGAGGAGACGTCGCGCCCGACCATCAGGCGGACGATGGTGTCGGCGCGGATCTCGGGCTTGTCGAGCGAGCCGACCAGCCGTCCGTCCCGCAGCACCGTGACGCGGTCGCCGAGCGCGTAGACCTCGTCCATCCGATGCGAGATGTAGATGATGGCAAGCCCCTCGGCGCGAAGCTGGCGGACCAGCGCGAACAGCCGCGCGCTCTCGCCGGCCGACAACGCCGTGGTCGGCTCGTCCATGATCAGGATCTTCGATCGCGCGTGCAGCGCACGGGCGATCTCGACCAGTTGGCGCTGCCCCATGGACAGATGCGCGACCAGCGTCGACGGCAGGAAGTCTGCGCCGAGCCGCTTCAGGATGGGGCCGACGGCCTCGCGCATGTCGCCGCGCGCCAGCAAGCCTGCCCGCGATATCTCCCTGCCGAGATAGATATTCTCGGCAACGCTGAGATTGGGCGCGAGCGACAGCTCCTGATAGATGATGGAGATCCCCGCCGCGCGGCCGCCGAGCGGACCTTCGATCCGTACCGGTCGTCCATCGATGCGGATCTCGCCGCCGGGATCGGGCCGGTAGGCGCCGGACAGGATCTTCATCAGCGTCGACTTGCCGGCGCCGTTCTCGCCCATCAAGGCATGGATTTCACCGGCATAGACGGTGAGATCGACGCCACGCAGCGCCTTGATGCCGAAGAAGGATTTTGAGACCCCGCGCATCTCGAGGATCGGATCGTTCATCGTGCCTCCCGGCGCACAATGCGTTTCCTACCCGCGTTTCAATCATTCTTGTCAGCGCGGTCCACGCATTAAACAAAAGGCCGCGGCGCAGGGCAATACCGAACAGGCGGGAATGCAACATCGAGACGGTGTTAGTGGCGCGGCCGATACAGTTCACGCCACGCGGGAAGCCGCTCGGCATAGGCATCGACCAGTCCGGCCTCGGGTTCGAACGTCTCGATGCGCTGCGGCCGCGTGCACACGGCGGCGATCGCCTCACCGGTGACAGCAAGCCGCCCTAATCTTGCCGCACCGAACGCCGCGCCGGTTTCGCCGCCGGCAAACCGATGGACCGGAACATTCAGCACGCTTGCCAGCACCGACAGCCAGAAGCCGGAGCGTGAGCCACCGCCAATGGCATCGGCTTCCGCAATTTCAATGCCGGCGTCCGCGAGCGCGTCGCGGCAATCGGCAAGCGCGAAGGCAACGCCCTCGAGCACCGCCTGCACGATCGCCGCGCGATCGGTGCCATGGCTCAAACCGTCGAGCATGCCGCGCGCGGCGGGATCGTCATGCGGCGTCCGCTCGCCGGCGAGATAAGGCAGGAAGCTCACCGGCGACGGCGCCTGCGGACGCGATCCCAGCGGCGCCAGCAATTCGGCTTCGGTGACGCCGAACAGGCGCGCGGCCCAGGCGAGGCAGGAGGCGGCCGAGAGGATCGCGCCGGCCTGAATCCACATGCCGGGAATGGCGTGGCAGAACGTATGCACCGCACGGTCCGGATTGGCGGCGATGCTGCTGGTCGGGGCCAGCAAGGCGCCGGAGGTTCCCAAAGACACGAACGCGGTTCCCGGGCGAATCGCACCGATGCCGACGGCGCCCGCCGGATTGTCGCCGGCGCCACCCGCGATCACAGGCTGCCTGGTCATGCCCCAGCGCCGCGCGAGCTCGCTGCGCAGCGTCGTTGCGGGCGCGCATCCTTCGACGAGAGGCGGCATGTGATCGCGCGTGAGGCCAGTCGCAGCCAGTGCGGCGTCCGACCAGTCCCGGCGCGCGGCGTCGAGCCACAGGGATCCCGATGCATCCGAGACGTCCTCGATCGCCTCGCCTGATAGGACCAGGCGCAAATAGGCCTTTGGCAGCAACACGAGTTTCGTCGCCGCAAAAATCTCGGGCTCGTGCGCCGCGATCCAGAGCAGTTTTGGCGCGGTGAATCCCGGCATCGCCTTGTTGCCCGTCGTCGCACGCAGGGCGGGCCAGCGCTGCTCCAGGATACGACACTCGGCGGCGGAGCGTCCATCGTTCCAGAGGATGCAGGGGCGGAGCGGCCTCAAGCTCGCATCGAGCAGCGTGGCGCCATGCATCTGGCCGGACAGTCCGATGCCTTCGACTGCCGCCAGCTCTTTTCCATGCGACGCCTTCAGGGCATCGAGCGTGGCGAAGGTCGCGTCGATCCACTGCGCGGGGTCCTGCTCGGAATAGCCTGATTGCGGCGAGGCGGTCGCGAGCGGCCGGCTCTCGCCTGCAATGACGCGCTGGGCATCGTCGACGAGAACGGTCTTGACTGCGGAGGTGCCGAGATCGATGCCGAGATACATGGAAGCTTCCCGCTCACTTCGCCGCGTCGATCCAGATCCCCGGCTCCGAATGCTCACGGATATGGCTGACCAGGAAGTCGGAAAACACCCTGATCTTGGCGGGCAGCCGGACGCGGTTCTGATAGGCGATGTTCATGGTGAGCAGCGGCAGCTCCCAGCCCATCAGGACAGGCACCAGCCGGCCGGCCGCGATGTCGCTCTGCACGATGTAGATCGGCTGGATCAGGATGCCGAGCCCGGCGCGCGCAGCACCGCAGATGATCTGGCCGTCATTGCTGTCGAGCGTCGGCGCGATCCGCACGGTCTGCGTCGTGCTGCCTTGGCTCAGCCGCAACGAATAGGGATCGTTGGCGAGGTTGTAGATCAGCATGTTGTGGCGGGCGAGATCGGCGGGGTGCTCCGGCCGGCCATGCTTCTCCAGATAGGACGGAGCGGCCGCGAGCACGCGGTGCATCTGGCCGATGCGGCGCACGATGATGTTGGAATCCGGCTCCTGCTCGCGCGTGCGGATCGCCACGTCGATGCCGGCTTCGATGAAGTCCAGATAGCGGTTGGCGCTGATGATCTGCACGCTGAGATCGGGATAGAGCGCGCGGAAGGCCGGCAGCATCGGCGCGAGATAGATCATCGCGAAGGACAGCGAGCTGGTCACGCGCAGCATCCCCTTTGGCGACAGCGCACGGTCTGAGACAGCGTCCTCGGCTTCGGCCAACTCGTTCAACAACGTGCTGCAGCGCTGCAGAAGCTCCTGCCCTGCTTCCGTCAGCCATTGCCGGCGCGTGTTGCGCTCGATCAGCCGGACCGCGAGCCGCTCCTCAAGCGCGCTGAGATGACGGCTGGCAGCCGCGTTCGACATCCGCAGGATTTCGGCGGCCTTCGACAGGCTGCCGAGTTCGGCGGTTTTCGAGAAGACTTCGAGTTGGAGCAGCCGGTCCATTTTTGCGTAAATCGGAAAAGAGACTTACAAATTTTGGCCTTTATTTCCGATTTATGCAAGGCAAAATAGCGCCAACAAAGCACAATGGCAGGCGAGGAAATCAGGAAATGTCGGGCCCGATCAGGCACATCGTGATGTGGCGGCTGCGTGGGGAGAGCCCCGAGGAGCGCTCCGCCGCCCGGGTCAAGGTCAAGACCCTGTTCGAGGGCCTCAAGGGCCGGATCGACGGCCTCACCCATATCGAGGTCGGCGTTGACGTCAGCGCCGTCGACTACGCCTGCGACGTGGTGCTGTTCTCCGAATTCACCGACCAGGCCGCGCTCTCGGCCTATGCCACCCACCCGGAACATTTGCGGGTGCGCGAGGCGCTGGGTGACTTGCGGATCGGACGCTTCCAGGTCGATTATCCCATCAAAGAGACCGGCGCATGATCGGTTCGTTCACCTTTGAAAACCTGCCCTGCCGCGTCGTGTTCGGCAGCGGAATGCTGGCTAGCGCCAAAACCGAGGTGGAGCGGCTCGGCGGCAAGCGCGCGCTGGTGTTGACGACGCCGCAGCAGGAGGCGCAGGGCAAGAGCCTTGGGGCCGCGCTCGGCCCGCTCTATGCCGGCATCTTTCCCGGCGCCACCATGCACACGCCGGTCGAGGTCACGGAACGTGCGCTCGCGGCGATGAAGGCGTGCGAGGCCGACTGCGTCGTCGCGCTCGGCGGCGGCTCGACCACCGGCCTCGGCAAGGCGCTCGCCTTGCGCACCGGCATCAACCAGCTCTGCATTCCCACCACCTATGCCGGTTCCGAGATGACGCCGATCGTCGGCCAGACCGAGAATGGCCTCAAGACCACGGTGCGCGATGCGGCCATCCTGCCGGAGACCGTGATTTACGACGTCGATCTCACCTTGACGCTGCCGGCGGGCCTGGCTGCGACCTCCGGCATCAACGCGATCGCGCATGCGGTCGAGGCGCTTTACGCGCGCGACACCAATCCCGTGACGTCGCTGATGGCGGAAGAAGGCATCCGCGCGCTCGCCCGCGCCCTGCCCGCCATCGCCGCCAAGAGCGACGACCGCGAAGCACGCACCGAGGCGCTCTATGGCGCCTGGCTGTGCGGCGTGTGCCTCGGCACCGTCGGCATGGCGCTGCATCACAAGCTCTGTCACACGCTCGGCGGCACTTTCGATCTGCCGCACGCGGAAACCCACACCATCGTGCTGCCGCATGCGCTGGCCTACAACGCACCGGCCGTGCCCGACGCGATGGCCCGCATCTCGCGCGCGATCGGCGCCGCTGACGCATCGCAAGGTCTCTACGACCTCGCCAAGCGGCTCGGCGCGAAGCTTGCACTGCGCGACGTCGGCATGCCCGAAGGCGGCATCGACAAGGCGGCCGATCTCGCCGTCACCAATGCCTACTGGAATCCGCGCCCGCTCGAGCGCAATGCCATCCGCGACCTGATCGCGCGCGCCTGGGCCGGCGAGCCGCCGGGCGCGGCCAAAACGGCGGCTTGAAGAGATGCGCCGCACGCTGATCAAATCCGCTGTCATCATCAGCATGGATGATGCGATCGGCGACCTCTCGACCGGCGACGTGCTGGTCGAGGGCAGCCGCATCGCCGATGTGCGGCCATCGATCGACGTCGCGGCCGATACGGAGATTGTCGACGGCAAGGGACGGATCGTCATCCCGGGCCTGATCAACGCGCATATGCACACCTGGCAGACGGGCTTGCGCGGCTATGCCGCCAACTGGACGCTGCTGGAATATTTCCGCCGCATGCATGCCGGGCTGGCCACCGTGTTCCGGCCCGACGACATCCATATCGCCACCCTCGTCGGCGCGCTGAACCAGATCAACCACGGCGTCACCACGCTGGTCGACTGGTGCCACAACAATCCGACGCCCGATCACACTGACGCTGCCGTGCGTGGCCTGATCGAAAGCGGCATCCGCGCCGCCTTCTTCCACGGCTCGCCGAAGCCGGAGCCGAAACCGGGCGAGCCGCATTTCTCGGAAGTGCCGCATCCGCGCCGCGAGGTCGAGCGGCTGCTCGCAGGCCCCCTCGCCGACCGCAACGGTCTCGTCACGCTCGGGCTCGCCATTCTTGGTCCGCATTATTCGACCCTCGACGTCGCCATGCACGACTTTCGCCTGGCGCGGGAGCTGAAGCTGATCGCGTCGATGCATCAGGGCGGCGGCCCGGCGAAGACACCGGGCGGTTGGGAGAAGCTGATCGACGCCGGTCTCGTCGGCGCAGGCGTCAACATCGTCCATGGCAACGATCTGCCCGATGATCTCCTCGATCGGATGATCGATCTCGGCGTGTCCTTCTCGGTCACGCCCGAAAACGAGATGATCCAGGGCCACGGCTTTCCGATCACCGGACGGCTGCTCAAGCGCGGCGTGCGGCCGACGATCGGCATTGATCTCGAATCCGTGCTGACGGGCGATCTTTTCTCCGCCGCGCGCGTCGCGCTCTCGATGCAGCGGGCGCTCGACAATGCGGAGTCGCGCAAAGCCAGCGGCACCATTCCGGCGACGACCACCATTCCCGTGCGCGAGGCGCTGCGCTGGATCACCACGGAAGGCGCCCGCATGCTCGGCCGCGAGGACCAGATCGGCTCGCTGACGCCGGGCAAGCTGGCCGACCTCGTCATCATCGACGCCTCCGATCTCAATCTTGTCCCGGTGCACGACCCCGTTGCCACCGTCGTGATGCAGACCAGCCTCGCCAACATCAAAGCCGTGATGATCGGCGGCGCCTGGAAGAAACGAAACGGCCGGCTGCTGGTTGACGGGCTGGAGACCAAGAAGGAATTGCTGGCGCAATCCGGCCGCCGGCTGGTGCAGGACATCGAACGACAGGGACGCGCCGCCTGAGGCGCCAACGGACAATAACAATGACAGACACCTCGAAACAAGTCGCTTTCATCGGGATCGGCAAGATGGGCTTGCCGATGTCGGTGCTCGTTGCCAAGGCCGGCTACATCGTGACGGCGTTCGACCAGAGCGCGGCGAGGATCAGCGAGGCGCGTGCACAAGGCATTTCGATTGCCGCCTCGCCCGCGGAAGCTGTGAGCGGCAAAGCTGCCGTCGTTACGTCGCTGCCCGATGACGCGGCGTTGCACGGCGCGTTGCTTGGCCCCTCCGGCCTCATCGGTGCGATGGCGCCCGGGGCTGTCTTGATCGAGACCAGCACCGTGAGCGTCGAGGCCTCCGCTGAAGTTGCGGCGGCAGCGCAGGCGCGCGGTATTGCCTATCTTCGTTCACCGGTTTCCGGCAATGCCAGCATCGTCCACACCGGCGCCCTGACCTGCTTCGTCTCGGGGCCGCAGGACGCCTTCGAGAAGGCAAAGCCGCTGTTTGCCGCCTTCACGCGCGCGCAGACCTATCTCGGGCCCGGTGAAGAAGCCCGCTACGCAAAACTCTCCGTCAACCTGATGATCGCGGTGTCGGCCGCGATGATGGCCGAGAGCCTCGCGCTGGCGCGCAAGGGCGGCATCGCCTGGCAGGACATTCTGAAGGTGCTCGACGACAGCGCGGTCGCCTCCCCGATGGTGAAGTACAAGACCGCGCCGCTGCGCAACCGCGATTTCGAGTCCACCTTCTCCTGCAAGCAGATGGCCAAGGATCTCGACCTAATCCTGGGCGCCGGTCACGCCGTCGGCGTGCCGCTTCAGCTCGCCGCACAAGTGCGCGAAACCTATGGCTCGCTGGTCGCGCAGGGCGACGGCGACACCGACTTCATCGCGACCGTCAAGCACCTCGAGCGGCTGTCCGGCCTCGGCGAGCCCAAACTCTGATCCACGGAGGCCCTATGCGTAACTTCAACGAGAACACGATCACCGACGCGGTGCTAGAGCGGATCAAGGACGCAACCGATCCGCGCATCAAGCAAGTCAGCGAGGCGCTGGTCCGCCACCTTCACGCCTTCGTCCGCGAGATCCGTCCGACCCAGAAGGAATGGGAGTTCGGCATCGACTTCCTGACCCGCACCGGGCACATGTGCGACGACAAGCGGCAGGAGTTCATCCTGCTGTCGGACACGCTCGGCGTCTCCATGCTGGTCGATGCGATCAACCATCCGGTGCCGGAAGGCGCGACCGAGACGACCGTGCTCGGCCCGTTCTTCGTTCAGGCCGCGCCGGAGAAGGAGATCGGCGCCGACATCTCCGGCCCGATGGAGGGCGATCCGATGCTGGTCACCGGATCGGTCTCGACCGTCGACGGCAAGCCACTCGCCGGCGCCATCGTAGATGTCTGGCACTCCGACGATGACGGCTACTACGACGTGCAGCAGCTCGACGACATCGGCGATCTCGCGATGCGCGCCCGCTTCCACACCGACGCCAACGGCAAATTCCATTTCTGGTCGATCAAGCCGGCCGCCTATCCCATTCCGCATGACGGCCCGGTCGGCGACATGCTGGAGGTCCAGGGCCGCCATCCCTGGCGCCCGGCGCATGTGCACTTCATGATCTCGGCGCCCGGCTTCGAGCAGCTCGTGACGCATGTGTTCGTCGCCGGCGACCAATATCTCGACAGCGACGTGGTGTTCGGCGTCAAGGACAGCCTGATCCGCGAATTCGTCCCTCAGCCGGCCGGCCGTGCGCCGGATGGTCGCATGGTGGACACCGCGTATTTTCATCTCAACTACGATTTCGGCCTGAAGCAGGTTGCGAGCAGCGCGCAAGCCGCCTAAGCCGAACGACAACACAACGGACCGGCAAGAGTCCGTCATCGGGGCAGACAGGGAGCAAGGATGGGACCGCGGGTCAGCACGGCAGCATTGGCCGATCGCCTCACGGGCATGATCGGTCCGCGCGCGAGCGTTGCGCGTACCGTGCTCGATCAGCACGGGCAGAGCGAGTCGCACTATCGCAATTTGCCGCCCGATATCGTCGTCTTCCCTGAAACGACGCAGGAGGTCGCCGAGATCGTCAAGCTGTGCGCCGGCGCGGGCATGCCGATCGTGCCCTTTGGCGCCGGCACCTCACTTGAAGGCAATGCGGCCGCAGTTGCCGGCGGCGTCTGCTTCGACTTCGCGCGCATGAACAAGGTGCTGGCGGTGCACGACAGCGACATGGACGTCGTGGTGCAGCCCGGCATCACGCGCAAGCAGCTCAATGCGGAGCTGCGCAACACGGGCCTGTTCTTCCCGATCGATCCCGGCGCCGACGCCTCGATCGGCGGCATGACGTCCACGCGCGCCTCCGGCACCATGGCGGTGCGCTACGGCACCATGAAGGACAACGTCATGGCGCTGGAAGTGGTGCTGGCCGACGGCCGCGTGATCCGCACCGCCAAACGCGCCCGCAAGTCGGCCGCCGGTTATGATTTGACGCGCATGTTCGTCGGCGCGGAAGGCACGCTCGGAATCATCACCGAGATCACGTTGAAAGTTCACCCCGTGCCGCAGGCGATCTCGGCCGCCGTCTGCAGCTTCGATACGCTGCACGATGCCGTGGATACCGCGATCTCCGTGATCCAGTCCGCGATTCCCGTGGCCCGCATCGAGCTGCTCGACGACGTCATGATGCGCGGCATCAACGCCTATGCGAAGCTCGGCTATCGCGAGGCGCCCACCCTGTTCTTCGAATTCCACGGCTCCGAGATATCAGTCGCCGAGCAGGCCGAGACCGCGCAAGCGATCGCCGCCGACCATGGCGGCCATGGCTTTGCCTGGGCGAAGGCGCAGGAAGACCGCAGCCGGCTCTGGCACGCCCGCGACAACACGCTCTATGCGGGCCTCGGCCTGCGGCCCGGCGCACGCGCCGTCATCACGGATGTCTGCGTACCGATCTCGCGTCTCGCGGAATGCCTGACCGAGACGCGGCGCGATGCCGACGAGCACGGTTTTACCGCGCCGATCGTCGGCCATGTCGGCGACGGCAACTTTCACATGCTGATCCTGATCGACCCGGCAAAGCCGGAGGAGGCTGAAGGCGCCAAGGCGCTGCAGGCTCGCATGGTCGCCCGCGCCATCGCCATGGACGGCACCTGCACCGGCGAGCACGGCATCGGGCTCGGCAAGATCGACTATCTCACAGATGAGCTCGGCCAGGCCGTCGACGTGATGCGGTCGATAAAGACCGCGCTCGATCCGAATGGACTGATGAACCCGGGAAAGATCTTTGCGAGCGGAGCCATGACATGAGTGACGCGCTCCCGATCGAGGTTACCTCGCCCACGCCGCTGCTGGAGCTGCGCGGCATCAGCAAGGAGTTCCCCGGCGTCAAGGCGCTGGACGACGTGTCCTTTGCCGTCTACCCCGGCGAAGTCCACATGCTGCTCGGCGAGAACGGGGCCGGCAAGTCGAGCCTGATGAAAGTGCTATGCGGCGCCTACCGCGCCGATGCCGGCGAGTTCTACCATGAGGGCAAGAAGGTCGCGATCTCCTCGACCGCGGATGCGCAGAAGCTCGGGATCGCCGTGATCTTCCAGGAATTCTCGCTGGTCCCCTATCTCGATATCGCCCAGAACATCTTCCTTGGCCGCGAACCGAAGGGCCGCATCCCCGGCACCATCGACCGCCGCAAGATCCTGGCCGATGCGAAGCGCGTGCTCGACACGATCGGCTTCGACATCGATCCCTCCACCACCGTCGACAAGCTCGGCGTCGCGCAGCAGCAGATGGTCGAGATCGCCAAGGCGATCAGCCAGAACGCCCGCATCCTCGTGATGGACGAGCCGACCGCGGCACTGTCCGACCGCGAGACCGAGTTGTTGTTTGCGCTGATCGTACGGCTGAAAGCCGACGGCGTGTCGATCGTCTACATCTCGCATCGCATGGCCGAGGTGTTCGCACTCGGCGATCGCATCACGGTGCTGCGCGACGGCCGCCGCATCGACGGCGTCCGTCCGGCCGACGTCACGCCGGACCAGCTCGTCCGCATGATGGTCGGCCGCAACGTCGACATGACGTATCCGCGCAATTTTGCCGACAAGCCCGGCGAGCTGCTGCTGGAGGTCAAGGGCCTGACCGCTTCGACCGGTATCTCCGACATCAACATCGAGGTGCGCCGGGGCGAGATCGTCGGCCTGTGCGGCCTCGTCGGCTCCGGCCGCAGCGAGGTCGCGCGCGCCATCTTCGGGGCCGATGCCGTGACGTCAGGCGAGATCATTTTTGGCGGCAAGACCATTTCCGGCGAGCCTGATCTTGCCGCCCGCCGCGGCATCGCGCTGATCCCGGAGAGCCGCAAGAGCGAGGGCCTCGCGCTGCTGCGCTCCGTCGGCGACAATCTGGTGGTGTCGGCGCTGCGAAAGCTGTTCCCGAGCGGACTTTTCGATTCTGGCGGCGCGCAACGGACTTCCGACGCCCTGATCCGGCAGCTGCGCATCGCGACGCCCAGTGCACGCCAGACCGTCGGCCTGCTCTCCGGCGGCAACCAGCAGAAGGTCGTGATCGGCAAATGGCTGGCGGCCGGCTCAAAGCTCTTCATCTTCGATGAGCCGACGCGCGGCATCGACATCGGCGCCAAGTCCGAGATCTTTGCGCTGATCGACCGCCTCGTCGCGGAAGGCGCGGCGGCGCTGATGATTTCGTCCGAGCAGGTCGAGATCTGCCATGTCTGCGACCGCGCCTATGTGATGCGCGAGGGGCGTATCGCCGGCCACCTGACCCGCAACGAACTGACCGAGGAGAACATCGTGCGACTGGGGATGCATCATGCGTGAGGCCGCGGTCGTCGCTCAACCCAATCCGCTGCAACGCATTCCCGGCGTTGCCATCGTGCTGACGCTGCTGATCGCGCTGTTCAGCGCGATCGCGCCCGGCTTCCTGTCGGTCGCCAACCTCTCCAACGTGCTGGTGCAGTCGACCATCCTGACCATGCTCGCGCTGCCGATGACGTTGATCATCATGACCGAGGGGCTCGATCTGTCGATGGGCGCGGTGCTGACGCTCACCTCGCTCTGCGTCGCGATCGTCTCGCTCGCGACCCACTCGATGCTGCTGGGCCTCGGCGCCGGCCTGCTGGTCGGCGCGGCCTTCGGTGTCGCCAACGGCTGGCTGGTCGCGATTCTCGGCATTCCGCCCTTCGTCGCGACGCTGGGCACGCTCGGCATGGCGCAGGGATTGTCGCTGATCGTCAGCGACGGCCAGAGCGTGGTCGGCATTCCCCACAGCGTGCGCGACATCTATTCGGCGACGCTGTTCGGCGTGCCCGTGCCGATCGTGATGGCGCTGGTAACTTACGCGGCCTTCCACGGCCTGCTCTATCATACCCGCTTCGGCACCTACATCTTCGCGCTCGGCGGCAATCGCGAAGCGCTGCGCTATGCCGGCCTCTCGCCGAACAAGCTGCTGATTGCAGTCTACGCGCTCGGCGGCGCCATGGCCGGCATCGCCGGCCTGTTGATGACCGCGCGGATGAACTCCGGCCATCCCACCGCGGGCCTCGGGCTCGAATTCGATGCCATCGCCGCGGTCGCCGTTGGCGGCACTTCGTTCGAACGCGGCAATGGCTGGCTGCTCGGCACCGTACTCGGCGTCATCGCGGTGGGCGTGCTCCGCAACGGACTGAACCTGATCTCGCTGCCGTCCTCGGTGCAGGTCGCAAGCGTCGGCGTCCTCGTCATCGTCGCCCTGTTCCTCGACGGCATCAGGAGCCGCGCATGACCGACATCTCCAAAGACGCGATGATGCCTCCTCGCTCGTTCCTGTCGCAGGACGCGATCCAGGCGTTCTACCGCCTGCTCGCCGCGCTCCTGATCTGTGCGGTGCTCGCCGTGCTCAGCGATTCCTTCCTGAGCCTCGGCAACATCCTCAACGTGCTCCGGCAGGCAAGCCTGACCTTCTTCATCGCCTCCGGCCTGACGCTGGTGGTGTTGACCGCAGGCCTTGATCTGTCCGTCGGCGCCAATGTCGCGCTGTCGGCCTGCATCGCCGGCACCGTGATCCACAAGACCGGCTCGCCGGCGCTCGGCATCCTCACCGGGCTTGCCTGCGGCGGCCTCGTCGGCCTGCTCAACGGCATCATGGTCACCGCGCTGCGCATCCCCTCCTTCATCGCCACCTATGGCATGCTCTGGGTGCTGAACGGCCTCACCTACTGGTACATGGCGGGCGAGACGCTGCACGGCTTCCCGGCGGGCTTCCGCCAGATCGGCAGCGGCTATCTGTTCGGCCTGCCCATCCCGGTCTATCTGCTGCTGGTGTTCCTCGGGATCGGGACGCTGTTCGCGCAGCGGACGATCTGGGGCCAGGAGATCTATGCGATCGGCGCCAATCCGGTCGCGGCCCGCCTCTCCGGCATTCCGGTCGCGCGGCGCCTGCTGTTGGTCTACGCGGTCTCAGGCACCATGGCGGGGCTCGCCTCGATCATCTTCCTGTCGCGGCTCAATTCGGCCGAGGCTGACATCGGCGAAAGCCTGACGCTGCCCGCGATCGCGGCCGTGCTGATCGGCGGCACCTCGCTGTTCGGCGGCGTCGGCACCGTGTTCGGCACCTTCGTCGGCGCGCTGATCCTGACGCTGGTGCTGAACGGCATGAATTTGCTGTCGGTCAGCGCCAACTGGCAGCCGCTGGTCACAGGCATCATCGTCATTCTCGCGGTCTGGCTCGACATGAAGACCCGCCGCCGCGCGCAATGAGTTCTAGAGTTCCAACAAGCAAAATGAGGGATGGAGGCAACATGAAACAGAAACTGGCTTACCTTGCGCTGCCGCTGCTGATGGCGGCTGCGCTCACCAGCGAGGTGCGTGCCGACGGCGAGACCATCGCCGTCTTCACCAAAAACCAGACCAACCCGTTCTTCCAGACGGTGCGGGTCGGCGCCGACAACATGGCGAAGACGCTGAACGCGAAGACGCTTCAGTACATCCCGACCAAGCCGGACTCGATCCCCGAGCAGCTCAGCCAGATCGAGGACGTCGTGGTGAAGAAGCCGAGCGCCATCGTCTTCACGCCGGTCGATTACAAGGCGATGGTGCCGGGGGTCGAGAAGATCAACGACGCCAAGATCCCCGTCGTCAACATCACCGACCGCTCCGCGGGCGGCAAATTCCTCTCCTTCGTCGGCGCCGACGATTACAGCCTTGGCCTGGAGACCGCGCGCTACCTGCTCAAGACGCTGGGCGGCAAGGGCAACATCGTCATCGTCGAAGGCGTCAAGGGCTCGCTGACCAATGTCGACCGCGTTCGCGGCTTCAACGACGCGCTGAAGGAGACCCCCGGCGCCAAGCTGCTGGCCTCGCAGCCCGGCAACTACCAGCGGCTCCAGGCGCTTCAGGTCATGGAAAACCTGATGCAGTCGAACTCGCAGATCGACGGCGTATTAGCCGCCAACGACGCCATGGCGGTCGGCGCGATCGAGGCGCTCGACGGCGCCAACCGCAAGGCGCAGGTGATCGGCATCAACGGCACCAAGGAAGCGATTGACGCGATCAAGTCCGGCAAGCTGCTCGCGAGCGGCGACTACAACGGCTTTGCGCAAGGCTGCCTCGGCACCATGATGGCGATCCGTTCCCTGCGCAACCAGCCCGTCATCAGCGAGATCGTGCTGAAGCCGACCGTCATCACCAAGGACAATTTCGGGCCGTTCGACGTGCCGCTGGAGCAGCGGACCTGCCCGACCTTCGAGGAAGCGGGCAAGCTCGGCGCGAAGTAATCCGGCCGATCACGGCAAGCCCGGACGGCCGCCGCTCGCGGCCGTCCCAAGACCTGAAGTAAGAAACGGAGACATCATGCTGTTCGCCATTCACGCCGTCGACCGCGCCGGCGCGCTGCCGACCCGGCTCGCCAATTACGACGCCCACAAGGCGTTCCTGAGCGACACCTCGCGCTTCGGCGTCAAGATCGTGATGTCGGGGCCGCTCGTCTCCGACGACGGCGCGACCATGATCGGCAGCCTGTTCCTGATCGAGGCGCCGAGCCGTAGTGAAGTCGAGGCCTTCAACCGCGCCGATCCCTTTGCCGCTGCGGGGATCTGGGAAAAGGTCGCGATCACGGGCTTCCTGCGCCGGCAGGGTTGAGGCCGACTTCCGCGCCATCTTCGAGGTGACAAGCCACCCACTGCTCGGGCCCGGCGGCGCGCAGCACCGGCTCTTCGACCCGGCAGCGGTCGAAGACGAGCGGACAGCGGGTGTGGAAGCGGCATCCCTTCGGCGGATTGATCGGGCTCGGCACGTCGCCCTTGAGGATGATGGGATTGCGCTGGGCACCGGGCTCGGGCAGCGGCACCGCGGAGAGCAGCGCCCTGGTGTAGGGATGCCTTGGCGCAGCAAAGATCTCGCGGCGCGGCGCCACCTCGACGATCTTGCCGAGATACATCACCGCGACGCGATGGGTCATGTGCTCGACGATGGCGAGGTCGTGGCTGATGAACAGCAGCGCGAGGCCGAACTCGCGCTGGAGATCCTGGAGCAGATTGACGATCTGTGCCTTGACCGAGACGTCGAGCGCGGAGACCGCCTCGTCGCAGACGATCAGCTCGGGCTCGGCCGCGAGCGCCCGCGCGATGCCGATGCGCTGGCGTTGGCCGCCGGAGAATTCGTGCGGCCTGCGGTTCAGCGCCTCGCGCGGCAGGCGCACGGTGTCCATCAGCGCCGTGACGCGCACCTCGAGATCTTCGGCGGATTTGGCGAGACCGAAATTTCGGATCGGCTCGGCCAGGATGTCGCGCACGCGCATGCGCGGGTTGAGGCTGGAGAACGGATCCTGGAACACCACCTGCATGCGGCGGCGCATCTGGCGCATCGTGCTCGGATGCGCATCGTCGATGCGCTGACCGTCGAGGATCACCTGGCCCGAGGTGATTTCGAACAAGCGCAGGATGGCGCGGCCGACCGTCGATTTGCCGCAGCCGGACTCGCCGACGAGCGACAAGGTCTCGCCGCGCGCGATCTCGAACGAGACGCCGTCGACCGCATAGACGAATTCGGTTTGTCGCCCGAACAGGCCCTTGTTGATCGGGAAATGCTTCTTGAGGTCGTTGACCTGGAGCAGCGGAGGACTCATGCCGCGACGGCTCCCTTGGCCGCGTAGTGACAGGCGGCGATATGGCGGGGGCCCTTCTCTTCGAGCCCCGGCGCATATTGCCGGCAGAGATCGGTCGCGAGCGCACAGCGGCCGGCAAAGACGCAGCCAATGATCGGCTTGCGGAGATCGGGCACTTGCCCGGGAATTTCGGCGAGCCGCGTCGCGGTGCCGGCGAGCGAGGAGCCGAGCCTGGGCACCGCGCCGAGCAGGCCTTGCGTATAGGGATGAAGCGGCGAACGGAACAACTCGGCCACCGGCGCTTCCTCGACCTTGCGGCCGGCATACATCACCATGACACGCTCGGCGATCTCGGCGACGACGCCGAGGTCGTGGGTGATCAGGATGATGGCCGCGCCAACCCGGCGCTTGAGGTCCAGCATCAGCTTCAGGATCTGCGCCTGGATCGTCACGTCGAGCGCGGTGGTCGGCTCGTCGGCAATGAGAAGCTTCGGATTGCAGGCCAGCGCGATCGCGATCATGACGCGCTGGCGCATGCCGCCCGAGAGCTGGTGCGGAAACTCGCGCACGCGGCGCTTCGGCTCGGGAATTCCGACCAGCGTCAACATCTCGATCGCGTGCGCCTCGGCGGCCGCCTTGTCCAGGCCCTGATGGATCATCAGCGTCTCGCGGATCTGCCGGCCGACGGTCAGCACCGGGTTCAGGCTCGTCATCGGCTCCTGAAAAATCATCGAGATGTCGTTGCCGCGGATCGCGCGCATCTCGCGATCGGACAGTTGCAGCAGGTCCCTGCCCGCAAAGCGGATGGCGCCCGCGATCCTGCCGGGCGGCTCCGGGATCAGCCGCATCAGCGACATCGACGTCACCGACTTGCCGCAGCCGGACTCGCCGACGATGGCGAGCGTCTCGCCCTCGCTGACATGGAAGGACACCCCGTCCACCGCGCGGTTGATGCCGCTGGGGGTACGGAAATGGGTCTGGAGGTTCTCGACTTCGAGCAACGCCATGTGATCAGCCTCGCAACATCAGAGGCTCTTGGCCATGCGCGGATCGAGCGCATCGCGCAGGCCGTCGCCGAGCAGGTTCACCGCAAGCACGGTGACGGAGAGAAATGCCGCCGGAAAGAACACGATGTAGGGCTTGACCTGCCACAGTGCGCGGCCCTCGGCCATGATGTTGCCCCAGGAGGGAATGGTGGGCGGCGTTCCGGCACCGATGAAGGACAGGATCGCCTCCGTGATCATGGCGCTGGCGCAGATATAGGTCGCCTGGACCAGCATCGGCGCCAGCGTGTTGGGCAGGATGTGGCGCAGGATGATCATCGGCGTGCGAGTGCCGCAGGCGACCGCGGCATCCACATAGGGCTGCTCGCGCAGCGACAGAACCACGCTGCGCACGAGGCGGGAGACGCGCGGGATTTCGGCGATGGTGATCGCCAGGATGACGTTGCCGACGCTGCCGCGCGTCAGCGCCATCAGCGCAATCGCGAGCAGGATCGGCGGGATCGACATCAGGCCGTCCATGAAGCGCATCAAAATGCCGTCGGCCCAGCGGATGAAGCCGGAGACGATGCCGATGGCAAGCCCTGCCGCGGACGCGAAGATCGCGACCGACAGGCCGACGGTAAGCGAGACGCGCGCACCGAAGAGCACACGCGAATAGATGTCGCGGCCAAGCACGTCGGTGCCGAACCAGAAATCGGCCGACGGCGCGCGTGTGCGTTTTGCGGGCGCCAGCGCGGTCGGATCGACCGTTCCGAGATAGGGGGCAAAAACCGCGATCAGGACGAGCGTCAGCAGCAGCGCGCCGCCGATCGCAACCGTGGGATGGCCGCGCAGGAGGCCGATGAAGCCGCGCCGGATCGTGACCGGCCGCAGGATATCAGGCAGTTGCGGCGCGAGGACGAGCCCGGCCGGAAGCGATTGCGGGTTGACGGTCGTATCGGTCAATAGCGGATCCTCGGGTCAACGAGCGTATAGGTGACGTCGATCATCAGATTGACGAGGACGTAGACGAAGCTGAACAGCAGCACGATGCCCTGGATCACCGGATAATCGCGGCGCAGGATCGCATCGATCGTGAGCCGGCCGAGGCCGGGAATCGCGAACACGCTTTCGGTGACGACCGCGCCGCCGATCAGGAGCGCGATGCCGATCCCGATCACGGTCACGATCGGCACCGCCGCGTTCTTCAGCGCATGAATGAACAGGATGCCGCCCTGCCCCAGGCCCTTGGCCTTGGCGGTGCGGATATAATCCTGCTGCAACACTTCGAGCATGGTGGCGCGGGTGATGCGCGCGACCAGCGCGATATAGACGCAGCCGAGCGCGATCGCTGGCAGGATCAGGTTCTCCAGCCAAGGCCAGAAACCCTGGGCAAGCGGCGTATAGCCCTGCACCGGAAGCCATTCGAGCTCGAGCGCGAAGACGTAGGCGAGGACGTAGCCGACCACGAAGACGGGCAGCGAGAACCCGAACACGGCGAACGCCATGATGACGCGATCGATCAGGCTGCCGGCCTTCCATGCCGCCACGACGCCGAGCGGCACCGCGACCACGATCGTGAGCAGAAGCGTGACGATCATCAGGGACAGCGTCGGTCCGAGACGCTGCCCGATCATCGTCGAGACCGGCAGATTGGTGAAGATCGACGTGCCGAGATCGCCGTGCAGGATCCGCCAGACCCAGCTTCCGAACTGGATCAGGAAGGGACGATCGAGACCGAGGCTCTGGCGGATGCGCTCCACATCCTCCGGGCTTGCCTGATCGCCTGCGATCACCACGGCGGGATCACCCGGCGCGATGTAGAGCAGGCTGAACACGAACAGCGCGACGATGGCCATGACGGGCAAAGTCGCGACGATGCGGCGGAGGATGTAGGAGAGCATCTGGCCTCAGCGCGCGATCATGCGGATTTCGACACGCCCCAGAAGAACGGCAGCGGCCCCTTGGTGATGCCGGAGACGTTCTTGCGCCAGGCCGTGTAGCTCAGGAAGAATCCGGTCGGCGCGTAGACGACGTCATCCATCGCCGCCTTGTTGAGGCGGCCGATGGCGGCCTTCTCCTCGTCGAGGCCCTTGGCCTCGAACCAGGCCGTAACTTCCTTTTCGGTGCCGGGGCTGTTCGGCCAGCCGAACCAGGCCTTGTCGCCGTTGGCGCGAATGGCGGTGTAGGGCGCCGGATTGATGCAGTCCGAACCTGCATGCCAGGTGTGGAACATGTTCCAGCCGCCCTGACCTGGCGGCGTCTTCTGCGCGCGGCGGGAGCCGACCGTGCCCCAATCGGTCGCGACGAAGTCGACATTCATGCCGAGCTTCTTGAGGAGGTCCGCGGTTACGTCGCCCATTGCCTTGGTGATCGGCTGATCCTGCGCGACAAGGCACGTCACCGGCTGGCCGGAATAGCCGCTCTCGGCGAGCAGCTTCTTGGCCGCGTCGAGATCGCGCTTGCCCTTGAGGATTTCGCCACCCGTTTCGGTGTAGAGCGGCGTATCCGGCGTGAAGAAGCCGGGCAGCGGCTTCCACAATGAATTGTCGTCGCCGACGATCGCGCGCATGTAGTCTTCCTGGTTGAGCGCCATCAGAACCGCGCGTCGCGCCCGCACGTCATTGAACGGCGGGTACAGGAAGTTCATGCGGAACGAACCGACATTGCCGAGCGGATCGCCGATATCGACGCTGATGTTCTTGTTCTTCTTCAGGACCGGGACGAGGTCCGCGATCGGGTTCTCCCACCAGTCGATCTCGCCGTTCTGCAAAGCGGCCGCAGCGGTCGCCGGGTCCGGCATGATGATCCATTCGACGCGGTCGATCAGCATCTGCTTGCCGCCGGCGAGCCACGACGCCTTCTCCTGCCGCGGCACATAGTCGGAGAATTTCTCGAACACGGCCTTCGCGCCGGGGACCCATTCGCCCTTGGCGAACTTCATCGGCCCCGAGCCGACATAATCCGAGATCTGCTTGAATGGGTCGGTCTGCGCAATGCGCTCCGGCATGATGAAGGCGCAAGGCGAATTGTTCTTGGCAAGCGCATAAAGCATTTTCGGGAACGGCTGCTTCAGCACCCATTTGAAGGTGCGGTCGTCGACAGCCGTGAGCTCTTGCTGGTTCGCCTTGAGCATCAAGCCCATGGGATCGCGCGCGGCCCAGCGGTTGAGGCTCGCCACGACGTCCTTGCTGAGCACCGGCTCGCCGTCATGGAACTTGAGCCCCGGCCGCAGCTTGAACGTCCAGGTGGTGCCGTCGTCGGTCACTTCCTCGGACTCGACCATCTGCCGCTGCGGCTGAAGCGAGGAATCGACGCCGTAGAGCGTGTCCCAGACCAGCGCGGCGGCATTGCGCACGACATATTGCGTGCCCCAGATCGGATCGAAATTGGCGAGATTGGCCTGCGGCACGAAGCGCAGGGTGCGGGCCGATGCGCCTTGCGACAGCGCGGGGGCCGCTAGGCCACCCGTCAATGCCAGGCCGCCCGCGCCAGCCAGTCCCTTCAATACGGTCCTGCGATCCATGAAGTCCTCCCAGTAATGCCGTGATGCCGGCCAATCATTGGCCAAGAGCAGTGAAACCGAAGCCCATTGGCGTGCAAATGGTATGCCACTAACCGCGCCTTCACCAGTGGGATCTCATCGACTTTTCGGCTAGCGCAAGTTGACTTACGCAAGTTGACTCGCCCAACTTGACTTGTCCAAGACCTCAAAGAGCCGCCGCCATCGTCGACCCGGTCTCGATGTGCGGGATCGCCTCGACCAATCTGCGCGTGTAGTCGGTCTTCGGATTATCGAACAGCGCCCGGCTTTCGCCCTGCTCCACAATGCCGCCGTTGCGGAGCACAATGGTGCGGTCGCAGAGCATGCGCACCACGTTGAGATCGTGGCTGACGAACAGCAGCGCGATGTCGTTCTCGCGCCGCAGGCGATCGAGCAGTTGCAGCACAACCGCCTGCACCGAGACGTCGAGCGCAGCGGTCGGCTCATCCAGCACCAGCAGCCGCGGCCGACAAGCGATGGCGCGCGCAATTCCCACGCGCGCCTTCTGGCCGCCGGAGAGCTGGTGCGGAAAGCGCGGCAACAGGTCCAGCGGCAGTCCCACGCGCTCCGCGCATTCCTCCACCCGTTGCCGCAACGCCTCGCCCGCACGCATGCCGTCGAGCCGCATCAGGGGATGGGCGATGCAGTCGAAGGCGGTGAAGCGCGGATTGAGGCTCTCGTTCGGGTCCTGGAACACCATCTGGATGTCTTTGCGCAAGGGCGAGCGGTGAAAATCGCGCGCGGCCACGTGGCCGATCGACGTTCCGTCGAACACGATCTCGCCATCGCTCGGGTCGATCAGGCGGCAGATCATGCGCGACGTCGTGCTCTTGCCCGAGCCGGACTCGCCGACCAGCCCGACACTCTCGCCGCCGGCCATCGTCATCGAGAAGTCGGCGACAGCCGCAGAACCCTGATCGAAACGTTTCGCAAGCTTCCGCACTTCCAGCAGCGGCGGCGTTCCATGCGCGAGCTCCGGTCGGGGCTTGCCGAGAACGGCCGTGTAACGCTCCCGCTCCTCCTCCGTCACGAGATCCTCGATCCGGGAGGTCGCGGTCGGCGATGCCGCAACGAGGCGCTTCGTATAGGCATGCTGCGGCGCGCTGAAGAGTGTCCTGGGACTTGCCTCCTCTACGATGCGTCCGCGCTCCATCACTGCGATGCGACGGCAATAGCGTGCGGCGAGCCCGAGATCGTGCGTGATCAGAATCGTAGCCATGCCGCGCGCGGCGGCAATGTCCGCCAGAAGATCCATCACCACCTTCTGCGTGGTGACGTCGAGGCCGGTGGTCGGTTCGTCGGCAATCAGAAGCGCGGGATTGCAGGAAATCGCGATCGCGATCATGACCCGCTGGCACATGCCGCCGGAGAGCTCGTGCGGATAGGCGTTCATCCGCGTCTCGGGGTCGCGGATCTGGACGGCACGCAGCAATTCCAGTGCCTCGGCGCGCGCGTCGTCCTTCGACATCCGCTTGTGGGTGAGGATCGCATCCGCGATCTGGAGGCCGATGGCGCGGATCGGATTGAGCGCGGCCCGCGGGTTCTGGAAGATCATCGACATCGCGGCGCCCTGGAGATGACGGAGATCGTCACCCCTGAGCTTCGTCACGTCCTGCCCGCGAAACAGGATCTTGCCGCCGACGACGCGGCCGGCGGCATCGAGCAGCCGTGTCGTTGCAAATCCAGTGACCGATTTTCCCGAGCCGCTCTCGCCGACGAGGCCGAGCATCTCGCCGGCTCCGACGGCGAGCGTGACGCCACGCACCGCCTCGACCACGCCGCGACGCGTCGAGAACGACACGTGGAGGTCATCGATCCTGAGCAGGTCCTCGCTCATGTGCGCATGCGGGGATCGAGAATGTCCCGCATCCCGTCACCGAGGAGATTGAAACACAGCACGGCCATCATCAGCGCAAGGCCCGGAAAGGCCACCAGCCACCACCGGCCGGTCGAGATGAAGCGGGCACCCTCGGCGACCATGATGCCCCATTCCGGCGTCGGCGGCTTGACGCCGAGACCGATGAAGGACAGGCCGGCCGCGTTCAAAATCGCCCAGCCGAGATTGAGCGAGATCTGCACCGCCATCGCCGGCAGGATGTTCGGCAGCAGGAAGCGCAGCACCACCGAGAAATGGCTCTCGCCGCAGGCCCGCGCCGCTTCCACCCAGCCGACGTTCCGCCTGACATTGACCTCGGCGCGCGCAAAGCGGATGTAGAACGGCAGATTGATGATCGCGGTCGCGATCACGATGTTCTCGATCCGGTTTCCCAATGCGGCGACCATAGCCATCGCCAGCACGAACAGCGGAAAAGCCATCATGACGTCGACGAAACGGCCGACCGCGCGATCCAGCCTGCCGCCGGCATAGCCGCAGAAGGAACCGACGACGGCTCCGATCACGAAGGAGATGCCGACCGCGGAGATCGCAATGGCCAGATCCAGCCGCGCCGCGATAACGAGGCGGCTGAAGACGTCGCGGCCGAGCTGATCCGTGCCGGCGATATGCGCCGCGCTCGGGGGCAGCAGCGCTTCGGAGACGTTCGAGACCACGGGATCATAAGGAACGATCCACGGTCCAAAGATCGCGACCAGGACGAACAGGAGGACGCCGGTCGCGGCAACGGCCGTCAGCGGATTGCCGCGCAGGATCCAGACCGAGTGGCGGAAGGTGGCACTGGTCATTCGATCGACACCCTGGGATCGGCGATGCCGTAGCAGATGTCGACGACGAGATTGACCAGCACGAACAGGCTCGCCATCAGCAGCACGAAACCCTGCACCGGCGCGTAGTCGGAGGATAAAAGCGCATCGAGCGCGTAGGACGCGACGCCCGGCCAGGAGAACACCTTCTCCACCAGCACGTTGGCGCCCAGCATGGTCGAGAACACGATGCCGGCGATGGTGATGACGGGCAGGATCGCGTTCCTCAGGGCATAAGTGACGACGACCTTGTGCCAGGACAATCCGACCGAGCGCGCGGTGCGCACGAAATCGCTGCCGAGCGACACCAGCATCGAGGCGCGCGTGATCCGCGCCAGCGGCGCGATGACGAACAGGGCCATGCTCACGGCCGGCAGGATCAACTGCTTGCAGGCCGCCCACCAGCCCTCAAAGTCTCCGGCGAGCAGGAAATCGATCGACAGGAATCCGGAGCGCTGCGGCGGCAGCGAGGTGAAGACGTCGATCCGGCCCGTGGGATCGGGCGCGAGGCCAAGCAGATAGTAGAAGACGTAGATCAGCAGCAGGCCCGAAACGAAGGTCGGCACGCAGACGCCGAGCGCGCAGAACAACCGTACCCCGTGATCGATGATCGACCCCGGCCTCAAGGCCGCGATGACGCCGAGTGGAACGGCCGCGATCAGCGCGATCAACAGCGCCGTGAAGGTGAGCTCGAGCGAGGCCGGCAGTCGCTCGCGCAAATCCTTCAGCACCGGCTGTCCCGTCATCATGGAGCGGCCGAGATTGCCGTGGCCGATGTCGGAGAGATAGAACACAAGCTGCTCCGGCACCGATTTGTTGAGCCCCATCTGCTTGCGGATCTGCTCGATCTCCTCCTTGCCGGCATTGGGCCCCGAGGCGAAGAACACCGCGGGGTCGCCCGGCAGGACGCGCATCAGGAGAAAGGTGAAGACCAGCACTCCGAACAGCGCCGGCAGCGACGACAACAGCCGCCTGCCCGCCCGCACCATCGTTGCGCCAAGACCGGTCGTCACCTTTCGGAGCCTCTCTCGTTTGCCGGCATCACTTGCGGCTGACGTCGCGATAGTCGACCTGGCGGTGGAACTCGTAGGTGTAGCCTTCGATCGACGACGCCATCACCGCATCCTGGTTCGGCTGCCACAGCGGAATCTGCGGCATCTCGCTGAAATGGATGGCATTGAGCTTGCGGCCGTCCTCCTCGTACTTGGCCTTGTCCGGCTCGAAGCGCGCCTCCTGCGCGATCGCAGCCAGCTCGGGATTGTTGATCGAGCTGTAATTCCAGCGCTGATTGCCGGTGTAGAAGTTGCGGTAGAAATAGTCCGTCGACGGCAGCCAGGCGACGATGCCCTCGGTGAAGAAGGGCAGCTTCTTCTCGTTGATCTGCGTCGACATCTGCGCATCCGGCAGCTTCTGGATGTCGACCTTGATCCCGATCTTGCCGAGAGATTCCTTCACGAGAGCCGCCATCGGCTCAGCCGTCGAGGCCTGCCCGACATTGAAGCTGAAGGTGGTCGAGAATCCCTCAGGCAGGCCCGCCGCCTTGAGATATTCCCTGGCCTTGTCGAGATCGATCTTCACCGGCGCCTGGAACGGATAGATGCCGTTCAGCGGCTTGCCGTCGGGCCAGGTCGCGCCGAACAGCGGCGCGCCGCGGCCGAACAGAGCGGCCTTGAACATGTCGTCATACGGCAGCGCGAAGGCGACGGCGCGGCGGACGTTGACGTTGTCGAAGGGCGGGATCTGGTTGTTCATCGAGACGAAGGTGATCGAATTGTATTGCGGCGTCGAGATCACCTTGAGCTTGCCCTTGGCCTCGAGCGACTGCACGTCGCTGGCCTGGAGATCGACCACGAGATCGGCGTCGCCGCGCTCGACCAGATTGGCGCGGGTCGCAGGCTCCGGCACCGACTGCACGATGACGCGCTTGAAGAAGGCGGGCTTGTCGGGCGACCCGCGATTCCAGTCCTCGTTGCGCTTGACGATCACCTGCTCGCCCGGCTTGAAGGTCTCGACCACATAGGCGCCGCTGCCGGCGGTGTGCTCCTTCAGCCAGGCGGTGGCCCAGGGATCATCCGCGGTGGCATGCTCTTTTGCCAATTTCGAGTTGATGATCATCGGGTAAACAGTGGCGAGATTGGGCAGCGCGAGCTTGTCGGGTTTCGGCAGCGTCACCTCGATCGTGAGGGGATCGATCACCTTGAACTGATCGGCGGAGGTCAGGGATCCCGTCAGAAGCTGTGCCTTGCCGAGGATCGGCGCCGTGACGCAGCGATCGAGCGACCATTTGACGTCCTCGGCCGTGACCGGCGAGCCGTCCTGGAATTTTGCATCCTTGCGCAGGCGGAACGTGAGCTTCAGCCCGTCGGGGCTGACGTCGTAGGATTCGGCGAGCTCGCCCGTGATCTTGTCGAGATCGAACACCCATTTGCCGTTGAGTTGCTTGCGGCCGAACGCCACGAGCCGGTCATATGTGCTCATGCTCAGCGCAAAGGACTCGCGGGTCGAACCGGGGATGTTGGGATCGAGCGTGTTGACCGATGCGCCGGTGACGTAGCGCAAGGTCTCAGCCCTGGTTTGCGCCTGCGAAGCCGCGGTGGCGACAAGCAGAAGCGCAGTGGCGGCGAACACGCAGGACGCCGGCCTGAAAGACACAAAACGCATTCGTTTTTCCCTGAATTTCGACAAGAATGCCAGCAAGGCAGGTTAAGAAACAAGCAAGTTGCGCGCCAGTCTCATGGTGCGCTTTTGATGTCGCTTCGTCGCGGCGGCGCATGAATGATCACAGCGTTTCCCCCATGTTTCGCACCGGCCGCACGACCACCGCCTGAGGCACGTCGTAGGCGCTGAGCGAGGCCCAGTGCCGCGCGACATCGGCGCGGAACAGGCCGCGCGTCAGACCGTGGACCAGCTTTGGCACGGCAGTCGTCATCGCGTTGATCGACGATCCCGACGGGCCAAAACTCATGGTGGAGGCGATGGCGAAAAGATGGATGTCGGAGATCCACGGCGTCTCGCCCGGCACGCGCTCGGTGAAGGCGTAGTCGTCGGCGAGATAGGGAAAGCGGCCGAGCCGGGCGTTGCGCTCGCCCGCAGGCGGCTGGTAGCGATCGGCCCAGGTTGCGATGTTGCCGGCAAATGCGCGCAGTTCGCCGCGCCCGGCAAAGTTCATGTCGATGCCGGTGCCGCAGATGACGAAATCCGCCGTGATGACGCCGCGCGGCGTCTGCAACTCAACGCCGTTGCCGGTCTTACGCGCGGCTTCGATCGGCGCGCCCTCGTGCAATTTGAAATTGGCGTGGCGCGCGCAGCGGTCGTAGGTCGGTTGCGGAAACCCTTCGCGCATTTCGAGAATCTTGCGCATGAAACGCCAGCGCCAGGCATCGTCGAGATCGCTGAGATGGCGCAGGAAGCCGCGGAAGGTCAGCCAGCGATAGGGCTGGATCACCTGGATCTGCGTCCGGCGGCAGAGCAGATGCACTTCCGCCGCTCCGGCCTCCAGCGCGGTCGCCGCATTGTCGAAGGCGGAGGCGCCCGCGCCGATCACGGCGACGCG
Organism: Bradyrhizobium sp. 14AA; assembly: GCF_054185205.1. Classification (NCBI taxonomy): domain Bacteria; kingdom Pseudomonadati; phylum Pseudomonadota; class Alphaproteobacteria; order Hyphomicrobiales; family Nitrobacteraceae; genus Bradyrhizobium; species Bradyrhizobium sp. 14AA. The sequence continues at coordinate 40,480 of NZ_JAVAYM010000024.1, read as the reverse complement.
CTTGCCGCGCAGGCTTTCGAAATCGATGTCGTCTGCGACGGTTGCGACCGAGCTCGCCGGCAGATGCGCTAGCTGCCCCGGAATCATCCAGTCGCCCATGCCCTCCTGCCCGGTCGCCAGCACGATCTTGCGGGCGTAGAGCGTCTCAATGGCATCGGCCCGTTTCACGCGCGCGGCGAGCAGGCCGTCCGCCACTGGCGCAATTTCCAGAAGCTCGCAAGCGTTGCGCACGGGCAAGCCGATCGTGCGCCGCAGCCACAGCAGGTACTCGGCCCAATGGGCGCGCTCGATCAGGCCAAGCTCCTGCCAGCTCTCCTTGCCGAAACGGGCCTCATGCCAGGACTGGTAGGTCAGGCTCGGAATATCGAGGTCCGGTCCCGTATAATCCTTCGGGCTGCGCAGCGTCGGCATGCGGGCATAGGTGAGCCACGGCCCCTCCTTCCCCTCCGCGGCCTTGTCGAGCAGCAGGATGTTGCTGACGCGCGAGCGCATCAGGCCGAAGCCGATGGCGACGCCGGACTGGCCGGCGCCGACGATGAGAACATCGAGCGCAGGCTTGCCGTCGGGGCCGGTCTTCGGTTCGAGCCACGCGGCGCCGGGATGCGCGATCCTGGCGAGATCGGCGCGAATGCCCGCTTCGAGCTCTGTCAGCGCATCATTCATGCCGCGAGCCAACCTCCGTCGACCACCATCACCGTGCCGGTCGTGAACGAGGACGCATCACTGGCAAGATGCAGCGCGGCCTGCGCGATCTCGTCTGCTTGGCCGAACCGCTTCATGGCGTGGCGGTTGCGCGAGGCCTCGCGCACCTCGTCCGAATTGGCGTGACGGGCAAAGCTGCGGCGAAGCATCGGCGTGTCGATCGCGCCGGGCGCGATCGCGTTGACGCGGATGCCGTCGGTGGCGAAATCCACCGCCATCGTCCGCGTCAGGCTGACGATGGCGCCCTTGGCGGCGATGTAGGCGCTGTTGCCCTTGCCGCCGGCCATCGCAAGCTGTGACGCCAGCGTGATGATCGATCCGCTGTTCTGCCGCTGCATGTGAGGCACTGCGGCCCGCGCCCACAGCCAGGTGCCGCCGACATTGGCGCGGAACACCGCGTCCCAGTCGTCCGGACTCGTGGTCAGCACCGTGCCGCCGCAGGAGAAACCGGCCGCGGTCATGAGGATATCGAGCCGGCCATATCGCGCCACGACGTCGCCGACAACAGCTTCGGCGAACGCGGCATCGCCGACGTCGCCGACATGCGTTGTTGCCTCGCTCACGAGGCTCAACGTTTGCTGAAGACCCGCAGCATCGCGATCAACCAGAGCAAGTCGCGCGCCCTCCTCTGCGAACAGCTTTGCACTGGCCTGGCCGATACCCGAGCCCGCGCCGGTGATGATGGCCGTGCGCCCCTGCAGCCGCATGTCAGCTCCCCTCCCTGTGCTGGGTCCACCAGTTGCTCATCGCAGCCGCAGACTCCGCGTAGCCAAACCGGGCGCGCCAGCCGAATTCGTCCGCCATTCGCTTGATCGACAGCGGCGCACGATCCCCGCCGTAGAGCTTGATGAAGGTTCTTTCTCCAGGCGCGGCCAGCCGGCATTGCAGTCCGGGATGCAAAGCCGCAAAAGCCTCGCCCCATTGCAGCGCGGACCAGGCCGCGCCGCCGGAGACGTTGTAGAGCCGGTGGCGCGGCCGCTCGGCTTCGATCAGCACGGCGACGGCTTCGGCGGCGTCGGGAGCATAGGTCCAGTCCTTGATGCCTGCTGCAGGGAGAAGAGCCGGTTCGCCGCGCGCGAACGCTGCCAGAATCTGAAGCTGGAGACTCGGCGTGTCCCGTACCGAACTGGCCCGTTCCCACGGACCGAACACCGCGCTCAGTCGCACGCTCAGGAAATCGCCGCCGAAGAGCTCGGCATGCCGTGCGACCGATCGTTCCGACGTGAACTTGCTGATGGCATAGAACGAAACGGGATCGCAGGGTGTGTCTTCGTCCAGAATCTCGACCCGCGCGCCCGCAGCGCCGTAAGCCGATGCCGACGACAGATTGACGACGCGGCGCACACCATGGCGGATCGCGGAGAGCAGGATCGGGATCTGCGCCATTACGTTGATCTCGAGAACGCGCGCAGTCGAAACCCGCTCTAGCTCTTCACCGGCCGTAACCGCCGCGCCGAGCACGATCGCATCGCAGCCCCCGCCAATGAGGGCGTCGATGCCTTCCGCGTCGGTGATGTCGCCCTGAACGACCTTGAGCCGCTCGCGATAATCGGCCAGCGATCGCTGCGCAGCCGGCGGCAGCGGCGCGCGGTCATACAGCGTCACCTCATGGCCGCGCGCGAGCAGCACCTCTGCGAGGTTGAGGCCGACAAAGCCTGTGCCGCCGAAGATGACGATCCTCATCGCGCGCGGTCCACCATCACAGCAGTTTTGCCCCGAAATTCCGTTCCGGATCCATATCCGCGACCAGCCGGCCGGTCGGCTTTGCAGCCTCGCCGCCGCTGCGCGCCAGGAATTTTCCGCTGCCGGCGCTCGCGAGACACTTGTCGCCGTCGATGATCACGCGGCCGCGCGAGAGCACCGATACCGGCCAGCCCTTCAGCTTGCGGCCCGCGAACGGCGTGTAGCCGGCAAGGTCGTGCATCATCTCGTCGGCGATCACGGTCTCGCGGTTGGGATCCCAGATCGCGATATCGGCATCGGCGCCGACCGCGATCGAGCCCTTGCGCGGATGCAGATTGTAGATCTTTGCAGGCGCCGTCGCGGTCAGCTCGACGAATTTTTCGAGGCCCAGCCGTCCCTTAGACACCATCGCGTCGAACAGCAGCGGCAATCGCAGCTCCAGTCCCGGCAGGCCGTTGGCGACCTGCTTGAAGTTCGGATTGGAGCCGGCGCGCAGCTTGCCGGTCTCGTCATAGCGATACGGCGCGTGATCCGACGAGATGGTCTGGAGATCCCCGAGCGAGAGCGCCTGCCAGAGCGCCTCCTGATCGGCATGCGTGCGCGGCGGCGGGCTGCACATCCACTTGGCGCCCTCCGCGCCGGGCTTGTCGAGATCGTTCGCGGTCAGGAACAGGTATTGCGGACAGGTCTCGGCAAAAATCTTGAGCCCCTGCCCACGCGAGTCGCGGATCACCTTGGCGCCTTCGGCTGTCGAGACGTGGAAGATCATGATCGGCTGGTCGATCAGCGCCGCCATGCCGATCAGCCGGGTGAAGGCTTCCGCCTCCGAGACGCGGGCGTGGCTGACGGCGTGGTATTTCGGCATGGTGTAGCCGCGCGCAAGCAGGCGCTTCACCATCCAGGCGATGATGCCGTGATTTTCGGCATGGGCGCACAACATCGCGCCGGACTGGCGCGCGGCGAGCAGGATGTCGAGCAGCGGCTCGTCGTCGACCTTGAGCCGGTCATAGGTCATGAAGATCTTGATCGAGGCATGCCCCTGCTTCACCAATGCCGGGATATGCTCCTCGACCGTCTCCTTGGTCGCGTCCGCAATGATCATGTGGAAGGCATAGTCGATCACCGCGCCCTTCTTCGCCAGCGTGTGATAATCCTCCACCACCTGCGGCAGCTTCATGCCGACATGCTGGGCCGCGAACGGGATCACCGTGGTCGTGCCACCAAAGGCCGCGGAAACCGTCGCACTCTCGAACGTGTCGGCGTTCATGATGCCGGCGGCCGACAGCTGCTCGATATGGGCGTGGCTGTCGACGCCGCCGGGCAGCACCAGCTTGCCGCGCGCGTCGATCTCGCGCTTGGCCGCCGGGAGCCCGCGGCCGATGGCCGCGATGGTCTCGCCTGATATGGCGACATCGGCCTCGAACACATCGGTCGTGGTGGCGACGCGGCCACCGCGGATGATCAGGTCGTAGGCGGGTTCAGTCATGAGGCACTCCGTGATAGGCTTAAGGCACGACATCGTAAATTCGCAGGAAGACCAGCATGTCCCGGCCGCGCATTCTCGTCATCAATCCGAACTCCAACCCCGCGGTCACGCAAGGGCTGGAGGACGCGTTGAAGCCGCTCGGTTTCGAGGGCGGGCCGGAATTGGTCTGCCAGACGCTGGCGGAGGGTCCGTTCGGGATTGAAAGCCAAGCCGATGTCGACAGCGTCGCGATGCCGCTGCGCCGGCTGGTTGAAGGCGACAACAGTTTTGCCGCCTTCGTCATCGCCTGCTACAGCGATCCCGGGCTGCAGGTCTGCCGCGAAGGAACGGACCGGCCCGTGTTCGGCATTGCCGAGTGCGGCGTGCTGACGGCGCTGGCCCGCGCCGAGACCTTTGGCGTCATCGCGATTGCCCAGCGCTCGATCCCGCGCCACATGCGCTATCTCAGGCAGATGGGACTGACCGATCGCCTCGCCGGCGAGCGGCCGCTCAACATGAGCGTTGCGGAGACCGCCTCGGGCGAAGGCACGCTCGCCAAGATGATCGAGATCGGCCGCGCGCTGCGCGACGAGGACGGCGCCCGCGCCATCGTGATGGGCTGTGCCGGCATGGCGCGCCATCGCCGACCGCTCGAAGACGCGCTCGGCATTGCCGTGATCGACCCGACACAGGCGGCCGTCACCATGGCGCTCGGTACCGTGCAGTTCTCGGCTCACTAGGCGTCCTTCAGTTCTTTTGAGTCTTGGCGTGCGAGCCATTGCGCATGGCTCTCGCGCGTCAGTGCGAACGTGTCCCGCTGCGTCGTGTAGAGATTGCCGAACATGCGGCCGATCGGCCGGTAGGCGTCGAGATCGACATACATGTTGGCCTCATCCACGAGGCCCTCGCGGGCATGAATTCTGAGCACCTCGCCGACCAAGAGCTCGCGATCCGGAGAGAAGTTCAGTACGACATGGCGGCGGCATTCCAGCGCAAAGGGCGCAGCAGCGAGCCGCGGCACTTTCACGTCGATCGAAGGGAGCGTCGCCAAACCGGCCGCGGCAACCTCGCTGTCGCCGGAGGGGAAATCGACCGCGCAGTCGTTCATCGCGCCCGATAGCGCCTCGTCCACCATGTGCACCACGAACTCGCCGTCGCGATGGATGTTGCGGGTCGTGTCCTTCGGCGAGTGATCCGGCTTGTGCTGGAGCCCGAGCACGATCAGCGCGGGGTTTTCCGAGAACACGTTGAAGAAGCTGAACGGCGCAGCATTGACCGCGCCGTTCTCGTCCAGCGTCGTTACCAGCGCGATCGGCCGCGGCACGACCACGCCGCAGAGCAGCTTGTAGCGATCGCGCGGATCGAGATCACGCAGGGAGATGCCTTTGTCCGCCATCGTTGTCACTTCTCCGGCGGCGGTACCGCGCCGGTCTGGCTGGTGATCAGGCCGTAATGCTCGATGCGGCGATGCCGGGCGAAATCGAAGATCGTGGTCTTGCCGAACGTCGTGGCGTCGAGATCGCAGGGGTGAACCAGCACCTCGTCACCATCAGTCTTGGCCTCGGCGACGATCTCGCCATTGGGATCGACGATCAGGCTGCCGCCGAACAGCGGGTGCCCGTCCTCGACGCCGGCCTTGGCCACCGCGACCACCCAGGTCGCGTTCTGATAGGCGCCAGCCTGCACCGAGAGGCGATTGTGAAACAGGCGCTTCTCGACACCCTCCTCGCTCTTCTCCGCGTTCACCGACGGCGTGTTGTAGCCGATCAGCACCATCTCGACACCCTGCAGGCCCATGACGCGATAGGTCTCGGGCCAGCGCCGATCGTTGCAGATAGCCATGCCGATGATGCCGCCGAGCTCGCGCCAGACGTTGAAGCCGAGATCGCCCGGCTCGAAATAGCGTTTCTCCAGATGCTGATGCGAACGCTTGGTGTCGTACTCCACATGGCCGGGCAAATGGACCTTGCGGTATTTACCGACGATCTTGCCGGACTTGTCGGTCAGAATCGCCGTGTTGAAGTGATGGCCGTCCGGCGTCAGCTCCGCATAGCCGAAATTCATCGCCATCTGGTGCTGCGCCGCGCGTTCGAACAGCGGCCTCGTCGCGGCGCTCGGCATTTCACGCTCGAACCAGGTGTCGAACTCGGCCCTGTCCTCCGCGTACCAGCGCGGAAAGAATGTCGTCAGCGCAAGCTCCGGATAGACGATCAAATCGGCGCCTCTGGCCTTGGCTTCGTCCATCAGCGCGATCATGCGCTCGACCACGGCCTCTCGGCTGTCGGCTTTCTGGATCGGGCCCATCTGGGCGGCGGCAACAGTGACGATACGCATCTGAGAATTCCTGGTGATCCCTTGGACGAAACTTTGATTTCAACGACGTGCCGGCGCGCCCAGCATAACGCGGCGCGACCCGGAATTTCCAGCCGAACGGGATCGGCATGGTGTGCATGGAACGATCCGCACGCTCATGCATGCTCCTTGTCGGCGACATCGAGGCCGTGGTCGAGCGCATCCAGCAGCAGCGTGGCTTCGCGCTCGGAGATCACCAGCGGCGGCGCCAGGAACAGCGAGGTCTGCTCGCCGCTGGTTCCGATCACCGCGCCGGCTTCCAGCGCCCGCTCCGCCACGCGCGAAGCGATCGGCACCTCCGTGGTGTCAGCATGCCAGGTGCGCCAGTCGGGGCCGTGGAGCTCCACCGTCCAGTGCAGCCCCTGCCCAGCCACACGCTGCACGCTCGGATGCTTCTGCGCGATCGCGAGCAGCCGGCGGGTAAACAGCTTTTCGAGCTTTTGCACGTGGTCCAGAATGTTCTCTTCGCTGACGACCTTCAGGTAGGCGCTGACGGCCGCCATGCTGATCGGATGGCCGCGCAGGGTGCCGTAATTCTGCCAGCTCGTGCCCTTGAGCCGCTCGACGATGTCTTTCGACACCACGACCGCAGCGACAGCGGCGGCGCCGCCGCCGAGCGACTTGCCAAGCGTCACGATGTCGGGGCGGCTTTGCGCGCCTTGAAACGCAAACCAGCGCCCCGCGCGGCCCGCGCCGGTGACGACCTCGTCCGCGATCCAGTACGAGCCGGCCTGCCGGGCGCAGCGCGCGACCTCGTCCTGATAGGCGCCGTCGTAATAGATGCCGCCTTGCGTATAGTCGATGATCGTCGCCGCCGTGTCGGCGAGCAGGCGCGTCGCATCCGCCAGATATTCGCTGGACGGGGTATTCTCGGCCGGTGCGCCATAAATCGCACCACGAGGCGCGGGCAGGATCCGCACCGGCGCCATCGGCGCCGGCAGCTTCGAGCCACCCGCGTGCACCGCAAGGCCGCCGTGCCATTGCGGCTGCACCGTCATGCTGCGCGACAGGCCGGTGATGCCGTGATAGGCGCGCTCGCGTGTTGCCAATGCGGAGCGCTGCGTCAGCGCCTGACAGAGCGACAGCGCCATGTCGTTGGCCTCGCTGCCGCTGATGCAGAAACGCACCGCGCCGACCCAATCCTCTTCCCCCTTGAACGCGGTGGCCATCAGATCGTCGGCGGCCTGCTCGCGGCCGACCCAGGTCCAGCCTTCGTTGACGACAGGCGTATCGGCCGCGCGGCGGATCGCCTCAACCATCGCGGGGTGACGATGTCCGAGACCGCCGCCGGTGTTGCTGCCGTCGATCAGCTTGCGGCCGTCGGACAGATGAAAATAGACGCCCTCGCCGCCCACCACGGCCATGGGCGCGGCATCGCCCGCGTTCAGCCCGGTTCGCAACAATCTGCTCATCGCAAATCCCCTCACTCAGCCGCCGCGGCGCCGAAGCCGCCGCCGCCGCACATCTCAATCGTGACGAGATCGTCTTGCTGCAACACCAGGTTTGATTTGCCGTCGATCGCGACGTTCGCGCCCTGCCTGACAAGCGAGATGCGGCAGGCCTTGCCGGCTTCGCCGCCCTGCATGCCCCAGGGCGCTATCACCATGCGTTCGATGCAGGTGGTCAGATGCATCGACGGTGCGAGGATGCGATAGGTGCGAACCGAGCCGTCACCGCCGCGATGCGCACCCGCGCCGCCGGACTGCCGGCGAATGGCCTGCTGCTCGATATGGATCGCGTAGTTCGCTTCGATCACCTCGACCGGCGTGTTCGAGGTGTTGGACAGATGCACCCGAGCCGCCGAGATGCCGGCCCGGTCGTGCCGCGCGCCCTCGCCGCCAGCGTGGACCTCGTAGAGCATCTTCCACGACCCGTTTGGCCGCGGCTCGGCAAAGAACAGCACGCCCGCGGTGGTCGCGCCACCGGCCGACAGGCGCTCGGGAATGGTGTCCTGCATCGCGCGAAAGATCGCATCGACGATGCGCATGGAGGTCTCGTGGTTGCCGGCAGCCACGGAAGCCATCCAGCCCGGCTCCAGGATCGAGCCCGGGCGCGTGATGATGGTGAGAGGCCGGAGCGCGCCCGCGTTCTGGTGCATGTCGCGCCCGCTCATGATGCGCGCGGCATAAGCGACCGCCGAGCGCGCCATGAACGGCGTCGTGTTGCAGAAATTGGAGACGCGGTCGCAGCTTCCGGAGAGATCGAAGGTCGCCTCGTCGCCCGCGATGGTGATCTTGACGTGGATGCGCGCAGGCGCATTGTTCGCGCTGCCGTCGTCGAGATGATCCTCACCCTCGTAGACGCCGTCCGGCAGCGCGCGGATGGCTTCGCGCATCTCGATTTCCGAGAGCTCATGCAGGCGCGACTGCGTCGCCGTGAACACGGCCTTGCCGTGCTCGCGGCAGAGGTCGACGATACGCTTCTCGCCGGCCTTGGTCGCTGCGATCTGGGCGAGCAGATCGCCCTCGCAGGATTCAGGGTCGCGAACATTGGCCTTGAGCAGTTGCACGATCGGCGTGTTGACGCCGGCCGCGGTCGCGATCAGCACCGGCGGAATTCGCATGGCCTCCTGGAATGTGTCGATGGCCTTCGCAAAATAGCTGCCGGGCCAGGTGCCGCCGATGTCAGGCCAGTGCGCGAGGCTGACCGCGAAGGCCACGATTTCGCCATCGACGAAGACAGGCCGCACGACCTTGACGTCGTTGAGATGATTGCCGCCGAGCGCGCCGACATTGTAGATCACCACGTCGCCGTCGTTCAGGCTGTCGCGCGGCATGACCTTGAGCAATTCAGGGATGGTGTAGGCCATCGCGCCGAGGTGGATCGGGATGTCGCGGCCCTGCCCGACCAGACCGCCATGGCCGTCGGTGATTGCGGACGACAGGTCGCCGGCCTCGCGCAGCAGCGGCGAGCGCGCCGAGCGCGTCATCACCAGGCTCATCTCCTCGGCCGCAGCCGAGAGGCCGTGCCTGATGACCTCGACGACGAACGGATCGAGCTTCATGCCGCCCTCCGCGTCAGGAACAGATTGCCTGATACGTCTGGCCTCACCTGCCAGTCTGGCGGCACGACCACGGTCGACCACGCGTCTTCGATGATGGCTGGGCCGCTGACGGTCTCGGTCAGCGAGGCGCGGTCGATGATGGCGGTTGCGATCTCGTGGAAGCCGTCGAACGAGCAGATGCGCTTGCTGCTGGAGACCGCCCTCACCGCCGTCGAGGGGCGGCTCACGACAGTGGTCGACGGACGGCGCGCCTGGACACGCACGGATTCGATGACGCAGGGCTCGCTGGTCGCGTAGCCGAACAGCTCGTTGTGTCGCGCCAAAAAGTCGGTCCTCAGCCGCGCCACATCCAGCGGCAACGTGAATGGCACCGGAATGGCATCGTTCTGCGCGGCGTAACGCATCAGCGCGACTAGCTCGACCTGGATCTCCGCCTTCGCAACAGAGTTGGCGATCAGCGGCACCGAGGCATCGTCGATCAGCGTCCCGATCCGTTCAGACACGCGGGCGATATCAATGCCGTCGAGGCCGGCGCGAAAAGTCTGCTGCTGGAGAAAGCTGAAATCGGCGGTGAGACAACCCAGCGCAGAGAACGCGCTCGATGCGCTGGGCACGACGACCTCTGCGATGCCGTAGAGATCGGCAAGGCCTGCGGCGTGCATCGGGCCGCCGCCACCGAAGGCCAGCAGCGTGCAGTCGCGTCCGTCGATGCCACGCTCGACGGTGACGCGGCGGAGCGCGCGGGCCATGGTTGCGTTGGCGACCTTGATGATTCCGAGTGCGGTTTCGGTCAAGCTGAGGCCCAGGGCGCGCGCGATCGGCGCGATGACATCAGCGGCGGTCTTGATGTCGATGCCGATCCGATCGCCGAGTTTGGTGTCGGGATTGAGATAGCCGAGCACGGCATTGGCGTCGGTGATGGTCGGCTCCGTGCCGCCGCGGCCGTAGCAGGCCGGCCCCGGCTCGGAACCGGCGCTCTCCGGCCCGACGGTGAGGCCGCCGGGGCCGTTGCGCACGATCGATCCGCCGCCCGCGCCGATGGAATGAACCGCCAGCATGGGCTGGCGTAGCGGCTTGTCGCCGAGCATGCGGCCGTCGGTCATCTCGGCCTGGCCGTCGACGATCAGGCACACGTCGGTCGTGGTGCCGCCCATGTCGAAGGTCAGCATGCGCGAGGTGCCGAGCTGGCGCGCGATGCTGACGGAGGCTGAGACGCCGGCCGCCGGGCCCGACATCGCCATCACCAGCGGCCGCCGCTTCACCGCTGAGATCGGGATCATGGCGCCGGCCGAATGGAACACCTGCAGGCCGGCACCGATCGGCAGCCGCTGCTCCAGCTCGCTCAGATATTCCACTGCGATCGGCATCGCGGCCGCGTTGAAAACGGTCGCGGATGTGCGCTCATATTCACGTGCCTCGGGATTGACCTCGTGCGAGAGCGAGACATGGGCGACGACGCCCTTGAGGCGCTCTCCCAGCATTTTTTCATGGATGGGATTGGCATAGGCATGAAGCAACGCCACGGCGACGCTCTGCACGCCGGTTTCCTTCAGCCACGCCACCAGACGCTCGATCTCGGCGTAATCAAGCGCCTTCAGCACCCGGCCCTCGTGATCGAGGCGCTCGGTGAGCCCAAAACAGCGTTCGGGCGGCACCAGAGGCGGTGATTTCGGGGGTACATCGAGGCGGTAGAGATCGCGGCGGCGATAGCGCGCGATCTCCAGAACATCGGCAAAGCCTGAGGTCGCGACCAGAGCCACCTTCGGCAGCCGGCCCTCGACGATGGCGTTGGTGACGCGCGTGGTGCCGTGGACGAAGCGCTTGACCTCGCTCTTGCGCAAGCCAACCGCCTCGATCGCCTCCAGCATGGCCTGAACCGGCGCGTCGGGGCGCGACGGCACCTTTGCAATCCGCGCCTCCGAAGAATCGCGCCGGATCGCGATGATGTCGGTGAAGGTGCCGCCGATATCGGTGCCGACTTCCCAGTGATGTTCGAAAGCGCTCATGTGTGGGGGCAGCTACGGGTGACGACCGAACCGGACGCCGGGTGCTTCCCGTCGATCGCAACGTCCAATGCCAAACCGGGTGTGCTCATCGTCATCCCCTGTCATGCCACCTACTTCGAGCGTGCGACAGAGCGATGGGCTCGGGATAGGGCCTGAGTTGTCGCGAGTGACGCCACGCATCGCGGCACCTGCTGCACGTTTTGGTGCAGCGGTGCCCGCGTTGAAAGCAGGTGAAGTTGGATCGTTCGAGGCGAGCGAAGTGCAGCGCACCACGGATTTTCCGGCGCAAATCGTGACATCCGCTGCACTGCAATCGGAGCGCTCCAAATCGCCTGTCTAATTTGCAGGCGATCGGACGGCAGTGCGCGATCATCGGATGCCCACGAGCTATGCACGGCAGTCGGCTCAGCCTCTCTTTATTGTACGAACAGTAAGAGACGATCGAGTCGGGTGGGATGGTGCATTGCGGAAGCGCTCCATTGCATCGGTGAACAACGCCGCCAGATGAGGCCGGTGACGGCGAAGGACACGGTCAGATCATTCGGCATCAGCACTGCGAACCCAGCCTCTTACATCAGGATGGGCCAGAAGCGGATTCGGGTTCAGCCTCGGCCGGAATGGTCGCCCCGATCATGTGATAGGCGCGGCCGAAATAGATCAGATTGTCGGTGCAGCCGGACCTTTGCAGGGCCACGACCCGGCAGAACAGCACATCATGCGTGCCGACATTGACGACGTCGTCAATCCGGCAATCGAACGCCGCGGTACAGTCGGCGAGCACCGGGGCGCCGGTTTCAAGCGTCGACCAGGCGGCTCCGGCAAACCGTTCCTCGGCCGGCACCCTGCCGCCGAACAAGCGGGATAGCTGCTCGTGCCGGGCCGAGAGCACATTGACGCACACCACCTTGTTGCCTGTCACACTGGGATAGGCCGAGGACGCGCGGTTGATGCAGACCAGAAGCGTCGGCGGATCGTCGGTGACGCTGCAAATCGCGGATGCGGCAAATCCGGCGCGGCCTGCACTGCCGTCCGTCGCCACAATGCTGACCGCGGCACCGAGGCAGGCCATCGCGTCGCGGTAGTCCTGAGGGGCCACGTCCTGCATCGTCGTCCTCACGGCTCGATGGCAGGCGCAAACGCAAGCTCGCGCAGCACCTGTGCCAGCACAGATGCTCCGGCCGCAACATGATCGGGTTCGGCCCATTCGTGCTCGACATGGCTAGCCCCGTCGCGGCACGGAATGAAGATCATCGCGGCCGGACAGACCTTGGCGAGATGGCGCGCGTCGTGACCGGCGGCCGAGAGGATGTCCATCGCAGCATGACCTTGGTCACGCGCCGCCGCCGCGATGCTTGCCCGCAGGCGTGGATCAAAGGCGTTCGACGGAGCATCGACGAGTGGCGTCACCGTGACCGTGCAAGGCGCGGCGTTCTCCCGGCAAAGGGCCATGATGCGCGCGCCCGCGGCATCGAGCACCACATTGTCGGGATAGCGCAGATCGATGCTGAAGCTGACGCGCGAAGGCACCACCGATGGTGCGTTCGGCAGGACCGTAACCCGGCCGATGGTGAACTTGATGTCGGCATCGACGGTGCCGATCTCGGCATGAAGTGCGCTGGCTGTCCGCGCAAACGCCGCGAGCGCATCTCGGCGCTCCCGCTGCGCGAGCGTGCCGGCGTGGCCCTCGGCCCCCTCGATCACCACCTGAAAGGTCTTCTTGCCCTGGATGCCGGTGACGACCCCGATCGTGCAAGCCGCGGCCTCGAGCAGCGGTCCCTGCTCGATGTGCAATTCGAGATAGGCGCTGACGACGAAGCCGAGCGGCCTGTGCGGCAGGTCGGGAAAGGCTTGATGGAGACGTTCGAGCGCTTCGCCGACGCTGATGCCGTCTGCATCACGCGCGGCGCGGATCGCGTCCATGTCGCGCTCGCCGGTGAAGGCCTCCGAGCCCATCATGCCCGGTGCGAAGCGCGAGCCTTCCTCGTTCATCCAGCCGACGACGATGACGTCGCGCGCGGGCTTCTCGCCTTGGCCGGCCAATGAGACCGCGGCTTCGAGCGCCGCCATCACGCCGGCCGCGCCGTCGAACTTCCCACCGGTCGGCTGGCTGTCGAGATGGCTGCCGAGCAGGAGCGGCGGTGCGGCGCGATCGCGGCCGGCCAGCGTGAGGAACAGATTGCCCGCAGCATCCGTCGACGGCGTCAGTCCCGCTTCACGCGCCCAGCCGATGACGCGGCGCCATGCGGCGATCTCGCCCTCGCTCAGCGCCTGGCGATTGACCCCGCCGGCGGACGTCGCGCCGATCTCGGCGAGCGCCATCAAGCGGGTCCAGAGCCGATCGGCGTTGATCAGGGGCAGACTTGTCATTGATCCGCTACTTCGTGCGCATGATCTGGCCCGGCAGGGCGCGCGGGTCGCGCGGCAACCAGCGTCCGGCCTCGACCTGGGCGATGAACTCGGCCAGCAGCGCGTTGAACGCCGCCGGCTCTTCGAGATTGAGCGTGTGACCGGTCTTGGGGAACACCGAGAGGCCGCAGGCGGGAATGGTCTTCTTCAGGAAGATGCCGGGCTGGAGACAGTGATCGTCCTCGTCGCCGACGATAACCAGCGTCGGCACCATCATCTTTTTCAAACCGTCTTCGAGATCGTAGAAGGACGGCCGCCGCGCCTGGACGCCGCGCATGGTGTTGGCGGCGCCGCGATCGGAATGGGTGGCGAGGCGATCGGCAAATTCCCGCCAGCCGCGCGGATCCTTGTTCTGGAACTGCACCCGGCTCGCGCCCAGCGCGTAGATCTTCGAGAATTCCTTGGCGCCCTGCTGCTCGAAATTGTCGGCGACTTCGCGCGAGACGCCGCGAAAATACTCCTCGAACTCTTTTTCGCAGCCGTAGCCGGCACCGGCCACGGTGAGCGACAGCGCGCGCTGCGGCGTGCGCAGGCCGAAATGCACCGTGCAGAACCCGCCCATGGAGAGGCCGACGATGTGCGCCTTGTCGATCTCGAGCGCGTCGAGCACGGCGACCGCATCGTCCGCGGCAATCGCCTGCGAATAGTCCTCCACGTCGTCAGGCACGTCCGACGGCGGATAGCCGCGCGCGGCGTAGGTGATGCAGCGGTGGCGCCGGCTGAAATAGCGCAGCTGCGGCTCCCAGCTTTCATGATTGCCGCCGAATTCATGGATGAAGAGGATCGGCGTGCCCTCGCCCGCCTCTTCCACATGGAGCTTCACGCCATCCTTCGTCGAGATCGTCGTCATCGGCATCGTCCCTAGAATTGCGGCGGAAGGTCGTTGAGCGTGCGTGCCTGCGCGACCATCTCCGGCAGCAGCGTGCAGAGCTTTTCGACCCAGGCTTGGGGCACGGAGGTGCTGATCTTGACGAAGCGGTCGCCGAAACGCTGGGTGTGATAGGTGCCCTGGCGGATCATGATGCCCTGGCGGCGATAGCACTCGACCAGTGCCTCTGGGCGGATGCCCGCCGCGATGGTCTCCAGCACCAGGAAGTTGCCGTGCGACGGCATGATCGGCAGCGCCAGCCCTTCGATAGCGCCAGCCGCCTCCTGGATCATCGCCTTGTTGGCCCGGTCGGTGCTGCGGACCTTCTTCATCCATTCGGTCTTGACCGACAACCCCGCCTGCGCGGCGCGCTGGGCGATGACGCTCGCACCGAGAACGCTCGTGGAGGTCTGTGCCAGTTCCTCGAACAGATCAGGCGCGGCGACGAGGGCACCGATCCGCAGGCCTGCAAGGCCGAGCCATTTGGAGAAGCTGGTCGAGACCACCGAGCCTTTCGGGGCCACGTGAAGCGCCGGCGTATGGCCATCGGCGAAGTCGCGATACGTGCAGTCGTGCACCAGCAGCGCACCGCAATCGCGCGCGATCGCCGCAAAGCTCTCGATGTCCTCGCGGGTGTAGCGGATGCCGAGCGGATTGTTGGGATCGACGAGATAGATGATCGCCGTGCGCTCGTCGACATTCGCCTTCAAGGCTTCAGGCGTCAGGCGGTAGTTGCAGGCGGGATCGTAGATCGGGATCTCGATCACCTCGGCTCCCTGCTGGCGCGCGAACAGGCACGGCCATTTCCAGGTCGGATCGGTCGTCACCAGCGTGGTCCCCGGCTTGCAGCGCGCACGGCAGATCATCGCCAGCGCGTTGACGCCGCCCTCGGTCACCAGCGCCTCTGCGCCTGATGTGCCGAGGTCGGCGACGATCGCCTCGCGCAGCGCCTCGAAGCCGAGCGGCGGGGCATAGGCATTGAACTCGCCGGCCTCGATCGAGCGCAGCATCGCCTCGCGCACGGCGGGATGGCTCTCGATGTGGTTGGTGTTCTGGCCGAGCCAGTAGAGGCCCGGCGTCGCCGAGAGCTCGTCGAAATAGCGGTTGCGGACCAGCGCCGCCGATTGAGACTTCGACATCGACGCCTCAGATTACCGAGCCGCGCGCGGCGATGCCGCCGTCGATCGTCACCACGGTGCCGGTAATGTAGCCGGACCGCGGCGAGGACAGGAAGGCAACGAGATCGGCGACCTCCTCCGACGTCGCCGGCCGCTTGCCTGGATATTTGTCGAACAGCTCCTCCCAGCGACCTTCGTCGCCGAGCATGTCGATCGCCTTGCGCTTCATGATCTTGAGCATGCGATCGGTGGCAACCGGACCCGGATTGACCGCGACGACGCGTACGCCGTGATCGAGGCTGCGGCCGCCGAGCGCCTTGGTGAAGGACATCAGCGCCGCGTTACCGGTCGAGCCTGCGATGTAGCTCGCGTCCCAGTTCTCACCGGAATTGCCGATGATGTTGATGATGACGCCGTCCTTACCCTTCATCCGCGGATAATAAAGACGCGACAGCGTGATGTAGCCGAACACCTTGAGATCGAAGCCGCGCCGCCAGGCGGCGTCGTCGAGGATCTCCAGCGAGCCGGCCGGGATGTCACCGGCATTGTTGATGAGGATGTCGATGTCGCCGACCTCGGCCGCGAGCTCCTCCATCGCCGCCGTGCTCGACAAATCGAGCGCGTGGATGGTGATCTTCACGCCAAAGCGGGCTTCCAGATCCCGCTTGGCCTGGAGCATGGCCTCGCCATTGCGGGCGGCCAGATGCAGGTGACACCCTTCCGCGGCGAAGAGTTCGGCCACCGCCAGTCCAATTCCTTTCGACGCGCCGGTGATCAGGGCGGTCTTGTTCGTCAGCTTAAGGTCCACTCCGGGTCTCCAGGATGCAAGCTAGATATACAAGGTCTAGCAATTTGCATACCAAGCGACCGGGAAGGTCACTCGAAGGCGGCGAGGAAGTCCAGCAGGTTGTCGCCGAGCAGGTTGACATGATCGCGCATGGCGCTGTGCGCGCGCTCGGGATCATGGGCCAGGATCGCCTGCATGATTGCCTCATGTTCGCGAATGGTGTCGGCGATCCGGTTCGGCATGCGCGTCACCCGGCGACGATACGCGGCCACCTGATTGCGCAGCTTCCGCGTCTGCTCGGCGAGGAACGCATTACGCGAGGCTTCATAGATTGCTTCGTGGAATTCCTGGTTGATGTCGTAGAAGACGTCAATGTCGCCGGTCGCACCGGACGCCACAAGTCGTTGGTGAATCTCGCCAATTTCAGCTCCCCAGGCCTGCGAGACGCGCCGTGCGGCAAGCCGTGCGCAGAGCCCCTCCAGCTCCGCCATGACCTGGAACATCTCGATCAGGGCCTGCGCCTTGATGCTGCGGACCGTCGCCCCCTGCCGTCCGCGCAGCTCGACGAGATTGCTGGCGGCCATCAGGCGGAACGCCTCCCGTACCGGCGTGCGCGAGACGCCGAAGCGCTGGGCAATCTCCTGCTCGTCGAGCCGGCTCCCCGGCTCCAGATGCCCCGCCGCAATCGCACCTTCGAGCTTCTGGCGCAGGCTCTCGGCGAGCGTCATACCGGGGCTCGTGCTGAGGGATTCGTGCCCATTTTTCGCGCGCTTGCCTCCATCATGTGCACCCGTATCCGTCATTATGTTCCTCTTACTTCAATATAGGTATACAAAACGACGCTCATCTTCCAGCGAAACGGCCGATTTTGACCCTTGGACACGCTCGGCTCTGACGTATTCGCGTCAGAGCTCGCAAGTCTTATGCCTGATTTGCGCGGGAAACGCACTGGCACACGAGTTGCTACGTAGATTCCGACGTGGCCCGCTTTCGTATGCGAATGGCCGCTGCCATTATACAAGGACATCCCGGTGCAGGCTGCCCGCCGACCCAATCCCGGACCGACCGCCGAAGCCATGCCGGCGCCCGGCAAGCCTGAGCCACTGCTCGAACTGCGTGCGATCAACAAGACCTTCGGTCATGTCGCGGCGCTGTCGGAACTCCAGGCGAGCATCGCCCCCGGGGAGTTCGTCACCGTCGTCGGCCCCAGCGGCTGCGGCAAAAGCACCCTCTTCAATATCGTCGCCGGACTGGAAGAGCCCGACGCCGGCGGCATCCTGCGCTTCGAGGGCAAGAGCTGCCATGCCGCCGATCTGCTCGGCCGCGTCTCTTTCATGCCGCAGCGCGATTTGCTGTTTCCCTGGCGCAACGTGGTCGACAACGCCATCCTCGCGCTCGAAGTCGAGGGCATGCCGCGCGACCAGGCGCGTGCCAAGGCGCTGAAGATGCTGCCCGAGTTCGGGCTCGCCGGCTTCGAGAAGCAATATCCCAATCAATTGTCGGGCGGCATGCGCCAGCGCGTCGCCTTGATGCGCACCTTCCTGTTCGAACGCGACCTCATGCTGCTGGACGAACCGTTCGGCGCGCTCGATGCGCTGACGCGGGCGATGATGCAGCGCTGGCTGCTCGACGTCTGGCAGAAATACCGCCGCACCATTCTCTTCATCACCCATGACGTCGACGAGGCGATCTTCCTCGGCGACCGCGTGCTGGTCATGACCGCGCGCCCCGGCTCGGTGAAGCTCGAACAGGTCGTCGATCTCCCCCGCCCGCGCCGACCCGAGATCGTCACCTCTCCCGAATTCGTGGGCCTGAAGCGCACGCTGCTCGATGCGATCGAGGAGGAAAGCATGAAATCGTTCCAATCCTCCATCGCGCAGGAGAAGCCGCAGTGAACGCGATGTCAGCAAAAGAACCGCGCGGGATCGATCCGGCCGAATGGGAGGCCCGCATCAAGCTCGCGGCCTGCTATCGCATGGTCGCCAAGCTCGGCATGGACGACCTGATCTACAATCACATCTCCTTGCGCGTGCCCGGCCACGACGATCAGTTCCTCATCAATCCCTACGGGCTGCTGTTCGACGAGATCACGGCGTCGAGCCTGGTGAAGATCGACACTGAGGGTAACAAGCTCGACGACACGCCGCAGGCCGTCAACGTCGCCGCTTTCGTCATTCATGCCGCGATCCACGCGTCGAACCACGACGCGGCCTGCGTGCTGCATACCCATTCCGACGCCAGCGTTGCGGTGTCCGGGCAAGAGAAGGGCCTGTTGCCGCTCAGCCAGTTCGCGATGCGCTTCTACGATCGCCAGGCCTTCCACGATTACGAAGGCGTTGCCATCGACCTCGACGAGCAGGTGCGCCTCGTGCGCGATCTCGGCCCGCACAAGGTGTTGCTGATGCGCAACCACGGCATCCTCACCGTCGGCCGGACGCCGGGCGAGGCCTTCATGCTGCTCTATTATTTCGAGCGCGCCGCCCGCATCCAGCTCCAGATGCAGGCGGCCGCCGCGGCCGGCGCGACTCTGGTGATGCCGCCGCATGAGGTCTGCGAGAAGGCCGCGCGCCAGTTCTGGGAATTGCAGGGTGACATCCTCGTGCCCGGCGAACGCGAATGGCCGGCGCTGATGCGCCAGCTCGACCGTACCGATCCGTCTTACCGCAATTGATTTTCATCGCCTGGAGTATGACCATGTTGAGCCGACGCCACGCCTTCTCCGTCCTCTCCGCCATCGCTCTGGCGAGCGGCTCGCTGGTCACGGCCGCGCCCGCAGCCGAGTTGCAGAAGGCAAGCCTGCGCCTGAAATGGCTGCCGCAGGCACAGTTCGCCGGTTTCTACGTCGCGGCGGCCAAAGGGTACTACAAGGCCGAGGGCATCGACCTCACCATCAATCCCGGCGGGCCCAACCTGCTCACCGAAAACCTGGTCGCAACCGGTGCCGACACGTTCGGTCTGTCCGGCGGCACCGACAGCGTGTTCGCCGCCCGCGACAAGGGACTGCCGATCGTCTGCATCGGGGTGTCGCATCAGATCACCCCGTTCATCTTCGTCACCCGCAAGGACGGGCCGGTGAAGACGATCCAGGACTTCAAGGGCAAGACCGTCACCACCTGGTTCACCGGCGCCAACCACGTGCTGAACGGCATGCTGGCCAAGGAAGGCATCAAGCCGGATGAGCTCAAGATCCAGCCGCAGCAGGTCTCGGTGACGCCCTTCGTCGACGGCTCCGTCGACGTCGTCACGGCGACCTATTACAACGAGTTCTACACCATCCAGTCGCGCATGCCGAAGGACAGTTTGAAGACCTTCGTCGCCGAGGATTACGGCATCACCTTCCCGCGTGACACGCTGATCGTGGCCGAGACAACCGCCAAGGAGAAGCCGGAGCTCGTCACGGCCTTCCTGCGCGCATCGGCGAAGGGCTGGAAGGATGCGTTCTCCGATCCCAAGGGCGCCGTCGACACCGTGATGGCGGCAGCTCCGACCCTCGACCGCGCGCAGCAGGAGTTCATGCTGACCGAAGTGAAGCGCCTGATGACATCGGGCGCGGCGGCCAAGAACGGCATGTTCTGGATCGACGCCGATGCGATCAAGACCGCCCACGATTTCTTCGTGAAGTATGGCGTGATCTCCAAGCCGGTCGATCTCGCGGCCGCCTATGACGCCAGCTTCATCCAGAGCATCCCGGCGGCGGACCGGCTGCCGTGAGCAGCCCTGCCGCGACATCGCTGGGTGAACGTCGCGCGGCTGCGCGGCCCATGGCCATACCGGATTCGCTGCGCAAGTTGATCCGGCTGCTGCTCGGCCTCACCATTGCGGCGGTGATCTGGGAAGGCGCGGTGCTGCTGTTCGGCATCCGGCCCTATTATCTGCCGCGCCTCAGCACGATCCTGATGGCGATGGCGGCGACGCCCCGCGCCTATGTCGACGGCTTCCTTCGCACCCTCGCCGAAACATTGATCGGCTTTGCGTCCGGCGGCGCCTTCGGCGTGCTCATGGGCATCCTGTTCTTCCGCGTCCGCGCGCTGCGCGAGATGGTGTTTCCGATCTTCGTGGTGTCGCAGACCATTCCGGTCATCGCCTTTGGCGCGCTGGTGGTGCTGTGGTTCGGCAACACGCTGCTCGCCAAGGCGATCATCGCATTCTACCTGACCTTCTTCCCGGTGACGGTGAACACGCTGCTGGGCCTCGAGACCGTCGATCCCAAGCAGGTCGCCCTGATGCGCAGCTTTGGCGCCTCTAACCGCCAGCTCCTGCTCCGCCTACAGCTTCCGACCGCGCTGCCACAAATCTTTGTGGCGTTGCGGCTCGCGGCTTCGCTAAGTCTCGTCGGCGCCATCGTCGGCGAATGGTTCGGCGACACCACCGGGCTCGGCGTGCTGCTGCTCCAGGCCATGTTCACGGAGAACGTCGTGGCGATCTGGGGCGCCCTGCTCGCCGCGGCCCTGCTCGGCACGGGCTTCTATGCGGTCGTCGCCGCGGTCGAGCGGCGGCTGGTGTTCTGGAGCGCCGAGCAATGAGCCGTGCGCCCGCCTCTCCCTCGCTCGCCGTCCAGCGCGGCATTCTCGGCGCCGTCCTCCTGATCGCATGCTGGGAAGGCGCGGCGCGCGGACTGCATCTGCCGGCCTATGTCCTGCCCGCCGTCAGCGACATCGTCGCGGGCCTCTGGTCGAAGCGCGCGACGCTGGCCGATGCCGCCGGCTACACCCTGCTCGAGGCGCTGGCCGGCTACGGGCTCGGCTGCCTGATCGGCATCGGCCTTGCCGTCGCCATCGCCCTGGTGCCGGCGTTGCGCAGCGCCATCCTGCCGCTGGCGACCGCGATCAATTCGGTGCCCGTGGTCGGTTATTCGCCGCTGATCCTGCTCTGGTTCGGCATCGGTGTCAGCTCCAAGATCGTGATGGTGGCGATGGCGGTGAGCTTCACCGTCCTGCTGTCGATGCTGGCCGGGCTCGACCGCGTCGACCGCCCCGCCGTCGATCTGATGAAGAGTTTTGGCGCGAGCCGCTTCAGCGTGCTCTGGCGATTGCGGCTGCCGACCGCCTTGCCGCTGCTGCTCGCCGGCATGCGCGTCTCCACCGTGCGCAGCGTCATCGTGGCGATCGTCACCGAGATGCTCGGCGCCCATGGCGGGCTCGGCTGGGTGATCTACCAGGCGGTGCTCCAGATCGACTTCGTTCAGGTGTGGTCGGCGATCTTCGTGGCGTCCGCCGCGAGCCTCGCCTTCTTCGGCCTGATCGGTCTCCTCGAGAGAAAAATCCTGTTCTGGACATGACGCCATGAAACGACAGATGCATCTCGGATTGTTCATCCTCGGCACCGGCAGCCACGTCGCGGGCTGGCGCTATCCAGGTGCGGTCGACAGCTTTCAGGACTTCGCGGCGATCCAGGAGATCGGCCGCACCGCCGAGCGCGGCAAGTTCGACCTCATCTTCATGGGCGACAATCTCTATGCCGACGCCGCCGCCCATCCGTCCTACACGCTGCGCCTCGAACCGCTGACGATGCTGGCCGCACTTTCGACCTCGACCAGCCATATCGGCCTCGGCGCCACCGTCTCCACCACCTACAGCGATCCGTTTTCGGTCGCGCGCGTGTTCGCCTCGCTCGATCACATCTCCAAGGGCCGCGCGGCTTGGAATGCGGTGACGACGGCCAATCCGGCGACGGCCGCGAATTTCGGCACGACGCACCCGGACCATGCCCGCCGCTACGAGATGGCGGGCGAGTTCCTCGACGTGGTCAAGGGCCTGTGGGACGGCTGGGCGGACGATGCCATCGTCGCCGACCGTGGCAACGGCCTCTACATCGATCCGGCAAAGCTGCGCCCGATCGACCATGACGGCGCATTCTTCAAGGTGAAGGGTCCGCTGAACATCGGCCGCAGCCCGCAAGGCCGTCCCGTCGTGCTCCAGGCCGGCGGCTCCGAGGCCGGGCAGGCGCTCGCCGCGCGCACCGCCGATATCGTGTTCTCGGTGGTGCAGGATATCGACGAAGCCAAGGCCGGCTACGCGTCACTGAAGACACGCCTGCCTGCGTGCGGCCGCAGGCCGGAGGATGTCACCGTGCTGCCGGGCGTGATGCCCGTGGTCGGCCGCACCGACAAGGAGGCGTTCGAGAAGCTCAACGTGCTCCAGAGCTTTGTCAGCGGCAGCAATGCGCTCGCGATCCTGTCAGACCGCTTCGGGCGCGACATGTCGGCCTACGATCTCGACGGGCCGATCCCGGACATCGCGCCGTCGGACAGCTATCACAGCTTCGCCAGCGTCATGCTCGCCAAGGGCCGGCGCGAGAACATGACGCTGCGCGATCTCTACAATCTCACCGCCGCCGCCCGCGGCCATTGGGTGCTGTGCGGCTCGGCCGAGCGCATCGCCGACACGCTCCAGCTCTGGTTCGAGGAGCATGCCGCCGACGGCTTCAACGTCATGCCGCCCTACTTCCATGAGGGCTTCGAGGACTTTGTCGAGCTCGTCGTGCCGATCCTGCAGGAGCGCGGGCTGTTCCGTGCGGACTATGAGGGCACGACATTGCGCGACCATCTCGGACTCGCGCGGCCGACGAATCCGTTCTTCGAGGCTTAGAGCGCGCCGGCGAAGCGCAACGCCTGCTCGAGTGCCGCCAACTCGTTCGCCGTCGCCGGCGGCTGCGGCGGCCGCGCTGCGTCGCATGAGAGACGCCCGAGCAGCTTCAGGCAGGCCTTGAGCCGCACGGTCGCGCGTCCTCCGGGCGGGTCGCGATAGATCGCGACCGCCAGTGGATACAGCTTTTCATGCGCGGCGCGCGCCCGCTCCCAATCGCCTGCCTCGGCGGCAGTCCAGAGGCCGACCACAAGCTCCGGCACGACACAGGCCAAGCTGACCTGGCTGCCGGCCGAGCCGACCAGATAGCTCGTCAGCAAATGCTCGTCGCCCGAACCGAGCACGACGAATTCGGGGCGCAGCTTGCGGATCAGCCTGAGATTCTGTTCGTAAGTCGCGACCTCCCAGCTACCCTCCTTGATCGCGACGAAGCGAGGGTCGGCGACGAGCTGCGTCAGCAGCGGCGGCCCATAGGCCATCGCGCCCGCGCCGACGGGTGCAGCGTAGAGCATCAAGGGCCCGGCCGTCGCATCGCGGATGCGGCGGTGATGCTCGATGACGCAATCATCGGCATGGCCGAGCGCCCAACTGTTGGGCGGAAACACCAGCAGCCCGTCCGCACCCGCCTGCTCCAGCGCGGCCGCCTCGCACGCCGCCTCCAGGCTCGATTCATGATTGACCCCGGAGACGATCAGGCAGTCCTTCGGCGCGTGCTGGCGCGCAAGCTCCACCACGCGCCGCTTCTCGGCCAGCGACAGCACGAAGTTCTCGCCGGCGTGGCCGTTGACCAGGAGCCCGTTGATGCCGGGCGTGGAGGCAACCGAGTTGAGATGCGCTCCGAGCTGCGCCTCATCGATCCTAAAATCGGGCGTCATCGGCACGATGGTGGCGGCGTGGATGCCGCGCAGGCGATCGCTGAATGTCCGCATCTCCGCCGACATCGCCGACTAGTGAATGATCTGGTCGAGGAACGTCCGCGCCCGCTCCGACTTCGGATGCTTGAAGAACTCCTCCGGCGCGGCCTGCTCGACCACCTTGCCCTCGTTCATGAACACGATGCGGTCCGCGACCTCGCGGGCAAAGCCCATCTCGTGGGTCACGCACAGCATGGTCATGCCCTCTTCCGCGAGCTTCTTCATGGTCTCCAGCACCTCCTTGACCATTTCCGGGTCGAGCGCCGAGGTCGGCTCGTCGAACAGCATGATCTTGGGACGCATGCACAGCGCACGCGCGATCGCAACGCGCTGCTGCTGCCCACCGGAGAGCTGCCCGGGGAATTTCTCCGCCTGGTCCGGAATCCGGACCTTGGTGAGGAAATGCATGGCGAGGTCCTTGGCCTCGGCCTCACTCAAGCCATTCACGGTCATCGGTGCCAGGATGCAATTTTCCAGCACGGTCATGTGCGGAAACAGATTAAAACTCTGGAACACCATGCCGGTGTCGCGCCTGACGGCATCGATGTTCTTGCGCTGGCGATCGAGCTCGACGCCGTTGACGTAGATCAGGCCCTCGTCGTGCTTCTCGATGTGGTTGATGCAGCGAATGAGCGTCGACTTGCCCGAGCCGGAGGGACCGCAGACCACGATCTTCTCGCCCTTGGCGACCTTGAGATCGACCTCGTTCAACGCGGTGAAATCGCCATAGTGCTTGTAGACGGCCTCCATGCGAACCGCTGGAACCTCGCGCAACTGCGGCTGCATCGTCGCACCCTCGGCGCCGCCATCCATATTCATCGATGCCTCACTCATGCGCGGGCCTCCACGCTCGCCTGCACGACCGGCGCGCTCGCTGCGACCCGCCTGGTTTTCGCGGCACTCGATCGACCGAAATGCTTCTCCAGCCGCCGCTGAACCGCATCCCAGACCGAGGTCAGGATCAGGTAATACGCCGTTGCGGCCGCATAGACCTCGAGGATCTGGAAGTGCTCCTGCATCAGCATGTCACTGCGGCGCATCAGCTCCTCGACGGAGATCACGGAGGCGAGCGAAGTCGCCTTCAACAGCGAATTGATCGAATTGCCGAGCGGCGGGATCATCAGCCGGAACGCCTGCGGCAAGGTCACGCGGCGGAACGTCACCCAGGGCGACAGGCTGAGGGCCCAGGCGGCCTCCCGCTGCCCGGCCGAGACGGCCATGAAGCCGCTCCGCACGATCTCGGCGAGATAGGCCGCCTCGTTGAGGATCAGGCCGACGAGCGCGCAGGTGATCACGCTGAACTTGATGCCCAGCTGCGGCAAGCCGCTGTAGATCACCACCAGTTGGATCAGCAGCGGCGTACCGCGGAAGAACCAGATGTAGAACCGCGAGGCGCCTGACAGCACGGGATTGGACGACATGCGCATCAATGCGATGCCCATGCCGAGGATCAATCCGCCGATGACGGCCGCCACCGTCAAGCCGATGGTGACGAGCACCCCCTTCATCAGGAAGTAGTTGAAGAAGTAGTTGACGGCGGCCGTCGGACTGAAATGGCTCATCGGCTCGTCTCCGTAGATATCAGGCCGGACCGGGGCCGGCGATCGCAAGCGGCTGGTCGGCAGGCATGCTGGTCAGGCCGAATTTGTCGAACAGCGCCTGGTAACTGCCATCGGCCCGCATCGCGTTGAGTGCCTTGACGACCGCATCGACCACCACCTTGTTGCGGAAGCCGAGCGTCGTGCGCGCGGTGCCGAGCCCGCTCAGCACTTCCTTGACGCGGCCCCGGCCGGTGAGATCGCGTGCCACGCTGTCGACCAGCAAGGCGTTATCGACCTGGCCGGCAAGCAGCGCGCTGACGACGTTGGTGGCGGTGGGGAACGTCCGCATCTCGACGGCCGTACCACCTTTCGCCACGCTCGCATCGCTGAGCTTCTTGAGCCAGTTCATCTGGTAGCTGCTGACCTCGACAGCGGACGATTTCCCGATCAGATCGTTCTCGGTAGCAATTTTTATGCCGCTGTCGGGAGCAACCACCACCGAAATCGCCTGAATGGCGTACGGCACCATGTACATCAGCTTGGAACGTTCCTCGGTCCAGAACATGCCAGTGTCGATGCCGTCGATGCGGGCTGCGTTGAGCGCGGGAATCATCGCCGGGAAATCCATCCGGACGAGTTCGACCGGAAGACACAACCGCTTGCCGAGCTCGGCGGCGAGTTCCACGTTGAGGCCCTGCAACTGACCGTCCTTGTCGACGAATTGCTGCGGCGGATTGGTCGGGTTGATGGAGAGCTGCAATTTGCCGGGCGCAATCAGATTGTCGTCGATGATCGCGGGCGTACAGGCGGCATGCACCGCCGTGGATGCGAGAACGAGTGCTGCGGCCGCACTCAAGCGAAACAGTGTCGAGACCATGGATACCTCCAGTAAGACGCCAATGACCGATGCAGTCCCTCGCCGTGAATTCCCCTCAACGTTTCTTGGATGCGGCCGGCCCGATCTCGCGACATGGCAGGCATCATCGTCCTCGATCCACCTAAGCCGGTGCCGACATCGGCCTGAGCTGGATGCGCATGAAATTCTTCACCAGGGATTCGAACGGACCAAAGCCCTTCACCTTCAGGAACTCCGGCGTCTCGAACGCCCACCGTCCCGCGACCTCGTACATGGCGGCGTATTTCGGCCCGTCGCCGACCGAGACGAAGCGCTGTGCCGAGAGCCAGCCGGGACAGGCGAGCAGATCGGGAAAATGTTTCTGCTCGTACCAGGCGTTGAACGCAGCCTCGTGCTCGGGATCGATGTCGACCCGCACGATGTGGATGAAGGCTTCGTCCGCCATGGCTTCGCCCCTCATGCTAAGTGCGGATGTCGCCGGCCGCACGCGCCGCGCCGACCGTCGTTGCAATGACGTCGCAGAGCGCAGGCAAAACCGGCAGCAGCGGCGATCGCGGATCGGCGTTCTCGATCAAGCCGAGCGCCTTCAGCCCGACTTTCATGCGCGTGTGCATGTCCATGATCGGCGCCGGGCCGTAGATCGCCCGGACGATCGGATAGAGCCGCTCGTTGACCGCGCGCATCGCCTTTAGATCGTCGGCAAGCGCAGCCTGCCACAGCGCGGCGAACAGATCCGGCGCAAGGCTGACGAGGCCGGACAGAATGCCGTCGCCGCCGACGGCCAGCTGCGGCAGGAACCAGTTGAAGTTGGACGGCAGGATCACAACCGACGGGTCGGCCTGCTTCACCGCACGACGGTTCTCGTCATAGGCCAGCATGGTATCGCTGCCTTCCTTGATCGCAATGACGCTCTCGAGCGCCGCGATCTTCGCCAGCGTCTCCGGCGAATAGCCAAAGCCGGACGCCAACGGATACTGGAAGATCGACACCGGAATTCCGATCGCGGAGCTGACCGCCTGCACGAAAGCCAGCGGCGCGCGCGAGGTCGCCGATGCACCGCCGCCGAGCGGCGCGGGCGGGAACAACACGGCGCAATCGGCGCCGGCAGCTTCCGCAAGCTGCGCCTGATGGATCGCCTCAGCGGTGGAATGGGCGATGATGCCTGCCAGCAGCGGCTTGCCGCCGATATGCCTGCGCGTCCGCTCGATCACCGCCTGCCGCTCGTCGTCCGAGAGCGAACCGCCCTCGCCGGCATGGCCGTTGACGAACACGGCCGCGATCCCGTCCGGGCAGGCGCAATAGTCGAGCACACGGGCATAGCCGTTCCAGTCGATCGACAGGTTGTCCTTGAATGGCAGCACGGTTGCGACCGTGACGCCACGCAGGTCCGGTTCTGTCATCGGCTTGCTCATGATGGTTTCCGCCGTGGGAATTTCAGGCTCGCCCGCGCCTTCAGCACTTCGAGGCCGCCCTCGTTGCGGGCGCTTGCCTCCCAGATGATGGTCCGGGTCTCGTCGTGCTGCTCGGCAATCCAGACATCGAAAGTGAGCGTGTCGCCATAGAACACCGGGCCGGTGAACCAGAACCGATCCTCCACCGACACGCCGATCGTACCGACAAGCTCGCTGGTGAGAATGCTGGTGCAGAGACCCGCGACCATGATCCCCGGCGCGAGCCTGCGGCCGAAGCGCGTCGCGCCCGCATAGACCTCGTCGACATGGACGGGGCCAAAATCGCCGGTGGCGGCAATGTAGAGCGCACCATCCGCCTCGGTGATGGTCTTGCTGAGGCTGACCCTGTCGTTGACCTTGAGATCGTCGAAGGACTTTGGCTCGTACATGGCTCAGCCCTTCGCGAACGGAACCAGCGTTGCGGTGCCGTCCACCACGGTCGCTCCCGAGGGCGACAGCGTGCAGGTGACGCGGCAGACCGCATCATCGCCGGCGACAGAAACGATCTCGGCCCTGGCCTCGACGGACTCGCCGACGATCACGGGCGCGGCGAAATTCAGCGCGATGCTGCCGATCCGCCGCGTCGGTCCGCCGAGCTGGCTGAGGCAGGTCGTTGCGAGGCCGCCGACGGCAAGCTCGAACGCGACCATGTTGGAGGCGCCCGCCTTTTTGGCGCGGACGGCATCGACATAGAGACCGCCGAGATTGCCGCTGATGCCGGTGAACATCGCCTGCTCGGCGACCGTCATGGTCTTGCGGAACGCAAAGGCGGCGCCGGGCTGGAGAGGAGCATGAGACATGAAGCGTTCCCTAGAGCTGCAAGCCGTTCTTGATGGTGCTGCGCGCGACCAGCATGCGGTGGATTTCGGAGGTGCCGTCATAGATGCGGGTGACGCGGGCATCACGGTACATGCGCTCCAGCGGCAGGTCCTTGCTGAACCCCATGCCGCCGAACACCTGGATGGCGCCGTCGACCACGCGGCCCTGCATCTCGGACGCCGCGACCTTGATCATCGAGACCTTGTCACGCGCATCGCGGCCCTGATCGATGTCCCAGGCGGCGTTCATCACCATCATCTTGACGCCGAAGATCTCGGTGGCGGAATCGGCGATCAGCTTTTGCACCATCTGGAACTCGCCGATCAGCTGGCCGAACTGGCGTCGCTCGCCGGCATGCCTGCGCATCATCTCCAGCGCGCGCTGCGCCATGCCGACGGCGCGCGCGCCGATATGGGCGAGACGGATCTGCAGCACGCTCTGCATGATCAGCTTGAAGCCGCCGCCGACCTCGCCGAGCACGGCCGCCCTCGGAATGCGGCAATCCTCGAACGTGAGTTCGGCATGGCCGTAGCCGCGGTGGCCCATCATCGGCTGGGTGCGCGCGACCTTGAAGCCGGCCGTAGCCCGGTCGACCAGGAACAGCGTGATGCCGCCCCGCGCCCGCTTGTCCTTGTCGGTCAGCGCCATCAGGATCACATAGTCGGCGATGTCGCCGTCGCTGATGAAGTGTTTGGTGCCGTTGAGCACCCACATATCGCCATCGAGATGAGCCGTCGTGCTGATCGACGCCGCGTCGGAACCGGCGCCCGGCTCGGTGATCGCCATGGCGCAGATTTTGTCGCCCTTCACTGTGGGCAGCAGATAGCGCTCGACCTGATCGCCCTTGCAGGCCATCAGCATGGGATAGACTTGGCCGAACACGCGGCGGATCAGGGCATCCGACGTCTTGCCGAACTCTTCCTCGACCAGGCAATGCTCGACGCAAGTTAGCCCGCCGCCGCCGACATCCGCCGGCATGTTCATCGCGTAGAGGCCGAGCTTCTGCGCCTTGGCCTTGGTGATCGCCAGCGCGTCGGCCGGCACCCTGGCGGTCTGCTCCACCACATCCTCGAGCGGCTGCACTTCCGTCTCGACGAAGCGGCGCACGGTGTCGACCAGCAGGCGCGTATCCTCAGGGATTGAAAAGTCGATCATCGCGCCACTCCGACGGCCTTGCCGGCGACCATGGCGTCGATGTCGGCAGCGCCGTAGCCGATCTCGCCGAGCACCTCGCGGGTCTGCGCACCCAACCTTTGCGGCACCAGCCGCACCTCCGGCGTCCGGCCGTCATAGCGCGCGGGATGGGCGACCATGCGGATCGGCGCGCCCCCTGCACTCTCGGCGGACTTGAACACGCCGAGATGGTTGAGCTGAGGATCGGCTACGAGATCGCGATAATCCTGCACCGGCGCGTGCCAGATGCGCGCTGCCTCAAGCGAGGGCAACCAGTCGGCCGTCGACTTCTGCTTCAGCCGGGCCGCAACGATCCCGGTGATCTCTTCGCGCTTCGAAAAACTGTCGGTGTCGCCGAATTGCTTCAGCTCTTCGCAGTCGAGCGCGACCGCGAGCGCCTTGGGCGACGCCATGGAAATCGCGAGATGGCCGTCGGCCGTCGCGTGAATGCCGTAGGGACCGGGGCTGAACCACGCCGCGATGCCGGCCGGCCCGCGCGGCGCCGGCGACGGCGCGCCGTTGAGCCAGGCGGTCAGCGGCTCGACCTGGAGATCGAGCGCGGCCTGATAAAGGTTGACCTCGACGAGCTGGCCCTTCCCGGTCTTGGTTCTTGCAAACAGCGCCGCGAGAATGCTCATCGCATAAAGCGAGGCCGCGTGCTGATCGACGATGACGGCGCCGACCGCGGTCGGCTCGCCGTCGGCGCGTCCGGTCCGCATCGCAAGCCCCGACATCGCCTGGAGCAGGAGATCCTGGCCCGGACGATCCTTGTAGGGCCCGTCCGATCCGAAGCCGGTCGCGACCGCATAGATCAGGCCGGGGTTGATCGCCCTAAGCGTGTCGTAGCCGAGGCCGAGCTTGGCCATCGTGCCAGGCCTGAAATTCTCCATCACGACATCGGCGGTTTCCACCAGCTTCTTCACTGCGGCAATGCCGTCGGGATGCTTGAGATCAACCGCGATGCTGCGCTTGTTGCGCCCGGTCGCCAGATGATTGACGCTGTCGCCCGCGACGAAGTGATTGGCGACCGCCCAATTGCGCTGAAACGCGCCCTCGATCGGCTCGATCGCGATGACATCGGCGCCGAGATCGGCCAGCGTCTGCGCAGCCAGCGGCCCTGCGAGATAGTGATTGAAGCTGAGGATCTTGACGCCTTCGAGCAGATTCACGGGGGCACTCCTGACCTAGGCAGCTTCGTTGGACGCACCACGCCAGGTCAGGTCGAAAGTCTCGACCAGCGCACGGGCCACGGCGTCCCGTGCTGCCGGCAAGGGCAGCCGCGGTGGACGCGGATGGCCGACCGCAAAGCCCATATGGCCGAGCAACGCCTTGCTGCCGGCGACGTAGGCCTGGCCACCGACGAATTCGATCACCGGCAAATATTTGAGATAGAGCTCGCGCGCTTCCCTGATCGCGCCGTGGTCGGCGACGAGGCTGAAGATGCGGGCCATCTCCGACGGCACTACGTTGGAGGCCACGGCCACCCAGCCCTGCGCGCCCTCGACGAAGGATTCGAAGCCGAGGATGCCGCCGAACACGGTCATCTTGTCGCCGCAGAGGCGGATGATGTCGCGCACGCGCGTCACCTCCAGCGTCGACTCCTTGATGTAGAGACAGTTGTCGATCTCGGCGATGCGCGCCACCAGCCTTGGCTTTAGATCGACGTTGGCGGTCGCCGGATTGTTGTAGAGCATGATCGGCAGCGCGATAGCATCCGCCACCGTCTTGTAGTGATGCACGAGCTCGTCGTCGGTCGGCGTCGAATAGAACGGCGGAATGATCATCACGCCGTCGGCGCCCAGTTTTTCGGCACGGCGGCTGAGGCGCACCACCTCGCGCGTATCCTCCGCGCCGGTGCCGATCAGCACGGGCACGCGCCCCGCGGCCTGAGTGATAACGACCTCGGCAACGAGCGCCTTCTCGTCATCGTCCATGGACAGGAACTCCCCGGTCGAGCCGAGCGGGATCAACCCGTGAATGCCTTCCGCGATCTGCCAGTCCACGAAGGCGCGCAACGCCGCGACATCGACCTCGCCCGCTGCCGTGAACGGGGTGATCATGACGGTATAGGTGCCGCGAAACGTCTTCATCAGGGAACTGCCGGGTGTTCGGGGGAATTCAAGTGATGGATGCCGCCTGCGGAATATCCGCACGCTTTATGCAATCGTTTGCATAAATGGCTCTGCATTGGGCAACACCATCCATTTTTTGAGCTTGATCCGCGCGGAATAAGCTCATAGCGTTTCTGCAATCGTTTGCAGTCTATCGGCAGGTTTGATGAGCGTCACGCTCAAAGATGTGGCACAGGCGGCCCGCGTTTCAGTCAGCACTGCTTCCCGAGCGCTGACGGGAACCGGCCTGACCAGCGAGCGAACGCAGCAGCGCCTGGTGCGCATCGCGCGCGAGCTCGGCTATCGGCCGAACCCGATTGCGCGGGGCCTCAAGACCGGACAGTCGCGACTCGTGGCGCTTCTCGTCCACAATCTCACCAACGCCTCGTTCCAGGTGATGGCCGAAGTGGTGCAGGCGCGCCTGAAGGCGCTGGGTTATCAGATGCTTCTGTGCATCGGCGGCGACGATCCGCAGCAGGAGAGCGATACCCTCACCACGCTGGTCGACCATCGCATCGACGGGCTGATCGTGGTGCCCACCGGCAAGAACGGCCCGCAGCTCAAGGCGCTCTCCAAGGACGTGCCCATCGTCTGCCTGGTGCGCCGCGACGACGCGACCGATCTCGAGACCGTGCTCGCGGACGATCCGCAGGGCGCTTATCTGGGCACGCGCCATCTGATCGAGCTCGGGCACAGGCGCATCGGGCTGATCGTCGGCCGTCAGGACACCACGTCGGGCCGCGAGCGCCTCTCCGGCTATGTCCGCGCGCTGCGCGAGGCCGGCATCGCCAAGGACGACACATTGATTCATACCGGCCATTTTGAGCCTGAGACGGGCGCGACGGGCTGCCGCAAGCTGCTCGACCTCCAGCGCCCGCCCAGCGCCATCTTCGTGGCCAACCACGAAGCGACACTCGGCGTGCTGCGCGTGACGGCAGAGCGGAACATCGCGATTCCCCAGGATCTGTCGCTGCTCTGCTACGAGGACATGCCGTGGTTCGAATGGCATCGCCCTGCTATCAGCATCGTCGACAACGGCGCGCGGGATCTTGCCAATCTCGCCGTCGACCGGCTGCTGCATCGCATGGACGCGAAAACCAACGGCAATGACGGCGTCCGCGAATATCGCGTCGGCGCCCGGCTGATCAAGCGCGACTCCTGCCGCCAGATCGACGCCCCGATCCCTGCGAAATCCGCGAAGTCCAAATCGTCTTCATCCAAATCATCTGCGGCCAAATCCGCGAAGGTCTGATCGATGCCCTATGTCGAAGTGCTCGCCCCGCAAGTCCCAAACCAGCGCAAGGCCGCTTTGGCGCGGTCCGTGACCGACGGCCTGATGTCGGCCTTCGGCGTGACCGCCGATACGGTCACCCTCTACTTCCTCCCGATCTCGTCCGACGACTACGCCCACGCCGGCACATTCGGTGTCCAGGATGCCGGCCAGCGCATTCTGCTCAAGGTGCATGCCTTCCGTCGCAGCGAGGCCGAGCGTCGCGCCGCCGCCATCGCGCTGACCCGCAGCGTCTGCAACGCCTATGGCGTGCCGGGTGACGACGTCGCGGTCTATTTCCTCGATCGCGACCGCAGCGAAGTCTCCCACGATTCCAAGCTCGCCAGCGACTGACGGGAGCAAGCCATGGACCGCTTCTATAGCCAAGACCAGAAAGCCCTGCGCGAGACTGCCCGGCGCTTCGCCGAAGCGGAGATCCTGCCGCGCGCGGCCGCGATCGATCGTGAGGACCGCTTCGACCGCACGCTCTACAAGGGCATGGCCGATCTCGGCCTGTTCGGCATCTGCCTGCGCGAAGGCGCCGGCGGCGCCGGTCTCGATGCGGTCGCGGCCTGCATCGCGATGGAGGAACTGGCGCGCTGCTCCGGCGCGGTCGCCAATGCCTTCGCGATTCCCGTCGAGGCGGTGCTGTTCTTCGATCATCACGGCACAGACGCGCACAAGGCGCTGATCCCCAAGATCCTGAGCGGCGACATCATCCCCGCCACGGCCGTCTCCGAGCCCGACCATGGCTCCGACGTCGCGGGCATCCGCACCAACGCGGTCCGCGAGGGCAATGGCTGGCGCCTCAACGGCACCAAGGCCTGGGTGACGCTCGGCGGCGTCGCCGACCACATCATGGTGTTCGCGCGTACCGGCGCGGATGCGGGCCATCGCGCCATCTCCTGTCTCCTCGTCGACGGCGCCCTGCCCGGCATCGCCCGCGGCAAGAACGAGGAGCTGCTCGGCATGCACGGCCTCGACGACTGCCAGATCACCTTCTCCGACGTGCGCCTCCCCGCCGACAGCGTGATGGGGCCGGAGAACCAGGCCTTCAAGATGGCCATGAGCAATTTCAACTTCAGCAGGCTGATGATGGCCTCGATGGCGCTTGGCATGGCGCAGGCCGCGTTCGAGGACGCCACCGCCTATGCAAAGGACCGCAAGCAGTTCGGCCAGGCGATCATCGGCTTCCAGGCGGTGCAGTTCATGCTCGCGGACATGTCGACCGACATCGCGGCTGCGCGCCTGCTGATCCACCACGCCGCGCGGCTGCACGATGCCGGCGAGCCGATCGCCAAGGAGGCGGCGCAGGCCAAACTGTTCACCACCGACATGGCGATGAAGCACGTCTCCAACGCGCTCCAGATCCATGGCGGCAATGGCTATTCGCGCGAATACCGCATCGAGCGCATCTTCCGCGACGTCCGCCTCGCCCAGATCTACGAGGGCACCAACCAGATCCAGCGGCTGATCATTGCCCGCCAGGTCGAGAAGGAAGCTGCGTGATGGGACGCGCGCGCTCATGCTGAGCATCATCACGGCGGCAGAGGCCGCCGCCCTCATTCGCGACGCCGACACGCTGATCGTCGGCGGCAATGGCGGCACGGGCGCCGCCGAAGCCATCCTCGACGCGCTGGAACAGCGTTTCCTCGGCGGCCAGGGCCCGCACAATCTGACGCTGATCAACATCACCGGCGTGGGCGCCGTGACCGAGAAGGGTCTCTGCCATCTCGCCCATGAAGGCATGATCGCGCGCGTGATCGGCGGCAATTTCGGGCTTCAAGTGCCGTTCATGCGCCTCGTCCGCGACGAGCTGATCGACGCCTACAATTTCCCGCAAGGCGTGATGAGCCAGCTCTGCCGCGCGATGGCCGCGAAGCACCCTGGCGTGCTCACCCATGTCGGCCTCAACACCTACATGGACCCGCGCCAGGACGGCGGCCGCATGAACAAGCGGACGACAGCGCCGCTGGTCGACCTGCTCGAGCTGCACGGCCAGTCGTGGCTGCTCTACCGCGTGCCCGCCCCGCCCGATGTCGCCATCATCCGCGGCACCTCTGCCGATGAGGACGGCTATATCAGCATGGAGCACGAGGGCACCACGCGCGAGGATCTCTCGATCGCGCAGGCCGTGCACAATGCCGGCGGCACCGTGATCTGCCAGGTCAAGCGCATCGTGAAGCGCGGCTCGATCCATCCGCAGATGGTGAAGATCCCCGGTTTCCTGATCGACCATATCGTGCTCGAGCCCGAGCAGATGCAGACCTACGGCACCACCCATGACCCCGCGCGCTGCGGCGAGACGCGCGTGCCGGTGGCGATGATCACGCCCGATCCGCTCACCGAGCGGCGGGTGATCGCCCGCCGCGCCGCCTTCGAGCTGCGCCCGCGCGACGTCGTCAATCTCGGCGTCGGCATCTCCGCGATGATCCCCAATGTCGCGGCAGAAGAAGGCATCTCCGACCTGATCACGCTGACGGTCGAGTCCGGCGTGGTCGGCGGCGTGCCCGGGCATGCGCGCGAATTCGGCACCGCCATCAACCCGCGCGTCATTCTCGACCAGGCCTATCAGTTCGACTTCTACGATGGCGGCGGCCTCTCCTGCGCCTTCCTCTCCTTCGCCGAGGTGGACGAAGCCGGCAACGTCAACGTCACCCGCTTCGGCGAGCGCCGCGACGGCTCCGGCGGCTTCATCGACATCACCCAGAACGCCAAACGGCTGATCTTCAGCGGCACCATGACCGGCGGCAAGTTCGACATCGGCGTCGAAAACGGCCGCCTCGCGATCCGGCGCGACGGCGCCTTCCGCAAGTTCGTGCCTGAGGTTGGCCAGATCAGCTTCAGCGCGACGCTCGCGACGCAACGCGGCCAGCACGTCAGCTACATCACCGAGCGCGCCGTGTTCGAGCTCGAGAACGGCAGCGTGACCCTGACCGAGATCGCGCCGGGCGTCCGCCTGGAGGAGGATATCCTCGCCCATATGGGCTTCAAGCCGCGCATCAGCCCGCAATTGAAGGACATGGACCCGCGCATCTTCCGGTCGGGGCCGATGGGGATCGCGCAAGCCTTCAACGCCCTGCCGGCGCGGCCGCGCAAGGTCGCCTGAGGATCAACATGGACACGAGCGCCCCGATCAATCTACGTTACGAGGACATCGCGCTCGGCGCAGAGTTCGAGACCGCCGTTCACACCGTGACCGCAGCCGACATCGCGGTCTTTGCCGACGTCACGCGCGATCACCACCCGCTCCATCTCGACAGCTCCTATGCACGCTCGCGCGGCTTCCCAGCGGTAATCGGCCACGGGCTGTTCGGCCTGTCGCTGATGGAAGGGCTGAAGTCGGAGCTGAAGCTGTACGAGGAGACCTCGGTCGCCTCACTCGGCTGGGACGAGGTGAAGTTCAAGGGACCCATCGTCGCCGGCGACCGCTTGCGCGTCCGCTTCCGCTTCGTCGAGAAGCGGCCGACAAAAAACCCCGAGCGCGGCATCGTCGTCGAGACCCTCGACCTCCTCAACCAGCGCGACGAGGTGGTGACCGCGGCGCGCCACATCTCGCTGATCCTGACCCGGCACGCCGACGCAAGGGCGGCCACATGACGAGACAATGAAGAAGACGTCGGACCGGAGAACGGCTCCTCTGCCACCCACGATTTGATCGGAGTATTCAGATGCGATTTCCCAAGACCTTCTCCGCCCTCGTCCTTCTGGTCGGCCTGACGCAGGCCGCCGGCGCCCAGACCTGCACGCCAAAAGTGCCGGCCTCGAGCCTGATCGAAGCACCGAAATGGCAGATGTCGATCAACCCGACGCTGCCGCCGCAGCAATTCGTCGACGACAAGGGTGAGCTCCAGGGGCTCAATGTCGAGCTCGCCCGGGAGATCGCCAAGCGCATCTGCGTCGAGGCGGTGTTCCTACGCATGGACTTCCCGCCGATGATCCCGGCGCTGCGCTCCGGCCGCTTCGATGCCATCAACACCGGCCTGTTCTGGACCGAGGAGCGCTCGAAGATGCTCTACCTCGTGCCTTACGCGCAGCAGGCGATCAGCATCTACACCGATCCGTCCTCCAGCCTGAAGCTGGAGAAATTCGAGGATCTCGCCGGCCGCGTCGTGGGCGTGGAATCGGCGACCTACACCGAGCGCAAGGCGCGCGAGTTCAGCACGGCGATGGAGGCTAAGGGCCTCAAGCCGGTCGAGCTGCGCACCTTCGCCACGGTGACCGCGACCTCGGCGGCGCTGCGCGCCGGCCAGCTCGAGGCGGCGCTCAACATCAACGAAACCGCGAATTCGCTGGAGCAGAAGGGCATCGCAAAGATCTGGGTCCGCGACATCGCCGGCACCGACATCACCTTCGCCTTCCGCGACAAGCTGCTCGCCCAGGCCGCAGCCGACGCGCTGACCGCAATCCGCGCCGACGGCACCTATGACAAGCTGTTCGACAAGTTCGGCATGACCAAGCTGAAGGCGACGGCGTTCGTCATCCGCGGCGACGGGCCGACGAATTGAGGGACGCGCGCGCTTAGATTTCGCGAAGCGCACACTCTCGTGTCCCGGACGCGCTGCAACGCCTTGGCGTTGCGGCGCAGAGCCAGGACCCAGATGGCAACCAGGGGATTTGCGGTGAGATGGGCCCCGGCTCTGCAGCGCACCGCTGAAGAAGCGCTGCGCCGCGTCCGGGGCACGAGCGCCGGTGGGGTTAGCTTAGCGCAGCGCCCTGCCCGGTTAGAACCGATCGAGATTCGGGCTCGCCGTGTTGAAAGTCGCGGTCGCGAACTAGATATTGGCCGGGTCCAGTCAATCGTATCCGGATCGACCATCCGCCCACCATGCCCTTTTTCCGGCTCAACGACGGCGACCTTCGCCCCGACGACACCATAGATTTCAATCCGGAGGACGTGCCGCGCCTCATCGCCGCCTTCGGCGGCGAGATGGTCACGAAGGGCACGGAGGTGGCCACGCACGCGCATCGGAAGGACGAGCTTGTGCTGATCTTGCGCGGGCTGGTCAGGTTGGAGGCCGGGCAGGACGTCTGGATCGTGCCGCCGCGCTGCGCGGTTTGGATTCCCGGCAACGTTCCGCATAGCGTGAATGTCGCCGGGGATGTCGAGCTCTATTGCCTGTTCGTCGAGCCGGATGCGGCGCCCGCGTTACCCCGGCAATGTTGCACGCTGACGATCTCGCCCTTGCAGGAGCGTTTGCTGGTGCACGCCACGCACATGCCGGCCCTGTATGATGTCGATGGCGCCGACGGCCGGATCGCTACGGTGCTGCTCGACCAGCTGTCACTGGCGCCGGTCGAAGAGCTGCGCTTCCCCATGCCGGCCGACGCCAGGTTGCGCAGGATCGCGAGCGCGATGATGGCCGATCCCTCCGACCGCGCGACGATCGAGGATTGGGGCCGGCGCATGGCAGTCGCCCCAAGGACCTTGACGCGCATCCTGCAACGCGAGACCGGCATGAGCTTTGGCCGCTGGCGCCAGCGGCTGCACATCCTGATCGCGCTCCAGCGGCTCGACCAGGGCGCGTCGGTCCAGGCCGTAGCGCTCGATCTCGGCTACGAAGGCGCGAGTGCCTTCGTCACCATGTTCCGCAAGGCGCTGGGCAAGCCGCCGGCGCGGTATCTGGCAGAACGCCGCTTCGCTGCGCATTGACCGGAAATCGCAAGCGATTGTCGCGTTCGCGGAATGCGGACGGAACAGCGATCTCGTATTCAGGCTCCAGGGCCCGCCCGCGGGCGCTTGTTCCGGAGTCGAAAAAGATGGATTCCCTCAGCAGCGGTCTTGTCGCCGACGTCCTCCTTCGTCTTCATCAGGAAGCGGAGGCAGCCGACGCGTCGCTGATGCAAGCTCAGATGAGCGAGCCGAGCGATCATCAGAGCACCATCAGCCGGTTCATCGAAGCCGAGACCAGCGATCTCGCCGGAGTCTATCGCGGGCTCGCGGACAACTTCCTGAGCGTCCCTCCCGAATTCGGACGATTTCTCTACCTCTGCGCCCGCGCCTGCAAGGCCATGCGCATCGTGGAGTTTGGCTCTTCGATGGGGATTTCCGCCATCTACATGGCCGCCGCCTTGCGCGACACGGGCGGGGGTCGCCTGATCGGGACCGATCTCGAGCCCGGCAAGATCGCGCGGGCGCGGGCGAACCTCATCGCCGCCGGACTTGGTGATCTGGTCGAGCTTCGCGCTGGCGACGCGCGCGAAACCCTCAAGGCCGGCGTCGGCGGCGACATCGACATGGTGATGCTCGACGGCGCCTTCACGCTCTATCTTCCCGTCCTGAAGCTTCTCGAACCGCACTTGAAGCGCGGCGCAGTGATCGTTGGCGAGAACGCGTTTGCGGAAGGCGCGGGCTATCTCGACTACGTGCGCGATCCGCAGAATGGCTATCTTTCGCTGCCGCTGCCGTTCCATCCGGGGCGCGGCAATGAGCTGACCATAAGGACCAGGTGATCAGCGCGTCGGCAACCCTGAGCGACAGGAGCACAGCCTTGAACGAACCTGGCCACCGGCCGCAAAGCCCCGAGCCACCGCCCGTCCCTCAGGGACGGGTTACGCAGATGCTGTTGCGATGGCTGATGCGTTCGGCGCGCATCGCTGGCGTGGAGACACTTTCGCCGCACTACCGGCTCATTGACCTCGAAGGCGAAGCGCTCGCAAGCGCCGCATGGTCGGCCGGCCAGAAGATCCAGATCACCATGGGTTCAAACCTGAGCGCGCGGACCTACACACCGATCTCGTGGGCCCCTGGGAGCGGCAAGACGCGACTACTCACGTTCGTGCACGGCGACGGCCCGGGTAGCCGATGGGCGAGCAGCTTGCGCCAAGGCGACACCTGCCAGTTCTTCGGTCCGCGGCGCTCGCTCGAACTCTCCGGTCTGGAATCGCCGACCGTGTTGTTCGGCGATGAAACGTCCTTTGGTCTGGCCGTGGCGCTCCGCAACAGCTCACGGCTCGACGACGTGACTTACCTGTTCGAGACCTCCGACGTCGTCGAGGCGCGCCCGGTGCTGGAGGCGGTCGGGCTGGGCCAGGCGACGCTGATTGCGCGCCGCGCGGAGGACGTCCATCTGGCAAGCGTCGAAACCGAGATGGTCCACTTGGCCGCAAGCAACGCGCATGTCATCCTGACCGGCAAGGCATCGTCAATCCAGCGCGT
The DNA here is from genome assembly GCF_054185205.1 of Bradyrhizobium sp. 14AA. Lineage (NCBI taxonomy): Bacteria > Pseudomonadati > Pseudomonadota > Alphaproteobacteria > Hyphomicrobiales > Nitrobacteraceae > Bradyrhizobium > Bradyrhizobium sp. 14AA. The sequence goes on along the minus strand of NZ_JAVAYM010000024.1, from coordinate 211 downwards.
CGGTCGCGCCCTGAAAGCCGCCGGCGTCCCATCGTCGCGGATGAAAACCAAAGCCTATTGGGCGCCGGGCAAGACCGGATTGGCCTAGGGCCGATCGACATTCAGGATTCCCAAGTGGTTTGATCGCTGATTCATAGAGTTCCGTGATTCGACACGGAGCAGATGATGGCGGCGAAGCGATATGAGCTGACCGAGGCGCAATGGGCGAGGA
>NZ_JAVAYM010000118.1:0-491 GCF_054185205.1 Bradyrhizobium sp. 14AA | reverse complement strand
CGTTCTGCGAGAACTATCCGGCCGAATGCGTACTCGACCGCACGGAGCCTGCCCGCATCACCCTCACGCCCGCGACCTGGTCGACCATCGTTTCGATCAACCGCCGGGTGAATAAGGCGGTGCAGCCGATGACCGACATGGACCACTGGCACGTAGCCGATCAATGGAACCTGGCCGAGGACGGCTTCGGCGACTGCGAGGACTATCAGCTCCTGAAGCGCCATCTGCTCGCCGAGGCGGGTCTGCCGCGCCGGGCGATGCGGATGACCGTGGTCGTGGACGCCAACGGCGAGGGTCACGCCGTACTCACCCTGCTGACCGATCGCGGCGACCTCGTCCTGGACAACAAGACCAACGACATCTTACCCTGGCACCGGACCGGCTATGTCTTCGTCAAGCGCGAGAGCCAGGACGCCATCGCCTGGGTGTCGCTGGGCGGGGTCACCTCGCCCGTCACCACGGCGAACCGTTGAGAGGGGATAGTCGCTCGA
>NZ_JAVAYM010000117.1:0-492 GCF_054185205.1 Bradyrhizobium sp. 14AA | reverse complement strand
TGCGGTGTGCACGAAGAACAGCACCCCCAGCAACGCCGCCATCGCCGCGTCGATCAGGCTGATGCTCAAGCGCTCGCGGCGTGCCCGGGCCAGGATGAACACCAGCGGCACGCCATACAGCACGTACAACAACAGGCTGACGCGCGGGGTGAAGTCAGCCCGGCCGGCGCCCAGCGCATCCACCATGTTGAACGTCATGCCGCCGGCCCACAGCAGCAGTGCCATCGCGGTAGCACGCCAGCCCAGAGCGGCGCGGTCACGTTGCGCCCGCACCAGGCACGCGGCAGCGGCCAGCAGCGGCGCACCGGTCAGGAATACGAAAGAGCCTACGCCCGCCGGGCTCGGCCAGAACGCCACGACCAGCCCATGGCAAAGCACGTACAGCATCGCCAGCACTACCGGCATGCATCCCCCCGATCCGCAAGGCCGTATGGCCGCACCATAGCGCGCCTGCACGCCACAGCGGCGTGATCCACTGCGGCAAAACGACAC
>NZ_JAVAYM010000116.1:0-493 GCF_054185205.1 Bradyrhizobium sp. 14AA | reverse complement strand
AGCGCAAGGCGGAGATATTCCGGCTTCACCTTGGCGGCGAAGCGCGCGCCGACCTGGGCGCCGGCGACCGACCCGAGCAGCAGCAGCGCCGCCAGCACGATATCGACTGCCTTGGTGGTGGTGGCATGGACCATCGTCGCCATCGCGGTGACGAACAGCGTCTGGAACAACGAGGTGCCGACCACGACCTGGGTGGTCATGCCGAGCAGATAGAGCATCGCCGGTACCAGGATGAAGCCGCCGCCGATCCCCAGCAGCATGGTCAGGATGCCGACGAAGAAGCCGAGCAGCAGCGGGGCGAGCGGCGAGATGTACAGCCCCGACCGGTAGAAGCGCGTCCGCAGGGGGAGCGCCGCGACGAGGGGATGGTGCCGGCGCTTGCGCGGACGCGGCGGCGCGCCGGTACGGCTGGCGTGGATCGCGGTCCAGCTTTCATGCGCCATCAGCCCGCCGATCGAGCCGAGCATCAGCACATAGACGATCGCGATCACCG
>NZ_JAVAYM010000115.1:0-493 GCF_054185205.1 Bradyrhizobium sp. 14AA | reverse complement strand
GGCTGTCAGCCGGAGCGATCGCAATTATAGGGGCCATATGGATCGCCCACATGATCTTTCCAGCGAAGTGGCGATGGTTGACGACAGAGGATATTTCGCATCTTCAGAGCATCGCGACTGCCGGTCTCTTGGTCGGCGTGATCGGTAACCATTTCAAAAAGCGGCTGAGCTAGGCGGCGAACGCCGCGACTGCGCGCACAAGGCAACCGTCACGTCGAATTAGCTGCGCTCACGCCAACATAAATTGCCGCGGCTCTCGCAACTGATCCAGCCTCGCCGCGATCTGCCGGAACCGCTCAACGCCTGCCTGGTCGCCCTCCAACGCCAGAGCGCCGATCCTCTCCGCCACCCACGCTGGCGCGGTGTCGCCGTGAATCTGCTCGATCTTCAGCGCTTCGGCCCAGCGGAGTTGATCGGGGCTCATGCGCCTCCCAAATGGTTGGATCTGCGTCCTGCGGCCCGGCATATTCTGATACCATCGGACGGCAAGTCA
>NZ_JAVAYM010000114.1:0-494 GCF_054185205.1 Bradyrhizobium sp. 14AA | reverse complement strand
GGTGCGCACCGCCATCAGGTCCTTGATCGAGAAGTGGAGGCCGACGCCGAACATCAGCAGGATGACGCCGATCTCGGCGAGCTGCCCGGCGAGCTCGCTGTTGCCGACGAAGCCCGGCGTGTAGGGGCCGACGAGCACGCCCGCCAGAAGGTAGCCGACCAACGGCGGCAGCCGCAGGCGCTGTGCGACCATGCCGCCGATGAAGGCCAGCACCAGGCCGAGGGCGACGATGGCGATCAGCTCGGTGGCATGCGGCACGGGTGTCGGCTCTCCTGCTCGGTCGCGCGGGCGCGGCACCCCTCGCGGACGGGTCGTCGGCATGCGCCCCGAACGGCCGCCCGGCGGGGACGGAGGACGGACGCGCGTCGCGACGAGGCTCTATGTGGCAAGGTCTTGCCACCCGCTGACCGTTCCCCCGAAAGGAGACGCGACGCGGGCTTGGGACGCGACGCTCAGATGAGGGAGGAAGGGCAGGGGCTGCAAGTCTTTCGCAC
>NZ_JAVAYM010000113.1:0-494 GCF_054185205.1 Bradyrhizobium sp. 14AA | reverse complement strand
CGAGCACCACGTTGCGCTTGATCGACAGCTTCGGCGTGAGCGTGCCGTCGTCGATGCTGAAGACATAGTCGAGGATGCGGAACTCGCGAATCGACTCGGCCCGCGACACGCGCGTGTTCGCGCTATCGATGACCGACTTCAAGTGCGCGCGCACCTTGTCGTTCTCGGCGGCTTCGGCGAGCGAGAGATTCGGGTCAAGCCCCTGCGTCTCGAGCCACTTCGGCAGCATCTCGGGGTCGAGCGTGATCACGGCCGAGATGAACGGCTTCTGGTCGCCCACGACGACGCACTCGCCGACGATCGTGTCGGCACGGATCGGGTCTTCAAACGTCGCCGGCGCGACGTTCTTGCCGCCCGCCGTCACGATGATGTCCTTCTTGCGGCCCGTGATGGTGAGGTAGCCGTCCGCGTCGAGGCGGCCGAGGTCGCCGGTGCGGAACAAGCCGTCCTCGGTGAAGGCATCGGCCGTCGCTTCGGGGTTATTGAGGTACTCG
>NZ_JAVAYM010000023.1:0-176281 GCF_054185205.1 Bradyrhizobium sp. 14AA | reverse complement strand
GCGGCTGCTGCATTGACGGCAGGGCGGCGCCGTGCCGTGGATGCCTATGGACGGAAAAATTTTTTGGCGGATCGGATCGCGACACAACGGTGGATACAAACACTAAATCTTATTGATTTAATTGATGTTTTTGTGTTGCAATACTCCCTGCGCAGTGGTTTTACGGCTTATGTCGCGCTCTCCCCGGGGAGCGATGCACTATTGCCCCCGTCGCCTTGCGAGTGATCGCAAGACTTGACGCACAGACCCCGGGCGTCAGGACCACACGATTTTGCCGTACGCGAGACCGCGCCCGTCGTGCACGCGAGAGAATCCCGCGCGCGACGCAACCCGCGTCCACCGCCACTCACCCCGCGTTTCGTGACGATCGCGATACGCCCCTCTGACTGGGATGAGGTGGCGGATTGATACGACAATTCCGAATTTCGGTAAAGTGGAATATTTGTGTGAATATGGATTGACCCACGGCATGGGTGTTTTGCCCGACGGGCAGCGCAAGAGATGGTGTCGTAGGGTGGGCAAAGCGAAGCGTGCCCACGTCTTCTCGCTCGATCCTGGAGAGATGGTGGGCACGGCGCTTTGCGCCTTTGCCCACCCTACGGGGCCGCCCTACTCCGCCGCGATCTGCCGCGGTGCCGGCGGCGGGTTCGCTAGATCCGCCGCGAGCTGGGCGTAACGCACCTTCGCGTCGGCAACCGCCTTCTCCTTCACCGGGCCGTAGCCGCGGATTCGGTCGGGCAATGACAGCAGTTCGACGGCGGTGTCGATCGTGACGGGCGACAGCAGGCCGAGCACGGTGGCGACGTCCTTTTCGTAGCCGGCGATCAGGTCGCGTTCGAGCTTGCGGTCGGGGCTGCGGCCGAAGATGTCGAGCGGCGTGCCGCGCAGGAATTTGAGCTTCGCCAGCACGTTGAAGACGTTCAGCATCCACGGGCCGAAGGTGCGCTTCTTCGGACGTCCCAGCGCGTCGACGCCGCGGCTGAGGATCGGCGGTGCGAGGTTGAAGGTGAACTTGTAGTCGCCCTCGAACTGATCGCGGAGCTGCTGGGCGAAGGCGCCGTCAGTGTAGAGGCGCGCGACTTCGTATTCGTCCTTGTAGGCCAGCAGCTTGGCGTAGTTCACCGCGACAGCACGCGGCAACGCATCGCCGTAGCCGCCCTTCACCGCGGCATCGCGAACCTGGTCGATCAGCTTGCGATAGCGTTTCGCCAGGCGACCGTTCTGATAGGCGGTCAGATGCTTGGCGCGGTGCTCGATGACCTCGTCGAGCGTCATGGCATCCAGCGTCTTGGGCGCAACCACCTCGTCCGTCCCCTTCAGCATGTCGGCAAGACGCTTGGGATCGGCCACCGCGAGACGGCCGAGGCGGAAGGCTTCCTTGTTCATCTTGATCGAGACGCCGTTGACCTCGATGGCCTGCTCGATCGCTTCGGCCGACAGCGGGAACAGCCCCTTCTGATAGGCGTAGCCCATCATCATCATGTTGGTGGCGATCGCATCGCCCAGCAGCTGCTCGGCCGGCTTGGTGAAGTCGAAGAACACGGAGTCCTTGTGCAGCGCCGTCTCCAGCACGGCGTTGAGCTTGCGGGTCTGGAAGTTGAAGTCGCGGTTGAGGACGAAATCGGCGGTGGGAATGACGTGGCTGTTGATGACGCCGCGGGTCCGCGTGGCGTCGCAGAGCGAGATCGTGTCCTTGGCGACCGCGACCACCTCGTCGGCAGCGAGCACGAGATCGGCCGTGCCGGTGACGATGCGCGAGCAGGTCACCTCGGCCGGGTGATCCGACAGGCGGACGTGGCTGAGCACCGCCCCGCCTTTTTGCGCGAGGCCCGACATGTCGAGGATCATCGAAGCCTTGCCCTCGATATGGGCGGCCATGCCGAGCAGCGCGCCGATGGTGAGCACGCCGGTGCCGCCAACACCGCCGACGGCGATATTGTAAGGCTTATCCAGCGTGGGACGCGACGCAGGCTCCGGCAACTCGCCGATATCGGCAAGCTCGGCCGGGGCGCGGTGGCGCGGCGCGCCGCCGTCGATGGTGACGAAGGACGGGCAGAAGCCCTTCACGCAGGAATAGTCCTTGTTGCAGGACGACTGGTTGATGGCGCGCTTGCGGCCGAACTCGGTCTCCAGCGGTTCGACCGAGATGCAGTTCGACTGCACCGAGCAGTCGCCGCAGCCTTCGCAGACCGCCGGGTTGATCATGACGCGGCGCGCCGGATCCTCCATCAGGCCGCGCTTGCGGCGGCGGCGCTTCTCGGCGGCGCAGGTCTGCACGAACACGATCGCAGAGGTGCCCTTGAACTCGCGGCACATCTTCATGACGTTCTGCAGCTCGTCGCGGTGATATTTCTTCACACCGGGCGCGATGGTGTCGGCCGGATAGGAATCCGGGTTCTCCGAGACGAGGTAAATCTCGCTGATGCCCTCGGCGTAAAGCTGCGCCATGATCTTCTGCGGCGAGAGATCGCCGTCATGGCGCTGGCCGCCGGTCATGGCGACGGCGTCGTTGTAGAGGATCTTGTAGGTGATGTTGGCCTTGGAGGCGATCGACTGGCGGATGGCAAGACTACCGGAATGGAAATAGGTGCCGTCGCCGAGGTTCGCGAAAATGTGGTTCTCGTTGGTGAAGGGCGCGATGCCGACCCACGGCACGCCCTCGCCGCCCATATGCGTGAACGTCTCGGTCGAACGGTCCATCCACAGCGCCATGAAGTGGCAGCCGATGCCGGCGAGCGCGCGGCTGCCTTCGGGGACTTTGGTCGAGGTGTTGTGGGGACAGCCGGAGCAGAAATACGGGGTGCGGGAGACAGGTGCGACCGCCTGCATCTGGCTCGCCTGGCGGCCGTTGAACCAGTCGGCCTTGGCGCGGAGCATCTCCGCAATCTCGGGGTTGAGATTAAGTCGAAGCAGACGCTCGGTCAGCGAGGTCGCAAGCGAGGCGACACTGAGCTCGGCGGCGAAGGTCAGGAAGCGCTTGTCGTGCTCGTCCATCTTGCCGACGATGCGCGGGCGCACATCGTCGCGCCAGTTGAACAACACCTGCTTGACCTGGTTCTCGACGATCTCGCGGCGCTCCTCGATGATGAATATCTCTTCGAGACCGACGGCGAATTCATGCACGCCTTCCGGCTCCAGCGGCCAGGGCATGCCGATCTTGTAGAGGCGAAGACCGATTTTTGCTGCGACCTGCTCGGTGATGCCGAGCTCGCGTAGCGCCTGCCGCACGTCCTCGTAGCTCTTGCCCGACGCCATGATGCCGAAACGGGCGTTCGGCGAATCCATGGTGACGCGGTTGACCTTGTTGGCGCGCGCAAAGGCGATCGCGGCAAAGCCCTTGTAGTCCTGCAGGCGCCGGTCCTGCTCGAAGCGGTCGTCGGGCCAGCGCAGGTTGAGGCCGCCGGGCGGCAGCTCGAAATCCGGCGGGATGATGAAGGGCTTCATCTCGTCGGTGAGGTCGATCTCGGCGGTGGTCTCCACCGTCTCCGTGATCACCTTCATGCCGACCCAGCAGCCGGAGTAGCGCGACATCGCGATGCCCAGGAGGCCCATCTCGATCATCTCGTGGATGCTCGAGGGATAGAGATACGGCATCAGCGCCGACATGAAGGCGTGGTCGGACTGATGCGGGACGGTCGAGGATTTCGCGCCGTGATCGTCACCGGCGAGACAGAGCACGCCGCCGTTCTTGGCCGAGCCCGCCGCATTGCCATGGCGGAACACGTCACCGCAGCGGTCGACGCCGGGGCCCTTGCCGTACCAGATGCCGACGACGCCATCGTATTTTGCGCCGGGCGAGAGGTTGAGCTGCTGCGAGCCCCAGACCGCCGTGGCGGCGAGATCCTCGTTCACGCCGGGCTGGAACTTGATGTTGTACTGCTCGAGATGCTTGCGGGCGGCGAAGAGCTGCTGGTCGTAGCCGCCGAGCGGCGAACCGCGGTAGCCCGAGATGAAGCCCGCGGTGTTGAGGCCATTGGCGCGGTCGCGCCGGATCTGGGCCATCGGCAGCCGGACCAGGGCCTGGATGCCCGTGGTGAAGACATGTCCGGTTTCCTGGGTGTATTTTTGATCGAGACTGATCGGACCCTGGTTGATGCCCATGCTGTCCTCTTTCCACGCCCTGTTCAGGTCTTTGTCACTTTGCGTCGCTTAAGCCGTTGCCTGCCCGTTGTTTTTAGCTAGGGCGCGCCGACCACCTCTGCCACTCTATGTCGGATATTTCACGATCCGCATCACAAATCTGGACCAAAGGGAGCGCCGGGTAAAAATCGCAATTTCGTGGCTGCAAAGGCATCGGGCATTTTCAATTTGTGTCACCATACCCCCGCTGTCGCGAAATGAATTGACGCTCCTTTCACGCGGGTAAGGCCGATTGGTCGCAGGAGAGGCTTTCGATGCGGACGATTCTGACTGGGCTGGCTCTTGCGGGTTGGGCGTTGTGCAGTGCGGTTGCGAGCGCCGCCGAGCCCTCGCCGGAACTGGTCGCCTATGGCAAGGCGCTGGTCGAGGCCGGCGGCTGCGCGGGCTGCCACACCGCCGATCCCGCAAAACCGTTTGCGGGCGGCAAGCGCATCGACACCCCCTTCGGCGCGCTCTACGCGCCGAACCTGACGCCGGACCGCGAGACCGGGATCGGCGCCTGGACCGACGCCGATTTCGTGCGCGCGGTGCGCTATGGCGTCGCGCCTGATGGTTCGAACTATTATCCGGCCTTCCCCTACCCCTACTTCACGCGGATGACGAAGGACGACACGCTGGCAATCCGCGCCTATCTCGGCACGCTGACATCCGTCACCAGCCGCAACAAGCCGCCGGAGCTGCGTTGGCCGTTCGGCTATCGCGGCCTGATGCGGATCTGGAACGCCATGTATTTCAAGCCCGGCCTGTTCGAGCCGGACCAGAGCCAGAGCGCGGCCTGGAATCGCGGCGGCTATCTCGTCACCGGGCTCGGCCATTGCGGCGCCTGCCACACGCCGAAGAACTATTTTGGCGCCGACCGCGACGCGCAGGCCCTGTCAGGCAACGAGGTCGGCGGCTGGTTTGCCCCGCGCCTCGACGGCGCCGCCCGCACCGGGCTGAAATCCTGGAGCGAGGGGGACATCACCGAATATCTGCAAAGCGGGCGCAATGCCAAGAGCCATGCCGGCGGATTGATGGCGGATGTCGTCGTCTACTCGACCTCGAAGATGAGCGAGGCCGATTTGCGGGCGATCGCGATGTACCTGAAGAGCCTGCCGCCGGCGCGGCGCGAGACGATCGTGACGCCGCCCGACGACGCCGAGATGAAGGTCGGCCAGGCCGTCTACGCAAAGCTCTGCATCGCCTGCCATGAAGCCGACGGCTCCGGCGCCCCGCGCATCTATCCGCCCCTGCCGGGCAATGCGCTGCTGCAATCGATCAATCCAGCCTCGACCTTGCGCATCACTCTCGACGGCGCCCACACCGTGACGACGCCGCGCGCGCCCAATACCGGCGAGATGCCGCCCTATGCCAAGCAATTGTCCAACGAAGAGATCGCGGCGGTGACGAACTACATTCGCAACTCCTGGGGCAATGCGGCGCCCCTGGTGACGCCGGCGCAGGTGGTGAAGGCGCGGAAGGAAAATTAGACCCCTGCTCCGCAAGAGGTCGTCATGCCCGGGCTTGTCCCCGGCATCCACGTTCTTGGTGTCGCGACAAGGTCGTGGATGGCCGGGACAAGCGGACAAGCCCGGCCATGACGCCGCGGGTGCGATAGCGCATAAACTCTACGACTGGCGAAGCTCTACCGCTCCTCGTCCTCCGCGAAGACGAATTTCGGCATCTCCCATTTGTAGCGCACCGCCAGCAAGCGGAAGCTGATCCCGAGCACGAAGGTCAAAATGGTCCAGAGTTCCGCGTTCAGCTTGAGGCCGAACGCGGTTGCATAGAACAGCCCTGTCACGACCGAGACGCTGGCGTAGAGTTCGGAGCGGAACAGCAGCGGCACGTCGTTGCAGAGCACGTCGCGCAACACGCCGCCGGCGCAGCCCGTCACCATGCCGGAGACGATGACGATCGGCAGCGAAGCATCCATTTGCCAGGCGACGTCGCAACCGGTCATGGTGAAGACGACGAGCCCGATGGCATCGAGCACGATGAAGGCGACCTTGAGCCGGTGCACGAGACGCGCGATCAGGATGGTCAGGAAAGCCGCGCCGCCGGCCAGCGCGAGGTAGATCGGGTTGGCGACCCAGGCCAGCGGATAATGCCCGAGGAAGAGATCGCGCAGCGTGCCGCCGCCGAGCGCGGTGATGCAGCCGAGAAAACAGACGCCGAGCCAGTCCATGCTACGCCTGCCCGCAGCGAGCGCCGCGGTCATGCCCTGCGCGGCGAGCGCGACCAGGGACAGGAAATGCAGCACGCTATCGGTCGGTGGCAGGCTCCACATCGTCTTGTTCCCTCCCCCCACGACGCTCGGGTTCCCAGGATGAACGAGAGTTCATCCGAGATGAACAGGTTCCCGATTCCCGGCACGAGGGCAACATGCGACGAAAGCGTCGGAGGGGCGGAACAGAATCTCGCATCTACGGGTTGTCCTGTCGTCATAACCCGAGGAGACCAATCGATGGCTGACGACCGTTTTCCCAACGATCCGTACCGCCCGAACCTCGCCGACGATGAGTATCTTCGCGCGGCGCGCCGGGATGCCGACCTTCAGGCCGATCCCGAGCTTGGCGAAGGCCCCGCCTCCAGCGGCAAGATTGCGATGTTCGCCGTTGCGATCGCGCTGGTGCTGGGTGCCGTGTTCTACGGCCTGAACAACAGCAGCACGACGAACCAGGCCAGCAACGCGCCGGCCTCGCAGACGGCACAGACGCAGCCCGCCAATCCGGCCGCGCCTCCCGGCATGCGCGACGTGACACCGCCGCGCAACAACACCGCGCCGGGCGTGACCACGGGTGCTGCGCCGACCAAGCCGGCCCCGGACACGGAGGCGCCCTCTGACGGCGCGAAGTAACAACGCGACTGTCATCGCGTAACACACAACTGTCATCGCCCGTGACCGGGCGATCCAGTACGCCGAGACAGACATGGCTAAATCGAGGGGCCGCGGCATACTGGATGCCCCGCATGCGCGGGGCATGACACCGAAATCACGACCGAGAGCGGCGGGACTCAACATCCCGCCGCTCTTCATTCAGCTGAACATCTTGTTGAGCTCGCCGCCGGGATAGCCGCTGCCGAGTTCGGTGAAGGTTCCCTTCTCCGCCATCTCCTTTGCCGCGCGCATGAAGCCGCCCCAGGCGGCGCGGGCGAGCGAGCCGCCGACGCTGATCCGGCGCACGCCGAGATCTTCGGCCTCACGCAACGACAGGCCGGAGCCGCCGATCAGCAGATTGAACGGCTTGGGTGCGACAGCCTTCACCACCGCGGCGATGTCCTCGCGGCTCTTCAGTCCCGGCGCGTAGAGGCAGTCGGCGCCGGCATCCGCATAAGCGGTGAGCCGGTCGATGACGAGATTGAGATCGGCCACGCCCCACAAATATGCCTCGCAGCGGCCGACCAAGAGCGTGCCGCTGTCGCCGATCGCCTTGCGCGAGGCCTTGATGCGCTCGACCGCGAGTGCGCGGTCGTAGATCGGCTTGTCCTTGTCACCGGTGGAATCCTCGATCGACAGGCCGGCGACGCCGGTTCGCACACAGCGTTCGACGTGATCTGCGACCTTGTCCGGCTCGACGGCAAAGCCGCCCTCGAAATCGGCGTTGACGGGGATGTCGACGGCCGAGCTCAATGCTGCCAGATGCTGACAGACGTCCTCGACATTGACGTGGTTGTCGGCCTTGCCGATGGTCCAGGCAAAGCCCGCGCTCGATGACGCAATGGCCTTGAAACCGAGATGTTGCAAGGCCTTCGCGCTGCCGACATCCACCGGATTGGGCAGGATGAAGCAGCCGCTCTCGTGCAGCTTCCTGAACGTCGCGCGCTTGTCCGCGGTCGTCACGTGCATGTTTCTCTCCCTTGTTGGCCGCGCAGACATAGGCACGCGCCGCTCAACGCGCTAGTGCACGTCATGCACCGCGCGGCTGTCCTTCGGCGCCTCGTCCCGATCGTTCATGCCGTAGTCGCGGATGACGCTGGCGATGCGCAGATGATAGTCGGCGAAGATCTTTGCACGGCCCTTGGCCTGGGTGCGGCGATGCTCCATCGTGTTGCGCCAGGCCTGCACGGCTGCCTCATCACGCCAGAACGACACCGACAGGATCTTGCCCTTCTCGGTCAAGCTCTCGAAACGCTCGACCGAGATGAAGCCGTCGATGGTTTGCAGCAGCGGCTTCAAGCCGGCCGCGAGGTCGAAATAGTCCTGGCGGTGTTCGGGCTTCGGCCAGACCTCGAAGATCACGGCGATCATGGGCAACTCCTGTCGTTGAGTGGCCTACAATACCACCTTGCGCAGGAATGTGCGCTCTTCAGCGAGGATGAACTTGTGTTCCTCCGCGAAGTGGAAATTCGCCATGCCCTCGGCGTCCTGCCGCAGCCGGGCGCGATAGGCTTCATAGGCGGCCAGACTCTCGAAGGTGATCAGCGCGAACGCGATGTTGTTGGTGCCTTCATGCGGCATGAAATAGCCGATCAGGTCGCCGCCGCATTTCGGGATGATGGTGAGCCAGCGCTTCGAATATTCCTCGAACTGCGCGCGCTTGAACGGATCGAGCTGGTAGCGGATGAAGACGGTGACGGACATGACGGGCTCCTGAATCTTGATTGCGAAAAGCGCGAACGACGCCGTTGCCGCTGAAGCATCTGGATTGCTTCGCTGCGCTCGCAATGACGTGTTCGTGCTACGACGCTACGCGCTTGCCCGACCGCAATGCTTCGGCTACCATCGAAGCATGAAATCAGGTCCTGATATCGCCATGGTCGCCTCGCTGGTCGGCGATCCCGCCCGCGCCAACATGCTCACGGCGCTGATGAACGGCCGCGCGCTCACCGCGAGCGAACTGGCGCAGGAGGCCGGCATCACGCCGCAGACGGCGAGCTCGCATCTTTCGAAGCTCGAGGCCGGCGGGCTGGTCGAGCCGGAGAAGCAGGGCCGTCATCGCTATTATCGCCTCACCGACGACGACGTCGCCGGCGTGCTCGAAGGCCTTGCGGGCCTCGCCGCGCGCACCGGCCACATGCGCGTGCGCACCGGGCCGAAGGATCCGGCGCTGCGGCGCGCGCGGATCTGCTACGACCACCTCGCCGGCGATCTCGGCGTGCAGATGCTCGACAGCCTGCGCACGCGAAACCTGGTCAGGCAGAAGAAGCAGGACATCGAGCTGACGACCGAGGGCGAGCGCTTCCTCGCCAAGCACCTGCAGATCTCGCCCGACATGCTCACCCATCCACGCCGCCCGGTGTGCAAGGCCTGCCTCGACTGGAGCGAGCGGCGCCACCACCTCGCCGGCACGCTGGGCGCGACCATGATGCAGCGCTTCACCGAGCTGAAATGGGCCGCGCGCGACGCCACGCCCGGCAGCCGCGTGGTGAATTTCACCCGCACCGGCGAGAAGCAGTTTGCCGCGCTGTTCGGAGATGCGAAGGACTGATCACGCCATTTGCGTGACAGCACACGTTTGCGTGTGAACTCTCACCGTCGTCATGGCCGGGCTTGACCCGGCCATCCCAGTCTTTAAGCGCAGTGTCGTTCCGGGGCGATGCGCAGCATCGAACCCGGAACCTCGAGATTCTCAGGTGCGCAATTGCGCACCAGAGTTCGCGTCTTCGACGCGCCCCGGAATGACGGCTCCAAATATGAGACCCCAATGAACCGCATCTTCTCGGCCGCGCTCGCTGCCGCCCTCCTTACGACATCGTTTGCATCCCGCGCCGCCGACGCGCCCCAACGCGAGCCCTACGGCATCGCGCTCGAAGGCTTTGCCTATCCCTATCCCGTGCACGTGCTGCCCGTCGTCAATGACGGCGAGCAGCTCAGCATGGCCTACATGGACGTGGCGCCCGCGCAGCCGAACGGCCGCACCGTGGTGCTGCTGCACGGGCGCAATTTCCCGTCAAGCTACTGGGCACCCGTGATCAAGATGCTGAGCGAGGCAGGCTTCCGCGTCGTGGTGCCGGACCAGATCGGCTTCGGCAAATCCTCCAAGCCTACGGGCGAACTGCATTTCGACAATCTGGCGCGCAACACCATCGCGCTGCTCGATCACCTCAAGATCGACAAGGCCGAGATCGTCGCCCATTCGCTCGGTGGCATGCTGGGCGTGCGCATTGCCCGCGCCTATCCGGACCGCGTCGCCCACCTTGTTCTGACGGCCCCAATTGGCCTGGAAGACTACCGCCTCTACGTGCCGCCGACGCCCACCGAGAAGATCATCGAGACCGAGGACAAGCTCACCGCCGACGGCTATCGCAAGCAGTTGCAAACCAACTACGCGATCAAGCTGCCGGGCGACGCAATCACGCCGTTCGTCGATGCCCGCTTCAACATCAAGGGCAGCCCCGACTATCCGCGCTGGCTGCGCGCCTTCGTCAGCTCCGGCCAGATGATCTATCGCGAGCCGGTCGCGCACGAGATCCCGCTCATCGCGCTGCCCACGCTGTTCATCATGGGCGCCGACGACCACAACGCGCCGGGCCGGCCACTTGCACCGGAGGCGCTGCGCGCGAAGATGGGACAGAACGCCGAGCTCGCGAAAGCGCTGGCAGCGAAGATGCCGAATGCGCGGGCCGAGGTGATCCCGGACGCCGGGCACCTTGTCTTCCTGGAGGCGCCGGAGAAGTACAGGGAGCTGGTGCTGGGCTTTCTCGGCCGCTAGCGACAGTTGTGTGTCGCCTGAGGCAGGATGCGGAGAACGTTCATGCCGCATTCAGATCATGATTGGCAGGTTTGGATCGCGACGTGTCGGCACGTGCCCAGATTTAACGTGTCGAATCGTGTCTTTTGATTCATTGTGCGCCGCAAGCGCCACAGACTTGCCCCAAGGACGAGAAGGAAGAACAAATGAAATACCTGTTTGCCGCCGTCATGCTCGCCAGCGCGGTTGTCGGCTTCAGCGAGGCGGCTAGCGCAGCCGGCGGTTGCGGCCCCGGTTGGTATCGTGGGCCTTATGGCGGCTGCCGTCCGATGGCTGGCCGTCCTCCGGTCGTCGTCGTGGCGCCGGCGCCCGCCCCGGTCGTCGTGGTTCGTCCGCGCGTGTGTCCCTACGGCTTCCGCTGGTACGCTGGACGCTGCCGTCCGTTCTGATCCAACCTTGCAAATTGCGAAACGGCCGCGCGGCGAAAGCCTGCGCGGCCGTTTTCTTTTGAGCATCCTCAAACACAGCGTGTTGCAGCAGCGCCGAATCAAAACGGGGACCGCGACCGCGATCCCCGTTAAAACCTCGACTGGGGGCTCACCAGTGACGGCGATGCCAACGGCGGCGATGCCAGCCCCAATGACGGCGGCGCCAGCCCCAATGGCGATGGTGGCCATGCCAGTGCACCTGCTCGGGCTTCAGCTGCGCGGCTTCCTCGCTGCTGGTGACGGCGGGATATACGTCGGGATTGCCTTCCGGCATCCGGGCGGGACCGCCCACCGGCTGCGGCGACAACGGCGCGGCCTGCGCGGCCGTCGCGAGCGTGGCCGCTCCCGCTGCGACACCGAATGCAAGTTTCAAAAAGTTCCGGCGCTCCATGACGTGTCCTCTCGGCTAACTGGCAAGTGATGCAGAGCGAGTGTCGCGGTCGCGACATGAACCGAAGCTGAATCAAATGTTCAGGTTCGTTGCGACGTGGACAGCTTTGTAGCCCGCATGAGCGACAGCGACATGCGGGAACGACTTCCCCGGATATCGCTGTCGCTCATCCGGGCTACGATCTACGACCGCACCTACTTCACGAACTCCTGGGCTATCACCAGCGTCTCGCGCGCGCGCTTCACGTCGGGCCAATCGCGGTTGAAGTCGGCGACGAGCTTTTTCAACGCATCGCCCTTCAGCATGGTCTCGAGCTTGGCCTCGTCATCGAATTGATACATCGCCTGGTGCAGCGAGGGATCGTCCAGGCTCCAGAACCGCCAGGCTTTGCTGACGCCGAACGCCTTCACCGCATCGGGGACATGTTCCGTCTCGTACCATCTGTCGAAGGCAGCGCGCCTCGCGGGATCGGTGACGATGGCGCGGACGACGAAAAAGGCTGACGGCATCGGATTTCCTCCTGTTGTTTGGCGCGATCATAGACGGTTATAGTGGCGGCAAGAAAAAGCCCGCACGGCGGATTTGCCGTCGTGCCGATAAGAAGGGGAACGGCCATGCGCAGGATCATCACCGGCCTCGTTGCGATCACCTGCCTGTGGCCCGCGGCCTCAATCGCCGAAATCGTCCGCTTCGACATCCTCGCGCGCGAACCCGCTTTTGGCGGACGCGGCTTTGGCACTGTCGGCGCTTATGAGCGCATCACCGCACGCGCGACCTTCGCGCTCAATCCATCCGACGACCGCAACGCCGTCATCACCGATCTCGTGCTCGCGCCGCGCAGCGCTGACGGCAAGGTTGAGGCCACCGCCGACGTCGTGATCCTCAGGCCCAGCGATCCCACCCACGGCAACGGCACGCTGCTGCTGGAAGTCCCCAATCGCGGCCGCAAGCTTGCGCCGCAATTGTTCGACGATTCCGCCCAGCCCGGCGCCAACATCGCGGACAAGGCCGAGGACGCCGGCATCGGCTTCCTGCATCGACAGGGTTTTACGATGGTCTGGGTCGGCTGGCAGGGAGACATCCCCTCCAAGCCCGGCCAGCTCGCGCTGAGCGCGCCGGTGCTGAAGAACATCATCGGCCCCGCGCGCGAGGAGTTCGTGTTCGACAACACGACGAGCCCGGCGCGCGCGACGCTGACCTGGCCGGCCGCTGAGGCCGCCAATCTCAATGTCACCGTGCGCGCCGCCTGGGCCGATCAGCGGCAGACGCCATCTGGCCTCTCCGCAAAGATCATCGATCCCGTGACGGTGGAGATCACCCGGCCCGACGGCTTCGACGCGGGCGCGCTTTACGAGATCACCTACACCGCACGCGATCCGGTGCCGCTCGGCATGGGCTATGCCGCCGTGCGCGACGTCGTCAGCTTCCGCCGCCATGACGAGACGCAAGCCAATCCGCTGCTCAATGGCCTGCATCCCTCGGTGAGCCGCGCCATCGGTTTCGGCGTCTCGCAATCCGGCCGCTTCCTGCGCGACTTCCTCTATCTCGGTTTCAACGAGGACCTCCAGGGCCGCACGGTGTTCGAGGGCCTGATGCCGCACGTCGCGGGCACGCGGCGGATGGCGACAAATGTCCGCTTCGGCCAGCCCGGCCGCAACCCGCGTCATCCGCAAGATCCGGCGTGGCAGGCCGATCTCTTCCCCTTCACCTATGCGAGCCTCAGCGATCCCTATTCCGGCAAGACCGACGGCCTCTTGCGCCGCTGCTCGCTCTCGGCGACCTGCCCGAAGGTGATGCAGACCGACAGCGAACACGAATGGTGGGCCTCGCACGCCTCGCTGCTGGTCACCGATCTCGCCGGCAATCATCTCGACCTTCCCGACAACGTCCGCGCCTACATGATATCAGGCACGCCGCATTTCGCCGAAGCCGTGGAGGTCATGCGCAAGGGTGTCCCCGCGATGTCGCTGCCGCAGAACCCGATGCATGCGGGCATGCCGATGCGCGCGTTGCTCACCGACCTCAACGCCTGGATCAGCGACGGGATAAAGCCGCCCTCAAGCCGCGTCCCCATGCGCGCCCACGGCACGCTGGTCGCAGCGCAAGGCGCGGTGCCGAGCGACATCCCCGGCCTGCCCTACGCCGGCATCCACACGCTCGCCGCCTTCTCCGACCAGAGCGTGCTGCCGCCCAAGGAGATCGGCCGCTATCCCGTGTTCGTGCCGAAGGCCGACAATGACGGCATGGCCATATCAGGCATCCGCCAGCTTGCGCTGGCCGTCCCGCGCGCGACCTACACGGGATGGAATCCGCGGGCTCAAGGGTTCGGCTCGACGGCGCTCTATCCGCTGCAGGGCGCGATGATTCCGTTCGCACCGACCGAGGCTGCGCGCAAGGAGGTGCATGACCCCCGGTCGTCGAATGCCGAGCGATATGCCGACGACGGCGCGTATGTGGCTGCGGTGCGGCGCGAGGCTGCACGCCAGATCGCGGAGCGGTTGCTACTTCCGGAGGATGCGGAACGTGCGATCGCGGCGGCAAAGCAACGTACTTTGGAAAAGCTCGGGCCGTACTGGCACGCGCAGCCGGCGCATCACATCAGTCCGTAGGGTGGGCAAAGCGGCTTGTCCGCCGTAGCTCGAAGAGCGAAGGCGGAAGCGTGCCCACCACCTATGTCCCCAGCAATAGATCGTGGGCACGGCGCAAGGGCGCCTTTGCCCACCCCGCGAAAACTACGGACCGCCGCGAAAAAATTCTCTCCACTGTCGGAACGCGCGTCCTTCATCCGTCCTATGTCCAGACAGCACGGAGACACCCAATGGCCGACCTCACCCTCACCACCTTCGACTGGGTTCCCGAGATGCCGCGCGGGTTCGTGCGCGACCTTCGCGTGCGCTGGGCGCTGGAAGAGGCGTCCCTGCCCTACCGCGTCGCGAGCGCGCCGTTCGGCGATCGCGGCCCTGCGCATTTCGCCCACCAGCCCTTCGGCCAGGTGCCGTGGCTGACCGACGGCGACCTCTCGATCTTCGAGAGCGGCGCGATCCTGCTGCATCTGGGCGGGCTCAGCACGAAGCTGATGCCATCAGATCCGCGCGGCCGCGTTGAGGCGACGGAGTGGGTATTCGCCGCGCTCAATTCGGTGGAAATGGCCAGCCTGCCCTGGGCAATCTTCAAATTCACCGGCAAGGATGATGGCTCACCCGCCGTGAAGTTCGTCGACGACTTCCTCAAGCTGCGTCTCAAGCACATGGAGACGGTGCTTGCGAAGCGCGAATGGCTGGCGGGCTCCTTCTCCATCGCCGACATCCTGATGGCGGACGTGCTGCGTCTCGTCGATCGTTTCGACGGGCTGACGGACAGTCCTGCCTGCCACAACTACGTCGCGCGGGCGACGGCGCGCTCGGCCTTCGTCAAGGCCCACGCCGACCAGATGGCGCATTTCGCTGCTGCGGATAAGACGCGCGGGATCCCGTAGGGCGGATTAGCGAAGCGGAATCCGCCAACGCCTCTATCCGGTGAAGCAGGCGTTGGTGGGTTACGCCGCACAGATGCGCTTTGCGCATCTGCACGACACCCTACGCACCGTCAATACGTGCGCGTCACACCAGCTTCATCGGCGCATCGGCGACCACCCGCAGGTCGATGCTACCGATCAACGCCGAGCGCCGCGCCTCGGCAGCACCGATGGCGTCGTCGGTCTGCCGCAGCGTGCTGATGTTCGACCCGAGCGAGACGATCCCGCCCAGCACCAGCGCGATCGATCCGAGCGCGGCGGTCTGGCCGAAGCCAAACAGTCCGAGGACCGTCACCATCAGCAGCGCGGCCCCACCGCCGATCGCGATCTTGGACGCCAGAATGTACTTCCGGCACCGCTCGGCGATCTCGGCAAGCCGCTCGATCCGGTCTTCGATATCGGAGATTTCGTCTGTTAGATCGTCTTCGGTCATTGGGCTTCAACCAGCGGAGCTAGCCAAGATAGGGCAATGGCTTGGCCATGCCAGCGTCAGCTAGCTGCAGGTATTCCTTTTTCAAGATCGGTCCCAACAACTCCCAGGCCCACTTTGCATTGCCCAGGTTCAGGTGTTCGACAAAGGAAACGCCGATCGCATTGCGCAACTGATCGTTTCCTTCCCTGTGATACTTCTCAGCGAGCTTGAAGCACAATGCGACGTCTTTCGCATTTCCGAGAGCGATAGCTCGTTGCACGAAGCCGGCGAATACGCCCACCTCGAGATGCAGCAAGCCGTGCTGCGCGTTAATCTCCGATCGCAGATCCGGAAAAGTGTCCTTTAGCTCCTTCAGGAAGACACTTCGATGAAGGCCGTCCACTTGGTGTCCCCCAAAATTCGCATTGGATCGTTACGACACAGCCTAACTGACTGAAAGCCAGGCTGAGTGCATGGCCTCCAGAAAAGACTTGTTGATCGGCACTCCCGACGCATCCCCAAGGACACTGTCAATTCCACACTCGGGACACAGGGCGGTGGAATCCTTATCGACCCAATCGACGATCCGATCTGGACCAAACGTCGTTCTACAATAAAAACAGCCGCAGAGCTCGCTGCGCTCGATATCTGCGCGGTGATTGCTGCACTTCATGTGTGCGACGCGCAGCGGATGCTCCTCAGGCAAATCGAAAACACTCGGCATGTGAGGCTCTGCTTTCGAGCTACCTGTTTTTATGATCTTGCGCAGTAGCCCGCATGAGCGAAGCGACATGCGGGACTTCAGCAAGAACCCGGATGTCGCTGCGCTCATCCGGGCTACGTGTCCTCACAACGGCAAATTGTCGTGCTTCTTCGCTGGCGCTTCCACCTTCTTGTCCTTCAGCATCGCCAGCGCCCGCGCGATCCGCTTGCGCGTCGAGTGCGGCATGATGACGTCGTCGATATAGCCGCGCTCGGCGGCGATGAACGGCGACAGGAAGCGGTCTTCGTATTCCTTGGTGCGCGCGGCGATCTTGTCGGGGTCGCCGATGTCGGAGCGGAAGATGATCTCGACCGCGCCCTTGGCGCCCATCACCGCGATCTGGGCGGTCGGCCAGGCGTAGTTCATGTCGGCGCCGATTTCCTTGGAGGCCATGACGTCGAAGGCGCCGCCATAGGCCTTGCGGGTGATGATGGTGACCAGCGGCACGGTGCACTGCGAATAGGCGAACAGGAGCTTCGCGCCGTGCTTGATCAGGCCGCCATATTCCTGCGCGGTGCCCGGCAGGAAGCCGGGAACGTCGACGAAGGTGACGATCGGGATGTTGAAGGCATCACAAAAACGAACAAAGCGCGCGGCTTTCCGCGAGGCATCAGAGTCGAGCACGCCGGCCAGCACCATCGGCTGGTTGGCGACGAAGCCGACGGTGCGGCCGGCGATGCGGCCGAAGCCGGTGACGATGTTCTTGGCGAAGGCGTCTGCGATCTCGAAGAAATCGCCCTCGTCCACGACCTTCAGGATCAGCTCCTTCATGTCGTAGGGCTTGTTCGGATTGTCGGGGATCAGCGTGTCCAAGGACATGTCGACACGGCCGATGTCGTCGAAGCTCGGCCATTCCGGCACGCCGTCGGTGTTGTTGGACGGCAGGAAGTCGATCAGGCGCCGCATCTGCAAGAGCGTCTCGACGTCGTTCTCGAAGGCGCCGTCGGCGATCGAGGAGCGCGTGGCGTGCACCGAAGCACCGCCGAGCTCTTCCGCGGTGACGACCTCGTTGGTGACGGTCTTCACGACGTCAGGGCCGGTGACGAACATGTAGCTGGTGTTCTTCACCATGAAGATGAAGTCGGTCATGGCGGGCGAATAGACGTCGCCGCCGGCGCAGGGGCCCATGATGACGGAGATCTGCGGGATCACCCCCGAGGCGAGCACGTTGCGGCGGAAGACGTAGGAATAGCCGGCGAGCGCGGCGACGCCCTCCTGGATGCGGGCGCCGCCCGCGTCATAGAGGCCGATGATGGGCGCCCTCGCCTTCATCGCCATGTCCTGGAGCTTTGTGATCTTCAGCGCATGGGTCTCGGACAGCGAGCCGCCGAACACGGTGAAATCCTTGGCGAACACAAAAGTCTTGCGGCCGTTGACGGTGCCCCAGCCCGTGACGACGCCGTCGCCCGGCACCTTGGTCTTCTCCATGCCGAACTCGGTGGAGCGGTGCTCGACGAACATGTCGAATTCCTCGAACGATCCCTTGTCGAGCAGCAACTCGATGCGCTCGCGCGCGGTCAGCTTGCCGCGGGCATGCTGCGCCTCGATGCGCTTCTCCCCGCCGCCGAGCTTTGCGCCGGCGCGACGGTCTTCAAGGGCGTCCAGGATGTGTTTCATTTGCTCCCGCCAGTTCTTAAGTGATGCGGGGTTCTAACACGGCATTTTGCGGGCCGGAAAGCGCCTTTCGGCGCCGCAAGGCTGCCCTGCCGCAGCGTGAAAGCGCAAGGAATTACAAAGTTTTGCCTGGGAGACGAGCATGACGGACGGAACGGACGAGACCGGCGCGGCGACGGGCGGCGTCAACATCCTGCTGCGTCTGGAGGGCCTGACCCTGTTTGCGGGGATGGTGGTGCTCTATTGGGCCTGGGACGGCTCCTGGCTGGTCTTTGCCCTGCTCTTCCTCGTCCCGGATCTGAGCTTCCTGGCCTACCTTGCCGACGCCAAATTCGGCGCGCTGGTCTACAACGCGGCCCACAGCTACATGGCACCGGTGACGCTGCTGACGGTGGGCTTCGGCCTCACTTCGCCCCTCACTCTGTCCATCGCCTTGATCTGGCTTGCCCATATCGGCATCGACCGGGCGCTGGGTTATGGCCTGAAATATTCCGCCGGGTTCGGCTTCACCCATCTGGGCCGGATCGGCCGGCAGAAGGACGCCTGATCCCCCGCACCTCGCCGCAAATTTGCTGGCCCGGCCGGTTGACCGGGCGAGCCGATTCAGGCTTGCTTCGCGCTCACGATCAGGCGCCGGATGTTGCGTGAGCCCAGTCGGTACGGCGGCGGTCATTACGGCTTGGCTCAAGCATCACGCGTCACCTCGATGTCCGCGACGGTCGTCCCCCTGCCGCCGAACTCATCGTCCGCAACCGTCGACTTCCTGCGGCGCATGGCCAGCATGGTGTCGGGGCGGAACGGCGAGATGCTGCTGCGCGCCGCCGCGCTGATCGAGTCGCTTTCGCAGCGCGCGATGTCGGCCGAGCGGCTCTATCACGAGCAGCAGGTCGAGAGCACGCGCAACACCGAGCTGCGTGAAGCCGCCGAGCTCGCCTCCGACGCCATGGTCAGTCAGATCGAGGCGCTGCGCGCCCAGCTCGCCGAGGTCACCGCCGCAGCAGCAGCCGAACGCGCCGCCTTCGATGCCGAACGCAGCAAGCTGATCGGCCTGATGCAGGATGCCGAAAGCCATATCGTCAAGCTCACGGGTGAGCTCGACGGCTTGCGCGCCTCCGTGGACAGTTTCAACGAGACCGTCGTCTCCGTGCCGATCGAGGTGCTGCGGCTGGCACGGACGCAGTTCGATTTCCTCTCCGAAGGCTTTGCCCGCAGGGGCGACGTGATCTCGCAGGCGATGAGCGAGATCGGCGGCTTCGCGATCGACCAGGCGCTGACCGCGAAGAAGACCGACACCCCTTGAGGCTGCCGTGCCAAATTGACAGCACGCGGCCGGGTTGTTCTACTCGACGAAAATCACAGGGGAGGATCCGATGCCGACGGCATTCCGCGTCGCTATTGCGCTCTGCATGTCAACACTGCTCGCCGGCATGGGCGCCAACGCGCAATCCCTCCCCAAGGAAGTCGCCACCCGGGCCGAGATCTACCCGATCCCCTCGCTCACCCTGTCCGACCAGCAATTCCTCAGCGGCGATGCGGCGGCCGGCAAGCCGGTGACGGTCGCCGGCGAATTCCGTGTCGCCCAAGGCACCGGCAAGCTCCCCGTCGTCGTGCTGATGCACGGCTCCAGTGGCGTCGGCGCCACCACCGAGGCCTGGGTGCACGCGTTCAACGCCATGGGCATCTCGACCTTCGTGATCGACGGTTTCACCGGCCGCGGGCTGACCGTGGTCGGGCCGAACCAGGCCCTGCTCGGCCGGCTCAACTTGATCATCGACATTTACCGCTCGCTGGAGATCCTGGCGAAGCATCCACGCGTCGATCCTGACCGCATCGTGCTGATGGGCTTTTCGCGCGGCGGACAGGCCACGCTCTATGCGAGCCTCGACCGCTTCAACAAGCTCTGGAACAAGTCCGGCATCCAGTTCGCGGCCTACGTTCCGTTCTATCCGGACTGCTCGACGACCTATGTCGGCGATAGCGAGGTTGTAGCGCGCCCGATCCGCATCTTCCACGGCACGCCGGATGACTACAATCCGGTCAGGAGCTGCAAGGCTTTCGTCGAGCGGCTCAAAACCGCCGGGCGCGACGTGGTGCTGACCGAATATCCCGACAGTGCGCACGGCTTCGACAGCGGCCTGCTCGGCGTCAACACGGTTGCGGTGTCCGCCAATGCGCAGACCGTGCGCAATTGCCAGATCAAGGAAGGCGACGGCGGCGTACTGATGAACGGCGATACGAACGCGCCCTTCACCTACAAGGACGCTTGCGTCGAGCTCAACCCCCATGTCGGCGGCAATCCGAAGACTGCCGCGGAGTCGCGCAAGGCGGTGGAGGAGTTTTTGCAGGTGCTGTTCAAGCTGGGGTGAGGCCACACCGCAGATGCCGTAGGGTGGGCAAAGCGAAAGCGTGCCCACCAATCGCAGATTACGCCCCGGAGAGATGGTGGGCACGGCGCTACGCGCCTTTGCCCACCCTACGGTATCACAATTTGTCGCGGGCTCCTCGCCCTAAGGCTCGCCCGGCCTAAACGGCTCCTGCTTGTCCGGCGGCACCGTCTCTTCCGCCATCGCCAGCAGCATGGCGACCATCACGTAATTGCCGGCGAGTGCGGTGAGATCGACGATCTGCTGGTCGTTGAAGATTTTCTTTGCGCGCGCATAAGTCTCGTCGGAGACCTTCCTGGTCGTAGTGAGCTCGGTGACGAAGTCGTAAACGACGGCCTCGTCCTCGGCCATCTTCAACGGGCGCTTGTTGGCCTTGAGCTCCGCTATGATGTCGGAGGAGAGGCCTGCCTTGGCCGCCAGCGGCGCATGGGCGAACCACTCCACTTGCGAGCGCCACTGCCGCCCAATGATCAGGATCGCAAACTCGTTGAGTTTTGTGGGGACCGAGGTTTCCCACCGCAGATAATAGAACAGGTCGAACAGGCGCTGACCCAGCACCGGGCTGCGGATCATCGGATTGTAGGGCCCGCCGATGCCGACGCTCGACACCTTCATAATCTGCTCGCCGAGCGGCTTCTGCTTGGCATCCAGCTGATCCATGGTCAGCTGCGGAAATCGCGGCTCCTTGCTGGTGGCGGGTGCAGCAAACATCGTGGCGGCGAGCCAGCCGCCAGCTGCGGCAAGCGTGAGCGACGACAGCCAGAGCGGTATTGCGTTCATTGTTATCCTCCCGGTTTTCTTTCTTGGCCGGAAGGATGCTAGTCGAGCGGCGGCGGCGCGACAGCGCTAGATCGCGCCGATCTCGGCAAGGCAGGCTTGCGTCAGGCTCATGCGCGCCTCGATGTGGCGCGACTCGCGGCAGTCGATGTTGAGCGCGAACACGGTGTGTGCCTCGCCCTTCTCGGCCCAGCCGACCATCCAGCCCAGCGACGGCTCACCGCGCTCGGCGCCGAGAAGGCCCGACTTCGCCCGGATGACGCTGTCGCCAACCTTGGTCAGCGGCAGGATGTCGGCGACGAGATCCTGGCTGCGCTTGGAAACCGGCAACGCGCGGCGCCGCAGCCGATCGACGAAGTCGATCTGCTCGACCGGATCGATTCGCAAGGCGCCGGTAAGCCAGAATTGGTCGATGCCGCCGCCGATGTCGCGATTGCCGTAATCGAACTCGTCGACGTATTTTTGCATGCGCACCTCGCCGATCCGGCGCGCGATCTCCTGATAGACCGGCACGGCACTCACAGCGATCGCGCTGCGCAGCGTATGGTCCTTATTCCAGGCCTCGATCGAACGCTTCACGCCGTCCCAGGGAAACAGGTCCTTGTCGGGGTCGGTGACGACACCGGTCTCCAGCGCGATCAGCGAGTTCGGGATCTTGAAGGTCGAGGCCGGCAGCTTCCCCTCGCCGGAGCGCTCCTTGTCGCTGGCGACGATCAGGTAGTCCTCGACCTTGTAGCCGACGAAGGTGCCCGCCGTGCCAAGGTCAGTGAAGCGCTTTGCGAGACTGTCGCGGATCTCATTGCGCGGCGGCGCGACATGGGCGAATGCACGCGACGGCAAGGTGGCGGCGGCAGCAAGAAGGCCGAGAGTGGAGCGGCGGGTGAGCAAGAGCGGTGTCCGTCAAACGATGAAAGTGGCCGCGACCATGCCGCCGCTACGTGGTGAAACAATGACAGGCTATCTCGCACGGCCCGACAGCCGCAGAACGAACACCAGCACTTCGGCGACGGCCTTGTAGAGATCGGGCGGGATCTCCTCGCCGAGCTCGACCTTGGACAGCGCGCCGGCCAATATCTCGTTCTCCTCGATCGGAATGTCGTTGGCCTTGGCGATCTCGACGATCTTTTCGCCGATCGTGCCCCTGCCCTTGGCAACGACGACGGGCGCGTTGGTGCCCTTCTCGTAATGCAGCGCAATTGCGAGCTTGGATGGATCGCTCATGTGGCGCGGTCCAGGAAATGGCCGGCACGGGCCGGCGCGGGCTGCGGCGGCGTGCCGTCGCGGACCATGATGTCGCCGGGCTTGAGCTCGGCCCGCGTGAGGGCCTGATTGAGCTCGCCGATGCCGGCGCGGAGCTGCTGTGCGGTCGCCGGCCGCTCCGCCCACATCCGCACAAACGTCTTGTCGCCGTTCAGCGTGATCAGCGCATGCACCGGTCCCGCCGGCTCGACATTGAGCGTGAAGCGCGCGCGCCAGGCGCGTTTGGCGGGATCGGCGGACTCATTGCCGCCATCGCGCGAGATCTCGAACTGCGCCATCGCGGTGCCCTGCGGGGTCGCGAAGGGAATCTCGAAATTCCACTGCGGCACGGCCGGATCGATACGGTGACCGCTGGCATCGGCGCGATCGGGGAGTGAAGCGACCTGCAACAAGGTCTGCCGCGCGATCGCGGCATCGGTGTCGTCGAGCAAGCGGTGCACCGCTGCGGAGAGCGGCGTATCCGGCGCGAGCGATGGCGAGGCAACCGCCTGCGGCGCCGGCAGCGCGCCACGGAACGGCGGTGGTGTCGCGCGCGCGGCGGCCTCGAAGACGTGGCCGTCGGGCACGGCCTTGTTCGAGCCCGGAACGTTGCCGGTCAAGCGCGGCAGGTTTTGCGTGACCTCCTGCAGGAGGCTTGCGGCAAGGCCGGCGGACATGGTGCGCGGCATCGCTGCCTGCGGAGTATTGCCGGCGATGTCGGCCAGCACGGCGGCGGCCAGATTGGCGCCGCGGGGCTGCTGCGCTTGTTGGGCGATCTCGGGTCCGGTTGGCAATGCGGCCTGCGCGGCCTCACCGGCTGACTGAGCCGGCGCGGCGGCGACCTGCGGTGTCGCCGTCGCGCCAGCAGGCGTGGCGGAACCTTGCGCCTGCGGCGCGGCGGTCTCGATCGTCGCGAGCGTCTGGCGCAGTACCAGCAGCGCGGCCTTCAGGTCCGGCATCGTGCCGTATGACGGCGTTGTGCCTGCGGCGAGCGAAGCCTCGAGGAACAGGCCGGATTTCTGGAAGGCGGACTCGATGTCGCCGCCGTCGAGGCCGGCATTGAGCGGCGTCTGCTGCGCCAGCACGTCCAGCACCGCCTGCTTCAACCCCGCCGGCAGATCGCTGCCGGTGACGACGGAGGCGAGATTGGCGAACAGCGGCGCCTGGCTGCCCTGTTTGGTCACGGCTTCGCTCGAAGCCACGGTGACGGCGATCTGCTCCAACGGCGTCAGCGTGTTGCGGGCCGCGCTCGCGGACGGCGCAAGCGGCGGGCTGTCCACCAGCGAGGCCGCGCGCGGCGTCAGCGTGACCTGATCCGCCGTCGCCTCGCCTGCCCCGCCCATGACGGCGAGCCGGATGGTGCCGTCGTTCTGCGACACCGCGAGCTGCAGATTTTGCCCCGGCGTCAGCGACACCTCGGACATCACATCCATCGAAAGGTTGGCGATCGCGATCCGCACCAGATTGTCGGCGAGCACGCTGACGACCCTGGCGTCGACGACACTGCCGGCCTGGAGCACGAGATCGGGCGTCGCCGCATCAGCCAGGGGACTGGCGGCACTGGCGGGAGCGATGGAAGTGACCGGCGTCGGCATATCGAGGGGCCCGGAGAAACGCTAGCCCCACCCTAAGGCCGCCCTCGTAAACCTCTCGTTAAGGACCTTCGGCCGCTTGCGGCTTTACGGCCGCCAAAACCGCTACGGCGGCCTCGAAATCCCGCAGGCGCGTAGCCCGGCGCGCCGCTGCTTCCTCGTCCACGCCCCATTGGTCGGCGTTCCAGTCCTCATCGACATGGGCGGCGGCCCAGACCTGGCCGGCATCACGCACGCCATGCGCCAGGGCCAGCGCCAGCAGCGCCGAGCCGGTCAGGGTCGTGACCATGTGGAGCGCGGCAACCGACCAGGCATCCCCCGGCAGCGCCGCACGCGCGGCCCTGAGCGCCTCGTCGGGCTGCTTCACATGCATGACGCCCTCGGACAGGATGAAATGCGCGCCCAGCGTCTCGGCGGCCCAGAACAGCACGGGATCCCAATTCGCGGCCTCGCGGGCGACCAGCCCCTCGGGATGGCCGGCGCGATAGAACAGCAGGTCGGACTCGAAATATTTCGCGAGGTCGTCGCTGACGAGCTCGACGCGGTCGACCACGCCTTCGACCACGCTGTTGGCAACCCGCGTCAGCGGCATGGTGACAGGATCGATCGTCTCGCCCTGCGCCGCCCATTCCGCGGCCACCGCGTCGGCCAGTTCGCGCGAGGGGATCACCACCTGCCGGCTGGAGGGCGTGCGGATCGGCCTGCCGTCGAGGGTAATGGCGAAGCCGCCCTCGGCATCAGTGACTCCCGCCTCCTTGTAGAAGCGCTTGCGCTGCGGCGAGCGTGCGGACGCACGCGCCGATTCCCGTGGATCCGGTGGGGGCTGCCCCGCAGCTTCTTCGAACAATTCGCGCATGTGAGTTTTCGGTCCCGGTCTCTGAATGCTAGCTTTTAAGATAAGAGCGGCGGCCGATAAAGCGAGCGGCAGGCAGGAGGGAACTTGCGGGCGCCGTGGCTCCGCCCCTACTCCTCCGGCGCGTTTTCGATCGGATCGAATCGGCTTGCGTCCAGCCCGAGCAGATTCCACGACTGCTGCATGTGCGGCGGCAGTGGCGCGGTGGCGTCGATCACGCCTCCCCGCGGATGCGGAATGACGATGCGGCGTGCCAAGAGATGCAGCCGGTTCTGCAGGCCGCCCGGCAGCTGCCAGTTCTCGATGTTGAAATATTTGGGATCGCCGACGATGGGATGGCCGATATGCTCCATGTGGGCGCGGAGCTGGTGGGTGCGGCCCGTCACCGGCTTCAGCGACACCCAGGTCAGCTTGTTGCCGGCGGTCTCGACGACAGCGTAGTAGGTCACCGCGTGGCTCGCGCCCTCGTCGCCATGCTGGGCGATACGCATGATGGTGTCGTCCTCGCTCTCTTCCTTGGCGAGGAACGTCGAGATGCGGCCCTGCTTCGGCTTCGGCAGCCCCGGCACCAGCGCCCAATAGGTTTTTCGCGCCGAGCGGGAGCGGAAGGCGCCGGTCAGATGCGAGGCGGCAAAGCGTGTCTTGGCGATCAGCAGACAGCCTGACGTTTCCCTGTCGATGCGGTGCACGAGGCGCGGCTTCTGGCCCTTGGAATCGCGCATCACCTCGAGCATCTGATCGATGTGCCGCGTCATGCCGGAGCCGCCCTGCACGGCAAGGCCGGCCGGCTTGTTCAGCACGAGGACGTCGTCGTCCTCAAAGATCGTCATCTCCTTCAGCGCCTTGAGCGTCTTCTGCGCAGCCTCCGACAGCTCGCCGACGACCTTCGGCGTGTCGAGCTTCAGCGGCGGAATGCGGACGCTCTGGCCCTCCTCCAGGCGGTCCTTGCTGTCGACGCGCTTGCCGTCGACGCGCAGCTCGCCTTTGCGGACGACGCGCTGGATGTGGGAAAATGACAGGCCGGGAAAGCGCGCTTCGAGGAAGCGGTCGACCCGCATGTTGTTCTCGTCGGCCGTGACCTTGACGGTCTGCACCTTGGTCGGCAGCAATGCCTCGACCGGCTTTGCCGGTGCGGCCTTTTCCAGCTCGGCTTTCGGCGCGCGCCGCTCGGCACGCTCGCCGGCAAAGCGCGGCGGCTTGCTGCCGGGCTTGCCACCCGGCCGCGGTCCGGCTGTCTTCGCGGTGCGCGCCTTGAACGGGCGCGCCTCCTTGCGCTCGTCGCGGTCCCGAGGCTTCGGGTTCATTCTCTTGATGCGGCGGCTCATGCGGTTTTTCCAAGCTTTCGTGTCGACTGCGCATTGGCGCGGCGGGGCAGTGACGCAACCTGCGCACCCACCTCTTTTTCCGCCAGCCGCAGCTCATACTGCTGTTGCAGGTTCATCCAGAATTGCGGGCTGGTACCGAACCAGTGACCAAGACGGAGCGCCGTATCGGCAGTAATGCCGCGTTGCCCGTTGATGATGCCGGTGATGCGATTGACCGGCACGTCAATCTGACGCGACAGCTCTGCGGCCGTGATGCCGAGTTCGCGCAGTTCTTCGGCAAGGTGCTCGCCGGGATGTGTAGGTGTATGGGGCATAGGAATTCCCCGGCCAAGTAGCAAGATTTACGTGTTACGTAAACCGTAAATGTACGCTCTTGGGGCGGGCTTAAGCCCTACTTCCCGCCCCGCTCCTTCCTCAGCTTCGCCCAATAATCCAGCCGTTTGCGAATCTCCCGCTCGAAGCCGCGCTCGGGCGGGTCGTAGAAGGTCTGGCGGCCCAGGGCTTCCGGGAAGTAGTCCTGGCCGGAGAAGGCGTCGGGGGCGTCGTGGTCGTATTCGTAGGCCGCGCCGTAGCCTTCCGACTTCATCAGCTTGGTCGGGGAATTGAGAATGTGCTTGGGCGGCAGCAGCGAGCCGGCCTGCTTGGCGACCTGCATCGCCGTGCCGAAGGCGGTGTAGACCGCGTTCGATTTCGGCGCGGTGGCGAGATAGACCACGGCCTGTGCGATCGCGAGCTCGCCCTCGGGATGGCCGAGGAAGTCGAACGCATCCTTGGCGGCATTGGCGACGACGAGCGCTTGGGGATCGGCGAGCCCGATGTCCTCGACCGCCATGCGCACGACGCGGCGGGCCAGGAACAGCGGGTCCTCACCAGCATCAAGCATGCGCGCGAGATAGTACAGCGCGGCATCGGGATCGGAGCCGCGCACCGACTTATGCAGCGCCGAGATCAAATTGTAATGGCCGTCGGCCGATTTGTCGTAGATCGGCGCGCGGCGTTGCAGGATGTCCTGCAACTGCGCAGCATTGAAAATCTCGTCCGCCCGCGCCGAACGCCAGACCTCTTCGGCGAGCGTCAGGGAGGCGCGTCCGTCGCCGTCGGCCATGCGCACGAGCACGGCGCGTGCCTCGGCATCGAGCGGCAGCTTGCGGCCTTCGACCTCCTCGGCATGCGCGAACAGCCTTTCGATCGCGGCGGCATCGAGCGAACGAAACACCAGCACGCGCGCGCGCGACAAAAGCGCCGCGTTGAGCTCGAAGGACGGGTTTTCGGTGGTGGCGCCGACCATCACCACCGTGCCGTCTTCCATCACGGGCAGAAACGAATCCTGCTGCGCGCGGTTGAAGCGATGCACCTCGTCGACGAACAGCAGCGTGCCCTTGCCCATCTCGCGGCGGGCGCGCGCGGCGTCGAACGCCTTCTTCAGATCGGCGACGCCGGAGAACACCGCGGAAATCTGCTCGAAATGCAGATCCGTCGCGTCCGCCAGGAGCCGCGCCACCGTGGTCTTGCCGGTGCCGGGCGGCCCCCAGAACACCAGCGATCCCAGCGTGCGCGTCTCCAGCATGCGCGTCAGCGCGCCGTCGGGACCGAGGATGTGGTCCTGGCCGACGACCTCCGACAGCGCACGCGGACGCAGCCGGTCCGGCAGCGGATGCGGAGCCTCTTGATCGAGCCCCGCCGCGGCGAAGAGAGTTGGCGTCTGCTGTGGTCGTTTCGGACTCATCCGCCCAGCGTGACGTTGATCTGCTGGCCGCCGCGCACCAGCGTGATGCGCCAGAGCCGCGGGCGCTCGCCTGCGGCCTTCTCGAGGTCGCCGGTCTTGCTGATCTTCTGGTTGTTGACCGACAGAATGATGTCGCCCTTCTGGAAGCCGACACTCGCCGCGGCGCTGTCGCCGCCGAGATCGGTGATCACGACGCCTTCGGTGTCGGCGTCCAGATGCAGCTCATCGGCGACCGCCGGCGTGATGGTCGAGACCTTCGCGCCCTGGAATGGCGAGCGCGCGGTGACGACGAGCTCGTTGCGCCCGGTATCGGGCGCGGTCTCCAGCGCCACCGCCAGCTTGACCGGCTTGCCGCCGCGCTGCACGTCGATCTGCGCGGTGCCGCCGAGCGGGCGTGTGGCGAAGCGATAGTCGAAGGCGTTGGGATCATCCACGGTCTGGCCGTCGATTCCGGTGATGAGATCGGACGACTTGAGGCCGGCCTTGGCCGCCGGACCGTTCGACACCACGCTCGCGACCAGCGCACCGGTCGGCGAGCGCAGGCCGAGGCTCTCGGCGATCTCGGGCGTCACCGCCTGCAATCTCGCGCCGAGCCAGGGACGCTTCACCGCCTTGCCGCCGCTCTTGGCGGAAGCGACGACGACGCGCACCATGTTGGCGGGAATGGCGAAGCCGATGCCTTGCGAGCCGCCGGAGCGGGAGTAGATCGCGGTGTTGATACCGGCGAGCCGGCCGTTCATGTCGACCAGCGCACCGCCGGAATTGCCGGGATTGATCGCCGCGTCGGTCTGGATGAAGAACTGGTAATCGGTGATGCCGACCTGCGTGCGCGCCAGCGCCGAGATGATGCCGTGGGTCACGGTCTGGCCGACACCGAACGGATTGCCGATCGCCATCACGACGTCGCCCACCAGCAGCTCGTCCGAATTGGTGAATTCGAGCGCCGGAAACTTCTCCTTCGAATCCTTCAGGCGCAGCACCGCAAGATCCGTGCGGGAATCCTTCAGCACGATCTCGGCTTCAAACTCGCGCTTGTCCGACAGCGACACCTTCACCTGGTCGGCGCCTTCGATGACGTGGACGTTGGTGACGACGAGCCCGGACGTATCGACGATCACGCCCGAGCCCAGCGAGCGTTGCACCTGCTCCTGCTGTTGGCCCGGCACGCCGAAGAAGCGGCGGAAGATCGGGTCGTCCAGCAGAGGATTGCGGTTCTGCACCACCTTGGCGGCATAGACGTTGACGACCGCCGGCTGCACCCGCTGCACGATCGGCGCATAGGACAGCCGCAGCTCGGCCGGCGATGACGGGACCCGACGGTCCTGCGCCGTGGCCGGATTGAAGGTGGCCGAAGAGGCTATGCACAATGCAGTGATGACGGCGGCACGGATCGAACGAAACATTCATACCTCTCGGAAAAGACGACGGAATATAGGCGCGTTCGCCCGCCATTAGAAGGGCGCCGGGCGGCAATATTCTGCCCCGTCCCGGTGTGTCCGGCATGCAAGCCCAGCGTCCGAATCGGCAATTTGCCTGGCCGGTGGATTGGCATGATGCGCGTCATCCAGCATTGTGGTGCGCGGTGGATTCGGTTGCGGCGAATTTGCATCAGTGGGAACCGCGCAACCGGGCGCAGCGTCGCGGGGCAGTCATCGATCGATCCTAGGCTCTCCCGTTGCGACTTGGGGAAGTTCGTCAAACGATGGAGGCGTGACGTGAGCAGGACAAGAATTGCAGCCACGGCGATTGGTCTCGCCGGTGTGCTGGCGGCCGCGCAGGCCCAGGCCCAATCGGCAAGCAGCAGCGAGCAGGAGATCGCGCTGCTGAAGCAGCAGTTGAAGATGCTGGAGCAGAAGCTCGACAAGCTCCAGAGCCAGACCGCAGCGAACACGGCCGCCACGGCGAAAGCCAAGGCAGAAGCGAAGGCCGAGGCCAAAGCCGAGGCGCGTTCGGAGGCGAAGGCCGTCGTCGCAAATGCGAACGCGGCGATCCCGCTGAAGGGCCCGGCGCCCGCCTCCGGCGTCGTCGTGACGATGCCGAACAACCGGCCGACCATCTGCACGGCCGACCAGGCCAATTGCGTCGCCATCACCGGCCGCGTGCACTACGATATCGGCGGCTATGACTATCGTCCCAATACCGCGGCCACGGTGCCGCAGAAGCTCGACAGCGGCGAGAACGTCCGCCGCGCGCGCATCGGCGTCACCGGCAAATTCTTCAACGACTGGAATTTCGCACTGGTCTACGACTTCGGCGGCTCCTCCGACGGATTTGGCGGCGCGGCACCAGGATCGCTCCCGGGCGGTGGCCTGTCCGGCGTCGAGAACGCCTATCTCAGCTACACCGGACTGAAGCCATTCGGCGGACGGATGGCGATCGAGGCCGGCATCATGGACCTGCCCTACACCATGGACGAGGCCACCAGCTCCAACGACATCATGTTCATGGAGCGCGCCTCGCCCGGCGTGATCGCGACCAACATCGCGGCCGGCGACTTCCGCTCCGCGGCCGGCACGCGCTGGTACAACGACCAGCTATGGATCGGCGGCTATGTCACGGGGCCGTCGACAGGCGCGATCCATTCCGCCTCGAGCGCGGCCCCAGTGGGCACCAGCGAGCAATATGGTGCGGTGGCGCGCGTTGCCGGCAACCCGATCAGCGGCAAGGACTATTCGGTGCATATCGGCGCCGACGCGCAATGGCTGATCCAGCCGCCGCACAATCTGATCGCCAACACGCAGACGGTCACGCTCAGCGACCGTCCGGAGCTGCGGCTCGATCCGACCACGCTGGTCTCGACCGGCGCGATCGCCAATGCCTCGGGCGCGCAGGTCTACAGCGTCGAAGCCGCCGCGACCTACGGTCCGTTCATCGTCCAGGGCGAGTACTTCTGGTACAATGTCGATCGCACCGCCAACACCGGCGTCCCGCTGGTCGGCGCACCGAGCCTGAAATTCCAGGGTGGCTACGCACAGGCCGGCTATGTGCTGACGGGCGAAGGCCGCAGCTACAACGCAGCGAACGCTGCCTATAACGGTGTCAAGCCTGCGCATCCGTTCTCGCTCGACGGCGGCGGCTGGGGCGCTTGGGAAATCGCGGGGCGCTACTCCACGATCGACCTCAACGACCAGCTCGCGACCGCCAACGGCGTCGCCGGCGGCCGGCAGACCGTCTACACGCTCGCGCTGAACTGGTACGTCAACGGCAACGTCCGCTTCATGCTCGACTATCTGCACGGCACGGTGTCGCGGCAAGCCTCGCCGGTTTCGACCGCCGATGTCGGCTCGAAGTTCGACGCGGTCGCGATGCGCACGCAGTTCGCGTTCTGAACCCTCGTCGTCCCGGGGCGCGCGAAAGCGCGAGCCCGGGACCCATAACCACAGGCGGGCGTGGTTGCGATGACTCGGAATTGCCGGCTCGCTCCACGACTTTTCCCTGCGGTTATGGGTCCCTGCTCCCCGTGCGCAATTGCGCACTAGGCAGGGACGACACCGAGAATGCCGCTTCTCTACAAACTCACTCCCGCGCGCTTCGGCTTCTTCAAGACCACCGGCGGCGGCGCACAGGACAATCGCTGCTGATGGCTCTCGCCCCAGGCCTTCAGGATATCGATCACCGGCCGCAGGCTCTCGCCAAGCTCGGAAAGGCGATACTCCACCCGCGGCGGCACTTCGGCATAGACCTTGCGGATGACCAGCTTGTCCTCCTCCAGCGCACGAAGCTGCTTTGTGAGCATGCGCTGGGTGATGCCGGGCATCATGCGGCGCAATTCGCCGAAGCGCTGGGTGCCGCTCTGGAGGTGATAGAGGATCACGCCCTTCCACTTGCCATCGATCAGGTCCAGCGTCGCCTCGACCGAGCAGCCGGGACGACGGGCAAAATTGCGGCGTTTCATGCGTATCTTCCCAATAGTATCCAAACAGGGACTATATCCCCGAATTTACAGTACTTGCCAAATCGGAGCCAGGGCGACAGTTAAAGCGGCAGGCGAGCACGCCATCTGATGGAGACAAGCCATGAAGGCCGTCGGTTACAAGAAGTCGCTTCCGATCGAGGATCAGGACGCGCTGATCGATTTCGAGACCGCAAAGCCCGAGCCCAAGGGCCGCGACATCCGCGTCGCCGTGAAGGCGATCTCGGCCAATCCGGTCGATTACAAGGTGCGCAAGCGCGCCGCGCCGCCCGAGGGCGAGACCAAGATCCTGGGCTATGACGCCGCCGGCGTGGTCGATGCCGTCGGACCCGACGTCACGCTGTTCAAGCCGGGCGACGAGGTGTTCTACGCCGGCTCGATCCTGCGCCAGGGCACCAACGCCGAATTCCACCTGGTCGACGAGCGCATCGTCGGCAACAAGCCGAAGAGCCTGTCCTTCGCGCAGGCCGCCGCGCTTCCTCTCACCTCCATTACCGCCTGGGAATTGCTGTTCGACCGGCTCGGCGCGGTGCCGGGCAAGAGCGTCGATCCGCGCACGCTCTTGATCACGGGCGGCGCCGGTGGCGTTGGCTCGATCCTGATCCAGCTCGCGCGCCGCCTCACCGGCCTCACCGTGCTCGCAACCGCGACGCGGCCGGAGTCGCAGAAATGGTGCCTCGATCTCGGCGCGCATGCGGTGATCGACCACGGCAAGCCGATGAAGGAGCAGATCGAGAAGCTCAAGCTGCCGCCGGTCGCGCTGGTGGCAAGCCTCACCTTCACCGACCAGCACTACAAGGCGATCGCCGACTTCATGGCGCCACAGGGCCGGTTCGGCCTGATCGACGATCCCGCGGAGTTCACCATGAGCACGTTCAAGGGCAAGGCAATCTCGGTGCACTGGGAATCGATGTTCACGCGCTCCTCGTTCCAGACCGCCGACATGATCGCGCAACATCATCTGCTCAACGACGTCGCCGACCTCATCGACAAGGGCGTGCTGCGCACCACGCTCGACCAGACCTTCGGCACGATCAACGCCGCCAACCTCAAGCGCGCGCATGCGCTGCTCGAGAGCGGCAAGTCGCGCGGCAAGATCGTGCTGGAGGGGTGGTAGCGGCTCCGGCGTCGGTGCGTAGGGTGGGTTAGCCCTGCGACTGCGCGAAGCGCAGTTCGCACGGCGTAACCCACCGCGTCTTCCTCTTCGGCAACAGTAGTGGTGGGTCACGCCCTGCAGATGCGCTTCACGCATCTGCAGGGCTAACCCACCCTACATTTCCGGAACACCCTCGACGAACAGCAGCCGCCGCTCCAGCGCCGTCTGCCGCAGCTTCAGCGCCTCGGCATATTCCGGTGAGGCGTACCATTCCTTCAGCCTCGCCATCGATGCAAATTCGACGATGACGACGGCCTTCGGCGGGAGATTGCCTTCGGCAAGCTCGGCCTTGCCGCCGCGGACGAGATAACGCCCTCCATATTGCGCGATCGTCTGCGCGGCGAGCGTGCGATAGGCGTCAAAGCCATCGGGATCGCGCATCTCGACTTCGGAAATCACATAGGCTGTCATGCGCGGGTCTCAGGCAATCGTGTTGACGATGCCGCCTTCGGCCCGCAGCGCGGCGCCGTTGGTCGCAGACGCTTCCTTCGAGGCAATGTAAACAACCATGTTCGCGATCTCGTCGACGCCAGCAAAACGCTGGATCAGCGAGCTCGGACGATGCTGCTTGACGAAATTCGCGGCGGCTTCGTCCACCGACTGGCCGTTCTGCTTCGCGAGATCCTTCACGAAGGTCTCGACGCCCTCCGACATGGTCGGGCCCGGCAGCACGGAATTGACGGTGACGCCGGTCCCGCGGGTGAGCTGCGCGAGGCCGCGCGCGACCGAGAGCTGCGCCGTCTTGGTCATGCCGTAGTGGATCATCTCGACGGGAATGTTGAGCCCGGACTCCGAGGAGATGAAGACGATGCGGCCCCAATTGCGGTTGAGCATGCCTTTCAGGAATGCGCGCGACAACCGCACGCCGCTCATCACGTTGACCTCGAAGAAACGCGTCCAGTCCTCGTCCGGGATGTCGAAGAAATCCTTCGGCTCGAAGATCCCGGCGTTGTTGATGAGAATGTCGACCTCCGGCAATGCCGCTACAAGCGCCTTGCAGCCCGCGGCGGTCGAGACGTCGGCGGCGATGCCGCGCACCCTGCCGCCAACACCCTCCAGCCTGCGCACGGCCGCATCGACCTTGTCCTGGCTGCGGCCATTGATCACCACACTGGCGCCGGAGGCTGCAAGGCCCTTGGCAATGGCGTGGCCGATGCCGGCGGTCGAGCCGGTCACCAGTGCAGTTTTTCCCGAAAGGTCGATGTTCATGTACTATCTCCATCTGATCGATGACGGGGATATCGGGCGCAACCGACTGGGCCGCAATTGGCGCTCACCAATCAGTGAGAGAATGATCGGCCGTACCGGCAACAGCATGGACCCCCACGCCCGCTATCGCGACCACGGCTGGAACGATTATTGCTAAGCCACACCCGAGCTTCTTGGCTCATGCGAACACGGAAGGACCATGCGATGAAGAGAACGGCCCTAACTGTTGTGCTCGGGTTGGTCGTCCTGACGGGCGGCAATTCGCCAGCCCCGGCTCAAGCGGTCTATCCGGAAAAATCCCTGCAATTGATCGTTCCCTTCCCGCCCGGCGGCGCCTCCGACGTGGTGGCGCGCATCATCGGCGGCGAGCTGGAGACGCGGCTCGGCAAGCCCGTGGTCATCATGAATCGTCCGGGCGGCGGCACCACGATCGCAGCCAAGGAGGTCGCGCGCGCGGAGCCCGACGGATACACCCTGTTCTTCAGCTCGAACTCGAGCTTCACGCTGCCCGCAGCCGTGAAGGAGAGCGTGCCTTACGACGCAGCCAAGGACTTTGAGCCAATCGGCCGGACCGGCAAGATCACGCTGGCGCTGGTCACCTACCAGGACAACCCGATCAAGGACGTGGCTGCGCTGGTCGCCGAGGCGAAGGCCAATCCCGACAAGCTGTCGCTGGCATCCTTCGGCGTCGCGACCGTCTCGCATTTCGCCGGCGAGCTGTTCAAGTCGGCCGCCGGGGTCAAGATGGTCCACCTGCCCTACAAGGGCAGCGCGCCGGCGATGAACGATCTCATCGGCAAGCACATCCAGTACCACGTCGACACCGTGATCGCCGTGAAGCCGCAGATCGAGGCCGGCACGGTCAAGGTGCTCGCCGTGTTCTCCGGCAAGCGCACGCCCTTCCTGCCCGACGTGCCGACGCTCGCCGAGCTCGGCTATGGCAGCATCGACTTCTCGTCCTGGGGCGCGTTGGTCGCGCCCAAGGGGCTGCCGCCGGCAGTTCGCAACAAGCTGTCGGCGACGCTGGAGGAGATCATCAACAGCCCCTCCGTCGCCGAGCGCTTCAGCAAGGTCGGCTTCGAGCCGGGCTTTGCGCGCTTCGACGATTGGGCCGGAACGGTGACCAAGGAGACGGCGGAGATGAAGGACATCGCGCAGAAGGCGGGGATCAAGGAGGAGTGATCTTCCGCTCGCCAATGGTGGTGATGGGTACGGCGCAAGTGCGCCGTGTCCGCCCGACAGGTCTGCCCCTGCTACACCGTCATTTTTTCTGGGCGACGGCCTGAATCGCCTTCCAGTCGAACCTGTCGGCGAGCGCCAATGCCTCGTCCTCGCCGACGCCCTGATAGGTGAAGTTGAACACCGCGTCCTTGCTGAGCGCGACGATCAGCGTGCCGGACTTGTCCTTGATGTGGAAGGTCTTGAAGACCTGCATGCCCCGCGCGCTGCCGGTGATCATGTGACCATCCGCCGTCTGGAGGTTCATGCCACTCTGAATCGGCGCCAGCGCGCCCTCGGCGGCCGAGCCGAGAATGATGGTGGCGTGAGCCTGCGCCTCACCGCGTTCGTAGTCGCGCGTCGCAGTGGTCACGCTGGTCTCTGCCATTTGCATCGACATGCCC
Source organism: Bradyrhizobium sp. 14AA (assembly GCF_054185205.1). Lineage (NCBI taxonomy): Bacteria > Pseudomonadati > Pseudomonadota > Alphaproteobacteria > Hyphomicrobiales > Nitrobacteraceae > Bradyrhizobium > Bradyrhizobium sp. 14AA. The sequence continues at coordinate 140,549 of NZ_JAVAYM010000023.1, read as the reverse complement.
TCCGGCTTCTTGCCCTCCCAACCATTCAAATCGACCAGGAACGGCAGAAAGCGCTGAAATGCCTGCTGGGCCTGCGCGAGGCCGACCGGCCAGATCATTGAAAGCGCCAAAAAGACAATGGAAATCATGTATCGCGGCTTAAACATCGCTTTCCCTCGGAGGTTGAATGCGAACAGTAGAGTTGCATTCGTGGCGTGAGAAAGGCGGCACGACAGCGAGGCCGGACGGTGCACGCGCGACGTTGTCGACAAAAAAAGCGGCGCCCGAGGGCGCCGCTTTCAATTCAGATCTGCTGAGTGGCTTACGCCGCCTCGGCTTCCTTTTCCTGCACCGGACCGGAGTCCTGGCCCTTGGCATCGACGTCGCGATCGACGAACTCGATCACGGCCATCGCCGCGTTGTCGCCGTAGCGGAAGCCCGCCTTGATGATGCGGGTGTAGCCGCCCTGGCGGTCCTTGTAGCGGGGCGCCAGGACGTCGAACAGCTTCCTGACCTGATCCTTGTCGCGCATCTCGGAGATCGCCTGGCGGCGCATGGCCAGCCCGCCCTTCTTGCCGAGAGTGATGAGCTTCTCGACGATCGGACGGAGCTCCTTGGCCTTGGGCAGCGTGGTGACGATCTGCTCGTGCTTGATCAGCGCGGCGCACATGTTGGCGAACATCGCGCGGCGATGCTCGGCGGTGCGGTTGAGCTTACGATGAACCTTGCCGTGACGCATGTGTGTATTCCTTGGATATGAACTGCCGCGACGGTTCGTCGGATCAGTTGCTCAGGTGGGCTTCCTGCGTTCGCCCATAAAAATCGCGGCCGGATGTCTCCGGCCGCGACGATGAAGTGGATCAGTAATGATCCTCGAAGCGCTTGGCGAGCTCGTCGATATTCTCCGGCGGCCAGCCCGGCACTTCCATGCCGAGATGCAGACCCATCTGGGCCAGCACTTCCTTGATCTCGTTCAGCGACTTGCGGCCGAAGTTCGGAGTGCGGAGCATTTCCGCTTCGCTCTTCTGCACGAGGTCGCCGATGTAGACGATGTTGTCGTTCTTCAGGCAGTTGGCCGAACGCACCGACAGTTCGAGCTCGTCCACCTTCTTGAGGAAGGCCGGGTTGAAGGCGAGGTCCGGGATGATCTCCTGGGCGACTTCCTTGCGCGGCTCTTCGAAGTTGACGAACACGTTGAGCTGATCCTGCAGGATGCGCGCGGCGTAAGCCACCGAATCATCCGGCGTCAGCGCGCCGTTGGTTTCGATCGTCATGGTCAGCTTGTCGTAGTCGAGGATCTGACCCTCGCGGGTGTTCTCGACCTTGTAGGAGACCTTGCGGACCGGCGAGTACAGGCTGTCGACCGGGATCAGACCGATCGGCGCGTCCTCGGGACGGTTACGCTCGGCGGGCACATAGCCCTTGCCGGTGGCGACCGTGAACTCCATGCGGATCTCGGCGCCCTCGTCGAGGGTGCAGATCTGGAGGTCCGGGTTGAGCACGACGACATCGCCGACGGTCTGGATGTCACCGGCAGTGACGACACCCGGGCCCTGCTTCTTCACGACCATGCGCTTGGGGCCTTCGCCCTGCATCTTGATCGAGATGTCCTTGATGTTGAGCACGATGTCGGTGACGTCCTCACGGACGCCCGCGATCGAGGAGAACTCGTGCAGCACGCCGTCGATGTGCACCGACTGCACCGCCGCGCCCTGGAGCGAGGAGAGCAGGATGCGGCGCAGCGCGTTGCCCAGCGTCTGGCCGAAACCACGCTCGAGCGGCTCGGCAACGATGGTCGCGAAACGCGAGGGATCGCTGCCGGGTTGCACCTGGAGCTTGTTCGGCCGAATCAGTTCTTGCCAATTTTTCTGGATCGTCACTGTTTCACCCATACAGGCCAGTCAATTTGATAGTTCAAATACTGGCGTTGGAGAAAGGCCGCAGATCATTCCCGCGGCTTCTTGCAAAGTCATTGCGGGCGCCGATGCGCCCGCAACTCGTAGATATCAAACGCGCCGACGCTTGCGGGGACGGCAACCGTTGTGCGGGATCGTGGTCACGTCGCGGATCGAGGTGACGGTGAAGCCAGCGGCCTGGAGCGCACGGAGCGCCGACTCACGGCCCGAACCGGGACCGGCGACTTCGACTTCCAGCGTGCGCATGCCGTGCTCCTGCGCCTTCTTCGACACGTCTTCGGCGGCAACCTGCGCGGCGTACGGGGTCGACTTGCGCGAGCCCTTGAAGCCCATCGTGCCGGCGGAAGACCAGGCAATCGTGTTGCCCTGCGCGTCGGTGATGGTGATGGTCGTGTTGTTGAACGACGAGTTCACGTGCGCGACGCCGGAGGCGATGTTCTTGCGCTCACGACGACGAACGCGGGTGGCTTCCTTGCCCATTGAGTACCTTTCCTGGAGATCTCAAACGCCGCCGTAATGCCAGCGGCTACACCTGTGGAACGAAAAGCGCGTGGCGAACGGGTGATCCCCTCTTCGCCACACGCCGCGATTGGATTCGAAAACTTACTTCTTCTTGCCGGCGATGGCCTTGGCCGGGCCCTTGCGCGTGCGCGCATTGGTGTGGGTACGCTGGCCGCGCACCGGCAGACCGCGACGATGACGCAGGCCGCGATAGCAGCCGAGGTCCATCAGACGCTTGATGTTGATGCCGACCTCGCGACGCAGATCGCCCTCGACGAGATAGTCGCGGTCGATCACTTCGCGGATCTGGAGCACTTCGGCGTCGCTGAGCTGATTGACGCGACGATCCTCGGGGATCTTCACCTTCACCATGATTTCACCGGCAATCTTCTCGCCGATGCCATGGATGTACTGGAGCGCGATCAGCACGCGCTTGTTGGTCGGAATGTTCACGCCGGCAATACGGGCCACGGCCTTCTCTCCTGTTGCCGATCCCTCGTCAGGAATCGGTCTTTAAGTGCTTGGTTTCTCGGGCAGGTGTTCACAAACGCGAACACGACGCCCACCCCTGGTCTTCCTGGGGCCCGGCATCGTTTGAAACTATCCGACTTGGATGCGGGGCTTATTAAGGGATTCAGGGGGCTTTCGTCAACCGCCGCTAGCGCTTAGCTCGCTTTTTCGTGACCTTTTTTGCGGTCTTTTTGGCACCCTTTTTGACGGCCTTCTTGGCGGTCGTTTTGGCTGCCTTTTTGGCCGCTTTCTTGGCGGTTTTCTTGGCGGTTTTCTTGGTGGCCTTCTTGGCGCCCTTCACGGCTTTTTTGGCCGCCTTTTTGGCGGTTTTGGCCGCTTTGGCGGGCTTTTTGGCTGCTTTCGCCGGCTTTTTGGCCCTCTTCTTGGCTGCCTTGGCCTTTTTGGCCGGTGCCGCCTTGGCCGCGCTGCGGGCATGGGTCTTGGGCTCGACCGCCCCGAGCGCCAGCAGCTGGCGATGGATGGCGCGGGTGACCTCGTCGATGGCCATCATGCCGTCAATGGTCGAGAGCTTCCGCCGCTCGGAATAGTAGTGAATCAGCGGTTCCGTCTGGCTGCGGTAGCTGCCGAGTCGCTTGGCCAGGACCTCCGGGGTGTCATCGAGCCGAACCTCCTCGCCCCGCTCCCGCATCTGGGCGACGCGGGTCTCGACGCGACTCAGCAGCGCGCTCTCGTTGACGCGGAGCTCGATCACTGCGTCGAGCTTGAGGTGCTTGTGCTTGAGCAGTTCGTCCAGTGCCTCGGCCTGCGGCACCGTGCGCGGGAAACCGTCGAGGATGAAACCGTTCTTGGCGTCCGGCTGGTCGATCCGGTCGGAGATGATTCCGACCACGACCTCGTCGGGTACGAGACCACCGCTGGCCATGATCTCCTTGGCCTTGAGCCCGACCGGCGTTCCCGCCGCCACGGCCGCGCGCAGCATCTCGCCGGTCGAGAGCTGGACGATGCCATAGCGCTGCACCAGCAGCTGCGCCTGGGTCCCCTTGCCCGACCCCGGCGGTCCCAGAAGTATAATTCTCATCGGCGTACGCCCCCCGGATTGGTGAGCGATACGTCGCGCACCTGTGTTTTGATATCAAGAGCGGTGCAGACCACAACCAGCGCCCCGCCACCATTGACGATCATACTATAAGGCAGCCCGATCCCGTAAAGCTCGAAGACCTCCGGAATCAACTGCAATGCCATCAGGTAGACGGCTCCGGCGACCGTCGTCAATGATACGACGCGGTCGAGATAGTCCGCAGTCGCCTCGCCTGCCGCCACACCTGGAATTATACCGTTACGCGCAGCCAGGGATTTGGCCGCGTGCTCGGGATCAACGACATAAGCGGTGTAGATGAAGGCGAGTACGAAGACCGCAACCGATCCGAGGATCATGTGGGCGAGCGTGCCAAACTGAAGTTCGCGGTAGGCGGCGGCCACCCACGGCGTATCGGCACCGAAGATGAAGGTCAGGCCCGCGAGCGGCAGAAACCAGATCCAGGGCGCCACGGTGGTCGGCACCAGAAAGCCGGCGCTGTTGATCTTGATCGGGAGAACCGCCGATCGCGCGGGCAGCAGGCGATCTCCGACTTTGCGTTCGGCGAACTCGACACGAACATTGCGCCGCGCGCCCTCGACGAAGACGATCAGGGCGACGACCGCGATCCAGAAGACGGCATGAAACAGTACGAGATTGCCGGAGATCTGGCCGCTGTCCAGAAGGCTTGCGACGCCGGCAATGTCGCGCGGGATGTGAACCAGAAAATCGACGCTGAGCAGCAATGCCAGACCATTGCCGATACCGTGGCGCGTCATCAGTTCGCTGAGCCAGATCAGGACGAACACGCCGCCCGCGATCGAGGCCGTCGCTGCGAGCACGGACCACTGGTCAGGATCGGAAACCAGCGCCGGAATTGTCTGGATGGTGGAGGCGTAGCCGTAGGCCTGGAAGGTGGCAAATGCCAGGGTCAGGATCAGCGTGCAGGCGGAGATCCTGCGCCGGCCACGCTCGCCTGACCTCTCGAGCGAACTCAAGCGCTGCCATACCAGCGAGAGAAGCCGAATGACGATCGCAGCGCTCAGATAGGGAAGGATGCCGAGCGCGAAGATCGAAAGCCGGACCACATGATGGGCCGAAAAAGACAGGCTCTGCACGCCCATCCCAGCGAATGGGACCTGCGTGCCGAGCCTGAAGAGGAGCAGCGCGCCAATCGTGAAAGCGATTCGGCGCGCGAGCTCCCTGCTCATCTACGGCGGCCGCGCAGCTTCGACTTCCGGATCAGACCTTCATACTGGTGCGCCAGCAGATAGCCCTGCACCTGCGCCACCGTATCCATGGTGACGCTGACCACGATCAGCAGCGAGGTACCGCCGAAGTAGAATGGCACCGAGGCGTAGGAGATCAGGATTTCCGGGATCAAGCAGACGATCGCCAGATAAATCGCGCCGAGCACGGTGATGCGCGACAGCACGTAGTCGATATATTCCGCGGTGCGCTCGCCCGGACGGATGCCCGGGATGAAGCCGCCGTGCTTCTTCAGATTGTCCGCGGTCTCGGTCGGGTTGAACACGATGGCGGTGTAGAAGAACGCGAAGAACACGATCAACGCGAGATACATGATCAGGAACAGCGGACGGCCGTGGCCGAGCTGGGTGGTGATCCACTGGAACCATTCCGGCCCGCTGCCCGCATTGAAGTTCGCAACCGTCGTCGGCAGCAGCAGCAGCGAGGACGCGAAGATCGGCGGGATCACGCCCGAGGTATTGAGCTTGAGCGGCAGATGCGAGGACTGGCCCTCGAACATCTTGTTGCCGACCTGGCGCTTCGGATACTGGATCAGCAGCCGGCGCTGCGCACGCTCCATGAACACGATGAAGGCGATCACGGCGACTGCCATGATGATGACGACCAGGATCAGGCCGGTCGACATAGCGCCCTGACGGCCGAGCTCGAGCATGTTGGCGAGCGCTGCGGGCAGCTCGGCGACGATGCCGGAGAGAATGATCAACGAGATGCCGTTACCGATGCCGCGCGAGGTGATCTGCTCGCCCAGCCACATCAGGAACATGGTGCCGCCGGTCAGCGTGATCGCCGTGGACAGGCGGAAGAACATGCCGGGGTCGCTGACGACGTTGCCGGCGCCCTCGAGGCCCACCGCGATGCCGTAGGACTGGAATGCGGCCAGGATCACGGTGAGGTAACGGGTGTACTGGTTCAGCAGCTTGCGGCCCGACTCGCCCTCCTTCTTCAGCGCCTCGAGCTGCGGCGAGACGGTGGTGAGGAGCTGGATGATGATCGAGGCCGAGATATACGGCATGATGTTCAGCGCGAAGATCGCCATGCGGTGGATGCCGCCGCCGGCGAACATGTTGAACATGCCGAGGATGCCGCCCGCCTGGGAGCGGAACACCTGCTCCCAGATGTTGGGATCGATGCCGGGGAGCGGGATGTAGGTCCCCAGCCGATAAACGAGCAGCGCACCCAGGGTGAACCAGATGCGCTTCTTCAGTTCGTCAGCCTTGGCAAACGCACCGAAATTGAGATTGGCTGCCAGTTGTTCCGCTGCTGAGGCCATCTTGGACTTTCTCCCGCCGCCTGTTGCGCCGTCATGCCCGCGGCCGGGCTACTATCTAGCGGACGCCGGACATTATCTGGGGCTCGGCTTCGATAAGTCCACGTCCCGCATGCGTAAAGGCCCGCGAGCCGCGGGCCAATGACGCAGTTGTTACGCCGCCTCGCCTTCTTCCTTGGCAGGGGCGAGAATCTTCACCGAGCCGCCGGCCTTCTCGACCGCTGCAATCGCGGTCTTGGTGGCGCCGTGCACTTCGATGTTGAGCTTGGACTTGAGCTCGCCGCGGCCGAGCAGCCGCAGACCGCCCTTGGCGCGGCGCAGCACGCCGGCCTTCACCAGGGCCTCGACGTTCACGACGCTGCCGGCGTCGACCTTCTTGGCATCGACGGCTTCCTGGAGCCGGTCGAGATTGATCTCGGCGAGCTCGACGCGGAAGATGTTGTTGAAGCCGCGCTTGGGCAGACGGCGATGCATCGGCATCTGGCCGCCTTCGAAACCCTTGATGCGCACGCCCGAACGCGCGGTCTGGCCCTTGCCGCCGCGGCCGGACTGCTTGCCCTTGCCCGAACCAATGCCGCGGCCGACGCGCATACGCTTCTTGCGCGAGCCGGCGTTGTCGGCGATATCGCTGAGCTTCATCGCCCTTCTCCTTGTGTCTTGCGCACGATCTTCGCCGAAAACCGGTGCCCGCTCTTCGGGATCATGCGCCTTTGCTTACTTCTCGTCGACGATGCGGACGAGATGGTGAACCTTCTCGATCATGCCGCGGACCGCCGGGGTATCCGGCAGTTCGCTGGTGCGGCCGATCTTGTTGAGCTTGAGCCCGATCAGCGTCGAGCGCTGCGAGTGATGGCGGCGGATCGCGCTGCCGGTCTGCTCGAGCTTGATCGTCTTTGCGGCCTTGGCCATGGGAGTCTACTCCGAAAAGCTTCCGTTAGTCGGCAGCCGCCTCGGCATCGCCGCCGATACGACGGGACTGGAGGGTGGACACCTTGATGTTGCGGCGGGCTGCGACCGAACGCGGCGAATCCTGGTGCTTCAGCGCATCGAAGGTCGCGCGCACCATGTTGTACGGGTTCGACGAGCCGATCGACTTCGCAACCACGTCCTGGACGCCGAGCGTCTCGAACACGGCGCGCATCGGGCCGCCGGCGATGATGCCGGTACCGGCCGGAGCTGCACGCAGGTAGACACGGCCCGCGCCATGACGGCCGGCGATGTCGTGATGCAGCGTACGGCCCTCGCGCAGCGACACGCGGGTCAAATTGCGCTTGGCGGACTCGGTTGCCTTGCGGATGGCCTCAGGCACTTCGCGCGCCTTGCCGTGACCGAAGCCGGCGCGGCCCTTCTGGTCGCCGATCACGACCAGCGCTGCGAAACCGAAGCGCTTGCCGCCCTTGACGACCTTGGCCACGCGGTTGATGTGGACGAGCTTGTCGACGAACTCGCTGTCGCGCTCCTCGCGCTCCCTGCGTTCACGTCCGCCGCCGCCGCGTTGATCGCGTCCACCACGTTGTTCGCGTTCTGCCATTTTTCCAATCCTTCAGAGGCTTGCGCCTCAATCCTCAAATTCTGTTAGAAGCTCAGCCCGCTCTCACGCGCTGCGTCGGCAAGAGCCTTGACGCGCCCGTGGTAGAGGTAGCTGCCGCGATCGAACACGACTTCCTTGACGCCCTTCTCGGCGGCGCGCTCGGCCAGCAGCTTGCCGACCGCCTTCGCCGCATCGATGTCGGCGCCGGTCTTGCCGCCGTCGCGCATCGACTTCTCGAGCGACGAGGCAGAGGCCAGCGTCTCGCCCTTCAGGTCGTCGATGACCTGGGCGTAGATGTGCTTGGACGAGCGGAACACCGACAGACGCGGACGACCACCACCGGAGCGGCGCAGCTTCAGCCGCACACTCCGCTTGCGCCGGGCATTCGTAACCTTGGCTTTCGACATGACCGGCTCCGTTACTTCTTCTTGCCTTCCTTGCGGAAGATGAATTCGCCAACATACTTCACGCCCTTGCCCTTGTAGGGCTCCGGCGGGCGATAGGCGCGGATCTCGGCCGCAACCTGGCCGACGCGCTGGATGTCGCTGCCGGTCACCGTGATCTCGGTCGGCTTCGGCACCGTGATCGTGATCCCTTCCGGGATCGCATAAACGACGTCGTGGCTGTAACCCAGCGCGAGCTGCAGGTTCTTGCCCTGCATCGCGGCGCGGTAACCGACGCCGGTGATCTCGAGCTTCTTCTCGAAGCCCTTGGTGACGCCTTCGACCAGATTCGCGACCTGGGCGCGAGCGGTGCCGTACAGCGCCCGCGCGCGATTGGTCTCGACCCGCGGGTTCACCTTCACCTGGCCGTTCTCGAGCTTCACCTCGACGTCGTCATGGACGACGAACTGAAGCTGGCCCTTCGGGCCCTTCATCTTGACGGTCTGCCCATCGACGGTCGCGGTCACACCCGACGGAACCGCCACAGGCCTTTTGCCAACACGTGACATGGATCAAAAATCCTTCTCAGAACACCGTGAAGAGGACTTCACCGCCCACATTCGCGTCGCGCGCGCTGTGGTCGGCCATGATCCCCTTCGGCGTCGACAACACCGAAATGCCGAGTCCGTTGTTCACCCGCGGCAGGTTCTTCACCGAGGCGTAAACGCGGCGCCCGGGCTTCGAGACACGTTCGATCTCGCGGATGACGGGCTCGCCGTCGAAATACTTCAGCTCGATCTCGATCTCGCTGCGGCCCGAGGAGTGCTCGAGCGTGGCGTAGCCGCGGATGTAGCCCTCGGTCTTGAGAACCTCGAGCACGTTCTCGCGCATCTTCGAACCAGGCGTGGAGACCTTGGTCTTGGCGCGCATCTGCGCGTTGCGGATACGGGTGATCAGATCGCTGATTGGATCGTGCGTAGACATCTAAACGACCCTCCTTACCAGCTGGACTTCACGAGGCCCGGGACCATGCCCTTGGAGCCAAGGTCGCGCAGCGCGATACGGGACAGCTTGTTCTTGCGGTAGTTCGAGCGCGGACGGCCCGACAGCTCGCAACGCAGGCGAATGCGGGTCGCCGACGAGTTGCGCGGCATTTCCGCCAGCTTCAGGGTCGCGGCGAACCGCTCTTCCATCGGCAGCGTCTTGTCGGCGATGATCGCCTTCAACCGCTCGCGCTTCGGGGCGGCATTCTTCACCATCCGCTTGCGCCGGTTGTTCTTCTCGACTGAACTCTTCTTTGCCATGCTTGGCTCCTGGGTATCCGCGTTTGAGAGGCTTTAGGTCAGCGTCTCACTGCCGGAACGGGAAATTGAAAGCGGTCAACAAGGCCCTCGCCTCTTCGTCGGTCTTGGCCGTGGTGCAGACGGTGATGTCCATACCGCGGGCTTCCGTGACCTTGTCGAAGTCGATCTCGGGGAAAATGATGTGCTCCTTGATGCCGAGCGAGTAGTTGCCGCGGCCGTCGAAGCTCTTCGGGTTCAGGCCGCGGAAGTCGCGGACGCGCGGCAGCGCGACCGTCACCAGGCGATCGATGAACTCGTACATGCGGGCCTTGCGCAGCGTGACCTTGCAGCCGATCGGCTGATTCTCACGCAGCTTGAAGGTCGCGATCGCGATACGCGAGTAGGTCACGATCGCCTTCTGGCCGGAGATCTGGGTCAGCTCGGCAGCGGCGGTCTCGGCCTTCTTGCGGTCGTTGACGGAATCGCCAACGCCCATGTTCAGCACGACCTTGTCCAGGCGCGGAACCTGCATCACGTTCTCATAACCGAACTTCTCGGTCATGGCCGTGCGGATCTTCGCGTCGTATTCCGCGCGCAGGCGCGGCGTGTAAGCGGCCTCAGCCATCGATCTCAGCTCCCGAGCTCTTGGCGATGCGGACCTTCTTGCCGTCCGCCAGAATCTTGAATCCGACGCGGGTCGGCTTTCCGTCCTTGCCGACATACGCGATGTTGGACAGTTGGATCGGCGACTCCTTCGAGATGATGCCGCCTTCCTGGGCCTGCGTCTGCTTCTGGTGACGCTTGACCATGTTGATGCCACGCACGAGCGCGGTGCCGGCATCGGGGCGCACTTCGAACACTTCGCCGGTGCGGCCCTTGTCGCGGCCGGTCAGCACGACGACCTTGTCGCCCTTGCGGATCTTCGCAGCCATCACAGCACCTCCGGCGCGAGCGAGATGATCTTCATGTGGTTCTTCGCACGCAGCTCGCGCGGCACGGGCCCGAAGATGCGGGTGCCGACCGGCTCGGACTGGTTGTTGATCAGAACGGCGGCGTTGCGGTCGAAGCGGATGACCGAACCGTCGGCGCGGCGGATGTCCTTGCGGACGCGCACCACGACGGCCTTCATCACGTCGCCCTTCTTCACCTTGCCACGCGGAATTGCTTCCTTGATCGAGACGACGATGATGTCGCCGATCGTGGCGTAGCGGCGCTTGGAGCCCCCGAGCACCTTGATACACATGACACGGCGTGCGCCAGAATTATCGGCCACGTCGAGGTTGGTCTGCATCTGAATCATTGATGCACCTCGTCCTCTTTCTCTTTGCGCCAGCCCAGCCGGCGCTCAACATTTCCCTGAAGTCAGTCGGCTAAAGCCAACAGATCAGGCGCTTTTCTTGTGTTCGCCCCGGATCACGACCCAGCGCTTCAACTTCGAAATCGGCTTCGATTCCTCGATCCACACCATGTCGCCCGGCTTGAACTCGTTGCTCTCGTCGTGCGCGTGGTAGTTCTTCGAACGGCGGATCGTCTTCTTGTAGATCGGGTGCGTGAAGCGGCGGTCAACGCGCACCACGATGGTCTTGGCCTGCTTGTCGCTGACGACCACGCCCTGCAAAGTACGTTTCGGCATCTTCGTAAGCCTCTTACTTCTTCTTCGCGCGCGTCTGCGCGGCGACGGTCTTGATCCGGGCGATGTCACGGCGGGCCTCGCGCAGGCGCGAGGTGTTCTCGAGCTGCCCGGTGGCGCGCTGGAAGCGCAGGTTGAAGCGCTCCTTCTTCAGGTTCAGGATGGCGTCATCCTGCTGGTCGGGGCTCATCGCGCGGATGTCTTCGATCTTCATCTGGGCCATGGCCATTACTCCGCAATGCGCTCGACGAAGCGCGTCTTGATCGGCAGCTTGGCGGCCGCCAGGGTCAGCGCCTCACGCGCCGTCTGGGTGTTGACGCCGTCGATCTCGAACAGCACCCGGCCCGGCTTGACGCGCGCCACCCACAGTTCCGGCGAACCCTTGCCGGAGCCCATGCGGACTTCGGCCGGCTTCTTCGACACCGGAACGTCGGGGAACACGCGGATCCAGACGCGGCCGGCGCGCTTCATGTGGCGGGTCAGCGCGCGGCGAGCGGCTTCGATCTGGCGCGCGGTGACGCGCTCAGGCTCGGTCGCCTTCAGGCCGAACTGGCCGAACGCCAACGTCGCGCCCGAAGACGCAACGCCGTGGATGCGGCCCTTATGCGCCTTCCGGAACTTCGTTTTCTTAGGTTGCATCATGGCTTTAAGCCCTCAAATTCCCGTGCTGGATCAGGCTGCAGCCGTGTCGCGGCGCTGACGACCACCACGATCGCTGCTACCACCCGTCTCGCCTTCGGCCATTCTCTTGTCCTGGGCCATCGGATCGTGCTCGAGGATCTCGCCCTTGAAGATCCAGACCTTGACGCCGCAGGTGCCGAAGGTCGTGAACGCGGTCGCAACGCCGTAATCGATGTCCGCGCGCAGCGTGTGCAGCGGCACGCGACCTTCGCGGTACCACTCCATGCGCGCGATTTCCGCACCGCCCAGACGACCCGAGCAGTTGATGCGGATGCCTTCCGCGCCGAGACGCATCGCCGACTGAACGGCGCGCTTCATGGCGCGGCGGAACGCCACGCGGCGCTCCAGCTGCTGCGCGATCGACTCGGCCACCAGCGTCGCATCGAGCTCCGGCTTGCGGATTTCGACGATGTTGATGACGACGTCGGACGAGGTGATGTCCGCGACCTTCTTGCGAAGCTTGTCGATGTCGGCGCCCTTCTTGCCGATCACCACGCCCGGACGGGCCGAGTGGATGGTGACGCGGCACTTCTTGTGCGGACGCTCGATCACGATGCGGGCGACGGCCGCCTGCTTGAGCTCCTTGTGCAGGATCTCACGGATCTTGACGTCCTCGTGCAGCAGCTTGCCGTATTCCTGCTTGCCGGCGAACCAGCGGGAATCCCAGGTCCGGTTGATGCCGAGACGCAGACCGATCGGATTGATCTTTTGACCCATCGTGTTCTCCTGCGTCCCTTAAGCCGCTGCTTCGGCTTCGACCTGACGAACGATGATCGTCAGCTGCGAAAATGGTTTGTAGACACGGCCCGAGCGGCCGCGGCCGCGGGCGGCAAAGCGCTTCATCACGAGGCCGTTGCCCACGAAGGCCTGCGCCACGACGAGATCGTCGACGTCGAGGTCGTGGTTGTTCTCGGCGTTGGCAATAGCCGATTCCAGGCACTTCTTCACGTCAACCGCGATCCGCTTGCGCGAAAACTGCAGGTCGGCGAGCGCAGCAGCTGCCTTCCGGCCGCGAATGAGCTGGGCGACCAGGTTGAGCTTCTGCGGGCTCACCCGCAGCATCCGGGCGACCGCCTTGGCCTCGTTCTCGGCGAGGCTCCGTTCGCGCTTAGGTTTGCTCATCGTTTAATCCTCAAGCCTTCTTGGCTTTCTTGTCGCCGGAGTGGCCATGGAAGGTCCGGGTCGGCGAGAACTCGCCGAACTTGTGACCGACCATTTCCTCGTTGACGGCCACCGGCACGTGCTTCTGACCGTTGTAGACGCCGAAGGTCAGGCCGACGAACTGCGGCAGGATCGTCGAGCGACGGCTCCAGATCTTGATGACGTCGTGACGGCCGGACGCGCGCGCGGCATCTGCCTTCTTGAGCAGAGAACCCTCGACGAACGGGCCTTTCCAGACTGAACGAACCATGTCCGGCGTTCCTTACTTCTTCCGCTTGTGGCGGCTTAGGAGAATGAATTTGTTGGTCGACTTGTTGGTGCGGGTCTTCTTGCCCTTGGTCGGCTTGCCCCACGGAGTGACCGGGTGGCGACCGCCCGAGGTACGACCTTCACCACCGCCGTGCGGATGGTCGATCGGGTTCATCGAAACGCCGCGGTTATGCGGCTTGCGGCCCAGCCAGCGGTTGCGGCCGGCCTTGCCGATCGAGGTGTTCATGTGGTCAGGGTTCGACACCGCACCGATCGTGCCGCGGCAACGGCCGTGCACCAGGCGCTGCTCGCCCGAGTTCAGGCGGATGATCACGTAGTCCTGGTCGCGACCGACGAGCTGGGCATAGGTGCCGGCCGAACGAGCGAGCTGGCCGCCCTTCCCGATCTTGACCTCGATGTTGTGGATGATCGTGCCGACCGGCATGTTGCCGAGCGGCATGACGTTGCCCGGCTTCACGTCGACGTAGTTGCCGGCGATGATGGTGTCACCCACGGCCAGGCGCTGCGGCGCCAGGATGTAGGCCTGCTCGCCGTCCTGATACTTGATCAGCGCGATGAAGCCGGTGCGGTTCGGATCGTACTCGAGCCGCTCGACGGTCGCGGGGACGTCGATCTTCTCGCGCTTGAAATCCACGGTGCGCAGCGTCTTCTTGTGACCACCGCCACGGAAGCGCACGGTAATGCGACCGGTGTTGTTGCGGCCGCCCGAGGAGTGCTTGCCCTCGGTGAGCGCCTTGACCGGCTTGCCCTTGTAGAGGGCCGAACGATCGACCATGACCAGCTGGCGCTGGCCCGGCGTCGTGGGATTGAATTTCTTCAGTGCCATCGTCGTACGACCTTACAGACCGGTGGTGACGTCGATCCGGTGGCCCTCTTCGAGGGTCACGATCGCGCGCTTGCTGTTCGACTGCGAGCCGAGATTGCCGCGGAAGATCTTGGTCTTGCCCTTGCGGACCAGCGTGTTGACGCTCTTGACCTTGACGTCGAAGAGCTTCTCGATCGCTTCCTTGATCTGCGGCTTGGTCGCCTTGGCGGCCACCTTGAACAGGACCTTGTTGTGCTCCGAGGCAATCGTGGCCTTTTCGGTCACGACCGGCGACAGGATCACGTCGTAGTGGCGAGGCTCGATGTTCTTCGTCATTTGAAGCGCGCCTCCAGCGCATCGATGGCGGCCTTGGTCAGAACGAGCTTCTGACGGCGCAGGATGTCATAGACGTTGATGCCCTGGATCGGCAGCACGTCCATGTTCGGGATGTTGCGAGCCGCAGCGGCGAAGCCGTTGTTGAGCTCGGCACCGTCGATGATCAGCGCGTTGGTGAGCCCGAGACCCGAGAAGTGACCGAGCAGAGCCTTGGTCTTGGCAGCTTCCAGCGCGGCCTTCTCGATCACGACGAGATCGCCGTCCTTGGCCTTGGCCGAGAGCGCATGCTTGAGAGCAAGCGCGCGGACCTTCTTCGGCAGGTCGGTGGCGTGCGAACGCACCACCGGACCAAAGGCACGACCACCGCCACGGAACTGCGGCACGCGGGCCGAGCCGTGACGAGCACCGCCAGTGCCCTTCTGCTTGTACATCTTCTTGCCAGTGCGCCAGATCTCGGCGCGGCCCTTGGCCTTGTGCGTACCGGCCTGGCGCTTGTTGAGCTGCCACTGCACGCAACGTGCAATAATGTCCTGGCGCGGCTCGAGGCCGAAAATGGTGTCGGAAAGCTGGACCGAGCCGGCATCCTTACCTTCGAGAGTGGTGACCTTCAGTTCCATCTCACGCCTCCTGCGCAGCCGGGGCGGCTTCCGCGTCGCCAGCAACCTTGAACTTGCCGGGCTTCGGAGCTTCCTTCGGCAGCGGCTTCTTGACGGCGTCGCGCACGCGGATCCAGCCGCCCTTGGAGCCGGGGACGGCGCCTTCGACCAGGATCAGGCCGCGCTCGACATCGAGCTGGACGACGCGGAGGTTGAGCGTGGTGATGCGGTCGACACCCATGTGACCGGGCATCTTCTTGTTCTTCCAGGTCTTGCCGGGGTCCTGACGGCCACCGGTCGAACCGATCGAACGGTGCGAGACCGAGACGCCGTGGGTGGCGCGCAGACCGCCGAAGTTCCAGCGCTTCATACCGCCGGCGAAGCCCTTACCGACCGAGGTGCCGGTGACGTCGACGAACTGGCCGACGACGAAGTGATCGGCAAGGATCTCGGCGCCGACCGGGATCATGGCATCCGCGGTGACGCGGAATTCCTCGACCTGGCGCTTCGGCTCGACCTTGGCGACCGCGAACTGGCCGCGCTCCGCCTTGGGCATGTAAACGGTCTTGCGGCTGCCAGAACCGAGCTGGAGCGCAACGTAACCGTTCTTCTCTTCGGTACGGTGGCCTACGACCTGGCAATTGCCGAGCTTCAGCACGGTCACGGGGATATGTTCGCCGGCCTCCGTAAAGACCCGCGTCATCCCGACCTTTTGTGCGATCACTCCGGAGCGCATCGGCTTGCTTCCTGTTCTTTCTGTCCGCTTGCGCGAACGGGATCCAAAAATCTTAGAGCTTGATCTCGACGTCGACACCGGCGGCCAGGTCGAGCTTCATCAAAGCATCGACGGTCTGCGGGGTCGGATCGACGATGTCGAGCAGGCGCTTGTGGGTGCGCATCTCGAACTGCTCGCGGCTCTTCTTGTCGACGTGGGGCGAACGGTTGACGGTGAACTTCTCGATGCGGGTGGGCAGCGGAATGGGTCCGCGGACCTGCGCGCCGGTGCGCTTCGCCGTGTTCACGATCTCGCGGGTCGACGTATCGAGGATACGATGGTCGAACGCCTTGAGACGGATACGAATGTTTTGGCCGTTCATTGCCGTGGTCTCTCTTCAGTGGGTGGCGAATAGCGAATAGCGAATGTCACCATTCGCTACTCGCCGATCCCTATTCTCGTAATTACTCGATGATCGAGGCGACGACGCCGGCGCCGACGGTGCGGCCGCCTTCGCGGATCGCGAAGCGGAGCTTCTCTTCCATCGCGATCGGCACGATCAGGTGCACTTCCATCGCGATGTTGTCGCCCGGCATCACCATCTCGGTGCCTTCCGGCAGGTGCACGACACCGGTCACGTCGGTGGTGCGGAAGTAGAACTGCGGACGGTAGTTGGTGAAGAACGGGGTGTGGCGACCGCCCTCTTCCTTGGTGAGGATGTAAGCCTCAGCCTTGAACTTGGTGTGCGGCTTGACCGAACCCGGCTTGCACAGCACCTGGCCACGCTCGACGTCTTCGCGCTTGGTGCCGCGGAGCAGCGCACCGATGTTGTCGCCGGCCTGGCCCTGATCGAGCAGCTTGCGGAACATTTCGACGCCGGTGACGGTGGTCTTCTGGGTAGCACGGAGACCGACGATCTCGATTTCCTCGCCGACCTTGACGATGCCGCGCTCGACACGGCCGGTCACGACGGTGCCGCGGCCCGAGATCGAGAACACGTCTTCAACCGGCATCAGGAACGGCTGGTCGATCGGACGCTCCGGCTGCGGGATGTAGCTGTCGACGTTCTTCATCAGCTCGAGGATGGCGTCGTGGCCGAGCTTCTTGTCGGAATCTTCGAGAGCGGCGAGCGCCGAGCCCTTGATGATCGGGATCTTGTCGCCCGGGAAGTCGTACTTCGAGAGCAGCTCGCGGACCTCGAGCTCGACGAGTTCGAGCAGTTCCGGATCGTCGACCATGTCGCACTTGTTGAGGAACACGACGAGCGCGGGCACGCCGACCTGGCGGGCGAGCAGGATGTGCTCGCGGGTCTGCGGCATCGGGCCGTCAGCAGCCGACACGACCAGGATCGCGCCGTCCATCTGGGCGGCGCCGGTGATCATGTTCTTCACGTAGTCGGCGTGGCCGGGGCAGTCGACGTGGGCGTAGTGGCGGTTCGGCGTCTCGTACTCGACGTGCGCGGTCGAGATCGTGATGCCGCGCGCCTTCTCTTCCGGCGCCTTGTCGATCTGGTCGTACGCGGTGAACGTCGCACCGCCGGCTTCGGCGAGAACCTTGGTGATCGCCGCGGTCAGCGACGTCTTGCCATGGTCGACGTGACCGATGGTGCCGATGTTGCAGTGCGGCTTGTTACGTTCAAACTTAGCTTTGGCCATTTGACTCTCCGTTCAATCGTCAGTTCGTGACCGACGACAATCAGGCAAACTTCTTCTGGACTTCTGCCGACACGTTGGCCGGCGCTTCTGCGTAGTGGTCGAACTGCATGGTGAAGGTTGCGCGACCCTGGCTCATCGAGCGCAGGTTATTCACGTAACCGAACATGTTCATGAGCGGCACCATCGCGTTGATGACGTTGGCGTTGCCGCGCATGTCCTGCCCCTGGATCTGACCGCGCCGGGAATTCAGGTCGCCGATGACCGAACCGGTGTAGTCTTCCGGGGTCACCACTTCGACCTTCATGATCGGCTCGAGCAGGACGGACTTGCCCTTCTGCAAAGCTTCGCGGAACGCCGCGCGCGATGCGATTTCGAAGGCGAGCGCCGACGAGTCGACGTCGTGATACTTGCCGTCGACGAGCTGAACCTTGACGTCGACCACGGGGAAGCCCGCGACCACGCCGGAGCTCATCACGCTGTTGAGGCCCTTTTCGACGCCGGGGATGTATTCCTTCGGAACCGCACCGCCGACGATCTTGGACTCGAACTCATAGCCCTTGCCGGGCTCGTTCGGCTCGACAACGATCGACACTTCCGCGAACTGACCGGTACCGCCGGTCTGCTTCTTGTGGGTGTACTTGACCTCGGCCTTCTTGGTGACGCGCTCACGGAACGCAACCTGGGGCGCGCCGATGTTGGCGTCGACCTTGTAGGTACGCTTGAGGATGTCGACCTTGATGTCGAGATGGAGTTCGCCCATGCCCTTGAGGATGGTCTGGCCGGACTCCTGGTCGGTCGACACGCGGAAGGACGGATCCTCCGCGGCGAGCTTGGCCAGCGCCACGCCCAGCTTTTCCTGGTCGGCCTTGGACTTCGGCTCGATCGCGATCTCGATGACCGGCTCGGGAAATTCCATCTTCTCCAGGATCACCTGCTTGTCGGGATCGCACAGCGTGTCACCGGTGCGCGCTTCCTTCAGGCCGGCCAGCGCGACGATGTCGCCGGCATAGGCTTCCTTGATGTCCTCGCGGTTGTTCGCATGCATCAGCAGCATGCGCCCGATGCGCTCCTTCTTCTCGCGCGTCGAGTTCACGACGCCGGTGCCGCTCTGCAGGACGCCGGAGTAGATGCGGCAGAAGGTGATGGTGCCGACGAACGGGTCGTCCATGATCTTGAACGCGAGCAGCGCGAGCGGCTCCTTGTCGTCCGCCTTGCGCACGACCTCGTTGCCGCGGTCGTCGGTGCCCTTGATCGCGGGCACGTCGATCGGCGACGGCAGATAGTCGACTACGGCGTCGAGCAGCGGCTGCACGCCCTTGTTCTTGAAGGCCGAGCCGCACAGCACGGGATAGAACGCACCGGTCAGCACCGCCTTGCGGATCAACCGCTTCAGCGTCTCTTCGTCCGGCTCCTTGCCGTCGAGGAAAGCAGCCAATGCATCGTCATCGAGCTCGACGGCGGCTTCCACCATCTTCTCGCGGTATTCCTTGGCCTGCTCGACCATGTCTTCAGGGATGTCGACGTAATCGAACTTCGCGCCGAGCGACTCATCGTTCCAGATGATGCCCTGCATCTTCACGAGGTCGACGAGACCCTTGAAGTTGTTCTCGGCACCAATCGGAAGCTGGATCGCGATCGGCTTGGCGCCGAGGCGGTCGACGATGTCGGCCAGGCACTTGAAGAAGTCGGCACCGGTCTTGTCCATCTTGTTGGCGAAGACGATGCGCGGAACCTTGTACTTGTCACCCTGGCGCCAGACGGTCTCGGTCTGGGGCTCGACGCCCTGGTTGGAGTCGAGCACGCAGACGGCGCCGTCGAGCACGCGCAGCGAACGCTCGACTTCAATGGTGAAGTCGACGTGGCCGGGGGTGTCGATGATGTTCAGGCGCTTGCCGGCCCAGAAGGCGGTGGTCGCAGCCGAGGTGATCGTGATGCCACGCTCCTGCTCCTGCTCCATCCAGTCCATCGTCGCGGCACCTTCGTGCACTTCGCCGATCTTGTGGCTCTTGCCGGTGTAATAGAGGATGCGCTCGGTCGTTGTGGTCTTGCCGGCATCGATATGCGCCATGATACCGAAATTGCGGTAGTTCTCTATGGCATGAACGCGAGGCATGGGATGTTCCTTGGATTCCGTGTGTCGCCGTTACCAGCGATAGTGCGAGAAGGCGCGGTTGGCTTCCGCCATCCGGTGCACATCTTCACGCTTCTTGACGGCGTTGCCGCGGTTGTTCGAGGCGTCCAGCAGCTCAGCCGAGAGCCGCTCGGTCATCGTCTTCTCGTTGCGCTCGCGCGCGGCCGAGATCAGCCAGCGAATGCCCAGAGCCTGACGGCGGGTCGAACGAACTTCGACAGGAACCTGGTAGGTCGCGCCACCGACGCGGCGGGAGCGCACTTCGATCGTCGGCATGACGTTCTCAAGGGCCTGCTCGAACACGCCGAGCGGGCTCTGCTTGGTCTTGGCTTCGATGATACCGAACGCACCATAGACGATGCCTTCCGCGACCGACTTCTTGCCGGCGTACATCACCGAGTTCATGAACTTCGTGACGATGATGTTCCCGAACTTCGGATCGGGAAGGACTTCGCGCTTTTCCGCTGAGTGGCGACGAGACATTGAGCTGGTTCCCGCTTACTTCGGACGCTTCGCGCCGTACTTCGAACGACGCTGCTTACGGTTCTTGACGCCCTGGGTATCCAGAACGCCGCGGAGGATGTGGTAGCGCACGCCGGGCAAGTCCTTGACGCGACCGCCGCGGATCATGACCACCGAGTGCTCCTGGAGGTTATGGCCCTCGCCGGGGATGTAGCCGATCACCTCGAAGCCGTTGGTCAGGCGCACCTTGGCGACCTTACGAAGCGCCGAGTTCGGCTTCTTCGGGGTCGTGGTGTAGACGCGGGTGCAAACACCACGCTTCTGCGGCGACTGCTGCAGCGCCGGCACCTTCTTGCGCGACTTCTGCACTTCACGCGGTTGAGCGATCAGCTGGTTGATCGTCGGCATCCTGGCCTTACCCTTTGTTCTGTCGCAGACCCTTCCGGATCCGCTGTCTTGCCGCAGCCCGTTGCCGGGACTGCAAATTCTTTCGAGCTACCCGCCCGACGAGGCCGCCTTTGCGGAACAATCCGCACAAAGCGAAATCGCGCCAACCGCTCCATCAACGAGCGGAAAGCGCTTCGACGCCACAGAGGACCGCAGTATCAAGGCCGGTCAGCTTAAAGCCGCGGCCCGCGCACTGAGGTCATGCATCCGATTTCGACCTCAAGAGAACGGGCTCAAGAGACCTAAAGTCGCACTGGCATTGCCTAGCTATGATCGACAGCGTTTGAGCGGCATTCGTCGAGGTTGGTGCCCGTCCTGGCGATCCCAAGGGATCAAACGGGTAGCCCGTTCCGACGCTGGCGATGCTCACCGCCTGTCGTTAAGTGAGGCGCTTTCTATAAGTGAGAATCGGTCAAGTCAAGGCGAAACGACAGTCACAAAGCGCTTCTGGCGCCTGTCGAAATCGCTTCCTGGCCGCACTTGTCGCGCCTCCCCGATATGGGAACGAAGGCGGCTCCCCGCTACCCCAGCGCAATTTATACCCGGGCGAAATATACTTTTATAACTCCTGCTAAGGCTTTTTTTCCTGTTGATGCGTCAATCTGCCACCTTCAGCAGAGATTTGCGCCATGCGGTACACCGACATTGCCATTATCGGCGGGGGACTTTCCGGCTCGACCGCCGCCGCAATGCTCGGCCGCGCCGGGATTTCGGCCGCCCTGATCGATCCGCATGAGAGCTATCCGGCGGACTTTCGGGTCGAAAAAATCAGCGGTGAAGTTCAAGTCGAGCGATTCCTGAAGACGGGAATCGGAGAATCGGTGCTGCGCCGGGCGACCTTCGCCGGCGAGAACTGGATCGCCCGCTTCGGCCACCTGCTCGACAAGGCGCCGAGCCGGCAGTTCAACATCCTCTACGATTCCCTGGTCAACGCCGTTCGCGACGAAATCTCCGACAACGTCGAGCGAATCTGCGCCAAAGCCATCGCGGTCGAGACGAGCCCGGAGCGGCAGAAGGTCGTGCTCTCCAATGACGAGACGATCTCGGCTCGCCTGGTCGTGCTCGCCAACGGCCTCAATGTCGGCCTGCGGCACCAGCTCGGCATCGCGCGAAGAATCATCAGCGCCTGCCATTCGATCTCGGTCGGTTTCGACGTCGTGCCGGCGGGACCGAATTCGTTCGACTTCCCGGCGCTCACCTATTTCTCGGAGCGGCCGAGCGACCGCATCCCCTACATCACGCTATTTCCGATCGGCACGCGGATGCGGGCGAATCTGTTCGTCTATCGCGGCTTCGACGATCCCTGGCTGCGCGAGCTGCGCCGCGCGCCGGCCGAGACGCTGAACGCCGCCCTGCCCGGGCTCAAGCGCATTACCGGCCCATTCGAGATTCCGGGCGAGATGAAGATCCGCCCGATCGATCTCTATGTGAACGATGCAAGCGGCCAGCCCGGCCTCGTGCTGGTGGGCGATGCCTTCTCGACCTCCTGCCCCGTCGGCGGCACCGGCTGCGACAAGGTCTTCACGGACGTCGAGCGGCTCTGCAATGTCTACATCCCGCGATGGCTCGCCTCCGACGGGATGGATGCGGACAAGATCGCCGCCTTCTACGCCGATCCGGTCAAACAGGCTTGCGACGAATGGTCGGCGGCGAAGGCGTTCGACTTCCGGTCGGTCTCGATCGGCACCAGCCCCTACTGGACGGCGCATCGCTGGGCGCGCTTCATCGCATGGTCGGTTCAGGGGCTATTGCGGCCGCTTGGAGGAGCCCTCGATCTGGAGCCGAACTTCCTCGGTCACTCCTCCTCGTCGTCCTCGTCCTCATCATCCTCGAGGTCGTCGTCATCCTCGTCATCGTCGCTGTCGTCCTCGGCCTGAGCCGCCGCGCCATGCGGCTGATGGGTCTGATCGTTCCACAGCTTGCGATAAGTGCCGTTCTTGGCGAGCAGTTCGGCATGCGAGCCGCGCTCGATCGCCCTGCCCCCTGAAATCACGATGATCTCGTCCATCTCGACCACCGAGGTCAGGCGGTGGGTCGACCAGATCATGGTGCGGCCCTTGGCGACCTTGAGCAGCGTGCGGTTGATCGCGGCTTCCGTGGTCTGATCCAGCGCCGAGGTGGCCTCGTCCAGCAGCAGCACCGACGGATTGCGGATGATCGCGCGCGCGATCGCTATGCGCTGGCGCTGGCCTCCCGACAGCGTATCGCCGCGCTCGCCGACCGGCGTATCGTAGCGCTGCGGCAGGCTCATGATGTAGCGGTGGATCTCGGCCTTCCTGGCGGCCTCCTCCACCTCCTCGTCGGTCGCGCCCTCCTTGCCGAGCCGGATGTTCTCGCGGATCGACATGTTGAAGAGCATGTTCTCCTGGAACACCACGGCCATGCTTCGCCGCAGCGAATCCAGCGTCACCTTGCGGACGTCGACGCCGTCGATGGTGACGCGCCCTTCGTCGGGCACGTAGAGCCGCAAGATCAGATTGAGCAGCGTGCTCTTGCCGGAGCCTGAGGGGCCGACGATGGCGATTCGCTTGCCGACGTCGAGCTTGAGGCTGAGATTGTCCAATACCGGCGTCTGGCTGCCTTCGTACTGGAACGTCACGCGGTCGAAGGTGATGTCGTGGGTGACGCGCGGCAAATCGGGCGCGCCGGGACGATCGGCGCCGCGCGTCGGCTCGTCGAGCAGCTCCTGCATGTGGCGGATCGCGGCGGCCGCGGAGATCGACACCGGGATGAAATGCATCACATGCGCGATGTTGTAGGAGACCTCCCAGAACGCGCTCTCGAAGGTGACGAAGGTGCCGATGGTGATCTGGCCCTTGGTCGCGAGATACGCGCCGATCGCGAGCACGACCAGGTGCAGCAGCAGCACCGAGATGGTGACCGTGCGTTCCACCATGGTCGACAGGAACGCGGCCGAGGCGATCTTGCGGCGCGTCTCGTCGTTGCGGAAGGTGAAGAAGCCGAACATCTTGCGTTGCAGGCTGAACGCCTTGATCACGGCCTGCGCCGCCACGTTCTCCTGCACCATGCCGAGCAGCGCGCTTTCGTTCTGCTTCTGCTCGTAATTGGCCTGCACGGCCTTCGGGGTGAGGATGCGCGGGCCGATCAGCGTGATCGGAAACACCAGCAGCGCGACCGCCGCCAGCTGCCAGTTCAGGAACACCATCAGGATGATGCCGGCGATCAATTCCAGGAACGGCAGCGCGGCGCTGTTGGCGAAGGTCTTGACCGAGCCTTCGAAGGCCGACAGGTCGACCGAGAAGCGCGACAGGATCTCGCCGCGCCTGGTGCGGCCGAAATAGGCCGCCGGCAGATCCTGGACGTGCTCGAACAGGCGCTTGCGGACGTCGGAGATGATGCAGGCGGCGAGCCGTGCGTCCCAGCGCTCGTACCAGACCGCGATGATCGAGGTGGTGATGCCGGCGACCGCGAGCACGCCGAGGATCTTGTACAGCGCCTGGAAGTCCTCCTCGCCGAGCGCGTCGTCGATCAGGAACTTCAGGCTGAGCGGCATGATGACGTTGAACAGCGTCTCGACGCAGACGCCGAACGCCACGAATGACAGCATCCGCTTGTAGTTCGCCAGGAAGGGTTTGACGAACCCCAGGATGGTCGCGAGCGCGCCGGCCGCTTCGCGCGCGGTAAAGACGACGAGGTCCTCGTCCTCATCGTCGTCATCGAGCTCCAGCTCGTCGTCTTCCTCTTCGTCGTCCTGGTCGTCTTCGATATCCGGCTTGGCGGCCGAGGCGAGCTTGTCGTCGAGCTCGGCCGCCTCTTCGGCGGCGAGCTTCTGTTTGTCGGGCGTGAGAGGCTTGGATGCCATGAAACCAACCGATGCTGACGGCCGGCATGACCGCAGAGAAAGCAGGAAATAGCGCTAGCCGCTATTGCGCCGATTCTATGCGATCAAGATGAATTCGGCAAAACAATTGGCGAATTCATCAGATCCTGCCGCTAGTCGTCGTCCTCGTCCTCGACCTTGTCGAAGAAGGAATAGCGCAAGCTGTCGGCGTCGGCGTACCACTGGCCCGGGCCCTTGTTGGCGGCGAGCGTCGCCTCCCAGAGCATGTCGGTGCAGTCCTTGCGGTGCATCGACAGGTCGAAGCCGTTGCCGAAGAACAGTTCGGACCATTCCCACCAGGTACCGAGCTTCTTGACCCCGCGCAGGAGGTCGTAACGGTCGATCAGTGCCGGCGCCATGTCCGAGGTGACCGATCCGAACACGAGGCCGGTCTTGACCACGCGGTTCAGCTCCTTGATCGCGCGGACCACCTGCTTCGGGGAAACGTGGCAGAGGCTGGTCTCGAACACGAAATCGAAGGCGCCGTCCTTGAACGGCATGTCGGTGATCGAGCCGAGCTTGTTGTACTTCTTCAGCGCCTTCGGCGTCCGGGCGTGGATGGCGCGGTTGCTCTCGATGCCGAAGGCATCGATGCCGCGTTCGCGCAGCGCACCGACCAGCTCGCCGCTAGCCGAACCCGCGACCAACAGCTTGGCGCCCTTCGCCCTGCCCCAGACGATGCCGACCAGCCTGGCGAGGTAATCGGGATCGGTGAAGTGGCGCCACGCCTCGCTGTAGGGACCGAGGCCGCGATAATTCTCGAAATAGTCGCGGTCGATCTTGTCCGAGACCGGCTCCTCGCCCTGCGCACGCTCGCGGCGCAGGCGCATCATCTCGGTCAGGATGATGTCGGTCGCCGCATCCGAGGAGTCGAGCAGACCGTTCAGCGTCGAGTCGAACAAATAGTCGCCGACCACCACGATGCCGGGATGCTCCTTCGGCTCGGGCCGGTGATTGGTCATGACGTCGCGCACGGGCAGACCGCCCGGAATCGCGTTCACCGACGACAGCCAGCGGTGGATCTTGCCTTCCATGAAGTGCGCACGCGCATCGCCGAGCGAGGCCGGCAGCGATTTCAGCGCGGCGTCGATCAGCTCCTGGTCGGTGAGATTGGCGAAGGCCAGCGCATCGGAGCCGGGAATCAGCCAGTTCAGCACGCCGTGCTTGCCGACGTCGTGACGCGCGCCCTCGTTGTAGACGCAGCAGCCGCCGAAGGCTTCCGACATGAACCAGGCGCCGGGAATCTTCTCGCCCCAGAACGGCGTGTCGAACAGGATCGAGACGCGCAGGTAATGCGCGGGACGGTCGAAGTAGGAGACGTGCTTGACCATCGACTTGCGCAGCTGCTCGCCTTCCCAGCCGACGGTGGCGAGCCAGGAATGCGGCAGACAGACCAGCACGAGATCGAAGTCGCGCGTCTCCGGCCCCTTGCCGTTCATCATCTTGAGCTGGTAGCGGCCGGTCGGCGCCTTGCCGACGGTGAGCACGCGGTGATTGAGCTGGATGTCGGCATTGACCTCCGACTGCAGGCACTCGATCAGCTGCTCGTTGCCGTTCTGGATGGAGTAGAGGCCGATATAGCCGTCGACGTCCATCAGGTAGTTCTTGAGCGCGTTCAGGCCGTTGGTGTTGTGGCTTTCGGTGGCGATGTCCGAGCGTGCCATCACCTTGAAGAAGCGCTTGGCGGTCTCGTCCTCGACCTCCTCGTCGAGCACCTGCTCGGCGGTCTTGTAGGCCCAGGGGTTCTCGTTGTCGTGCGCGCCGACGCCCTCGTAATATTCGATCGGCGACATCGCCTCGGTGCAGCGCTTGCGGAATGCCTCGATCGCGGCCGCGGTCTTGGCGCCGTATTTGCGGCGCATGCCGGCGACGTCGTTGAGGAGTTCGCCGCCGAACTGCACCTGTTCGGCATCCATCGGAATCGTCTGCAGTCCGAAATGCTGGATCAGCTCGCGCAGCGGATCCGGCCCCGTCATCGAGTAATCGTAGATCTCGGCCACGCCGGCCTCGTACATCGCGGGCGCGGAATCGAATTTGCGCGTGACGATCTTGCCGCCGAGCCGATCGGACGCCTCGTAGATGGTGATGCGACAGAGATCGCCGAGCTTGCGCTTCAGATACCAGGCGCTCATCAGCCCGCCGGGGCCGCCGCCTACGATTGCGAGATCAAGCATATGAGTTCCGTGGTCTCCGGCCCTGCCCCCGTCACGGGATCCACCGGTCTAAACTCCCCTAGCAAAAGCGCTTTTGCGCCTGAAGGAAAGATGAACAAAGGTTGATCCCGCAACGCAGCAAGCAAACAAAGCAGCAAAAAGGCCGGCTTGCGCCGGCCTTTTCGTTGTCCTCGGTATTCCTACGGATGAACGATCATTCCGCGGGCGGCAGCGCAGGAAGCTCCGCTTCCGGCGCGGGCGACACGACGGCCGCCTGCTTCTCGCGCTCGTCCAGGATCAGCTTGTCGCGCTTCATCGCGACTTCGCGGATCTTGGCCATGGAGGCGCCGGTGCCTGCCGGGATCAGCCGGCCGACGATGACGTTCTCCTTGAGACCTTCGAGCGGATCGACCTTGCCGTTGACCGCCGCTTCCGTGAGGACGCGGGTGGTCTCCTGGAACGAGGCCGCCGAGAAGAAGGAGCGGGTCTGGAGGCTCGCCTTGGTGATGCCGAGCAGAACCGGCGTACCCGTGGCGATCTTCTTGCCCTCTTCCTTCGCCTTCTCGTTGAGTGCGTCGAACTCGATCTTGTCGACCTGCTCGCCGGAGATCATGTCCGTGTCGCCCTGGTCGGTGACTTCCACCTTCTGGAGCATCTGACGGACAATCACCTCGATGTGCTTGTCGTTGATGAGCACGCCCTGGAGCCGGTAGACCTCCTGGATTTCGTTGACCAGGTAGGCCGCGAGCTCCTCGATGCCCTTGACCGCGAGGATGTCGTGCGGCGCCGGGTTGCCTTCCACGATGAAGTCGCCCTTTTCGACGACGTCGCCGTCCTGAAGGTGGATGTGCTTGCCCTTCGGGATCAGGTACTCGCGCGGCTCGTCGGTCTTGTCCATCGGCTCGATCGAGATGCGACGCTTGTTCTTGTAGTCGCGTCCGAACCGGATGGTGCCCGAGATTTCGGCAATGATCGCCGCATCCTTCGGACGCCGTGCCTCGAACAGTTCCGCCACCCGCGGCAGACCGCCGGTGATGTCACGCGTCTTGGCGCTTTCGGTCGAGACACGGGCGAGGATGTCGCCCGGGTTGACCTTGGCTCCGACGTCGACCGAGAGAATGGCGTCGACCGACAGCATGTACCGGGCATCGCCGCCACGGGCGAGCTTGAGCACCTTGCCGTCCTTGCCCTTGACCACGATGGCCGGACGCAGGTCCGAACCGCCGCGGGTCGAACGCCAGTCGATGACCACGCGCTTGGCGATGCCGGTGGCCTCGTCGAGCGTTTCCGAGATCGACTGCCCCTCGACCAGATCCTCGAAGCCGATCGTACCTTCGACTTCGGTGAGGAGCGGACGGGTGTAGGGATCCCACTCGACGATGCGCTGGCCACGCTTGACCGTGTCACCTTCGTCGATGTGCAGGCGGGAGCCGTACTGGACGCGGTGCGTCGCACGCTCGGTGCCGTCGGCATCGACGATCGCCACCACCATGTTGCGCACCATTGCGACCAGGTGACCTTCGCTGTTGCGGGCGATGGCCTTGTTCCTGATCACGATCTTGCCGTCGAAGTTGGCTTCGACGAACGACTGCTCGTTGAGCTGCGCCGCACCACCGATGTGGAAGGTGCGCATGGTGAGCTGGGTGCCCGGCTCACCGATCGACTGCGCCGCGATGACGCCGACCGCTTCGCCGTGGTTGACCGGCGTGCCGCGGGCGAGGTCGCGGCCATAGCACTTGCCGCAGATGCCGTTGACGAGTTCGCAGGTCAGCGCCGAGCGGATCTTCACCTCCTGCACACCACCCTGCTGGATAGCGTCCAGATGGCTCTCTTCCATCAGCGTATCGCGCTTGATGATCACCTTGCCGGAGCTGTCACGGATGTCTTCGCAGGCCGTGCGTCCGAGGATACGCGAGCCGAGCGAAGCCACCACGGTGCCGGCATCGACGATGGCGCGCATCTTGATGCCGAGCTTGGTGCCGCAGTCGGACTGCGTGATGATGCAGTCCTGCGCCACGTCGACCAGACGGCGGGTCAGGTAGCCCGAGTTCGCGGTCTTCAACGCGGTGTCCGCGAGGCCCTTGCGGGCGCCGTGGGTCGAGTTGAAGTACTCGAGAACCGAGAGACCTTCCTTGAAGTTCGAGATGATCGGCGTCTCGATGATCTCACCCGACGGCTTGGCCATCAGGCCGCGCATGCCGGCGAGCTGGCGCATCTGGGCCGGCGAACCGCGGGCACCGGAGTGAGCCATCATGTAGATCGAGTTGATGTCGGCATCCGCTCCACTCGCCGTCTTCTTGGTCGAGGAGATTTCCTTCATCATCGCCTTGGCGATTTCTTCCGTGGCCTTCGACCAGGCGTCGACGACCTTGTTGTACTTCTCGCCATGGGTGATCAGGCCGTCGTTGTACTGCTGCTCGAAATCCTTCGCCAGCGTACGGGTGGTATCTACGATCTTCCACTTGGAGTGCGGCACGACCATGTCGTCCTTGCCGAACGAGATGCCGGCCTTGAACGCGTTGTAGAAGCCGAGCGCCATGATGCGGTCGCAGAAGATCACCGTCTCCTTCTGACCGCAGTGGCGGTAGACCTGGTCGATGACGCCCGAGATCTCGCGCTTGGTCATCAGCTTGTTGATTATCTCGTACGGGACGCGCGGGTTCTTCGGCAGCAGGTTACCGAGCATGACGCGGCCAGCGGTGGTCTCGATCCAGCGCTTGGAGATCTTGCCGGTCTCGTCGATGCCTTCCCACCGGTACTTGATCTTGGTGTGGAGGTGGATGACCTTCGCGTGCAGGGCGTGCTCGAGCTCGGCCATCTCGCCGAACACCTTGCCCTCGCCGGGCAGGCCTTCGCGCATGATCGAGACGTAGTAGAGACCGAGCACGATGTCCTGCGACGGCACGATGATCGGCTGGCCGTTCGCCGGATGCAGGATGTTGTTGGTCGACATCATCAGGACGCGCGCTTCCAGCTGCGCTTCGAGCGACAGCGGGACGTGCACGGCCATCTGGTCGCCGTCGAAGTCGGCGTTGAACGCCGAGCAGACCAGCGGGTGAAGCTGGATCGCCTTGCCCTCGATCAGCACGGGCTCGAACGCCTGGATGCCGAGACGATGCAGCGTTGGTGCGCGGTTGAGCAGCACCGGATGCTCGCGGATGACCTCGTCCAGGATGTCCCAGACCTCGGGCCGCTCCTTCTCGACCAGCTTCTTCGCCTGCTTCACGGTGGTGGACAGGCCCTTGGCGTCAAGCCGCGAGTAGATGAACGGCTTGAACAGCTCGAGCGCCATCTTCTTCGGCAGGCCGCACTGATGCAGGCGCAGCTCGGGACCGACCACGATCACCGAACGGCCCGAATAGTCGACGCGCTTGCCGAGCAGGTTCTGACGGAAGCGGCCTTGCTTGCCCTTGAGCATGTCGGCGAGCGACTTCAGCGGACGCTTGTTGGCGCCGGTGATGACGCGGCCGCGGCGGCCGTTGTCGAACAGCGCATCGACCGCTTCCTGAAGCATGCGCTTCTCGTTGCGGATGATGATGTCGGGCGCGCGCAGCTCCATCAGCCGCTTCAAGCGGTTGTTGCGGTTGATGACGCGGCGGTAGAGGTCGTTGAGGTCCGAGGTCGCGAAGCGGCCGCCGTCCAGCGGCACCAGCGGACGCAGGTCCGGCGGAATCACCGGGACCACGGTCATGATCATCCATTCCGGCTTGTTGCCGGAGTGGCGGAACGCTTCCACGATCTTCAGGCGCTTGGCGAGCTTCTTGTGCTTGATGTCGGAGTCGGTCTCCTGCATCTCCGCGCGCAAGGACAGTTCGAGCTTCTCGAGGTCCATGCCCTTGAGCAGCTCGCGGATCGCTTCCGCGCCAATCATGGCGGTGAAGGAATCCTGGCCGTACTCGTCCTGCGCCTTCAGATACTCGTCTTCCGACAGCAGCTGACGGTCCTTGAGCGCGGTGAGACCCGGCTCGAGCACGACGTAATATTCGAAGTAGAGGATCCGCTCGAGATCCTTCAGCGTCATGTCCAGCAGAAGACCGATGCGCGAGGGCAGCGACTTCAGGAACCAGATGTGGGCGACGGGGGCGGCGAGCTCGATATGGCCCATGCGCTCGCGCCGGACGCGCGACAGCGTGACCTCGACCGAGCACTTCTCGCAGATGATGCCCTTGTACTTCATGCGCTTGTACTTGCCGCACAAGCACTCGTAGTCCTTGATCGGCCCGAAGATGCGGGCGCAGAACAGGCCGTCGCGCTCGGGCTTGAAGGTACGGTAGTTGATGGTCTCCGGCTTCTTGATCTCGCCGTAGGACCAGGACAGAATCTTCTCTGGAGACGCGATCGAGATCCGGATCTGGTCGAAGACCTGAGCCGGCGTCGTCGGGTTAAAGAGATTCATAATTTCTTGGTTCATCGTCTTCTCCTCGCGTACCGGTCGCCTCCGGCCGCAAATTCGAAAATCACTCGAGCGGGGCACCCTGCCCTCAAGGCATCGGGAGGGGCGCCAATGCCCGGCCGTGAAGGCCGGGCATGAAAGGTCGTGTTACTCGGCTGCTTCCGACGTCGGCGCCGGTCCCACCTTGGAGTTGTGCAGGTCGACGTTGAGGCCGAGCGAGCGCATTTCCTTGACCAGCACGTTGAACGATTCCGGAATACCGGCCTCGAACGTGTCGTCGCCGCGCACGATCGCCTCGTACACCTTGGTGCGGCCGGCGACGTCGTCCGACTTCACCGTCAGCATTTCCTGGAGCGTGTACGCCGCGCCGTAAGCCTCGAGCGCCCACACTTCCATTTCGCCGAAGCGCTGGCCGCCGAACTGCGCCTTGCCGCCCAGCGGCTGCTGGGTGACGAGCGAGTACGGACCGATCGAACGCGCATGGATCTTGTCGTCGACCAGATGGTGCAGCTTGAGCATGTAGATGTAGCCCACCGTCACCTTGCGATCGAAGGCGTCGCCGGTGCGGCCGTCATAGACGGTCGACTGACCCGACGCGTCGAGACCGGCAAGCTTCAGCATCTCCTCGATGTCGGCTTCCTTGGCACCGTCGAACACCGGCGTCGCAATCGGCACGCCGCGGCTGAGGTTATGGCCGAGTTCAAGCAGCTCGTTGTCGTTGAGCGTCTTGATCGTCTCGTCCTCGCCGTAGACCTTCTTCAAGGTTTCCTTCAGCGGCTTGATGTCCTGCTTCGACAAGTAGGCATCGACCGTCTGGCCGATCCGCTTGCCGAGGCCGGCACAGGCCCAGCCGAGATGGGTCTCGAGGATCTGTCCGACGTTCATGCGCGAGGGCACGCCCAGCGGATTGAGCACGATGTCGGCATGCGTGCCGTCTTCGAGGAACGGCATGTCCTCGATCGGCACGATCTTCGACACCACGCCCTTGTTGCCGTGGCGGCCGGCCATCTTGTCGCCGGGCTGGATCTTGCGCTTCACCGCGACGAAGACCTTGACCATCTTCATCACGCCGGGCGGCAATTCGTCGCCGCGCTGAAGCTTCTCGACCTTGTCGAGGAAGCGCTGTTCCAGCCCCTTCTTCGACTCGTCGTACTGCTTCCGCATGGCCTCGATCTCGGCCATCAGCTTGTCGTTCGGCGAAGCGAACAGCCACCACTGCGACTTCGGATACTCCTCGAGCACCGCGCGGGTGATCTTGGTGTCCTTCTTGAAGCCCTTGGGACCTGCGATGCCCTGCCGCCCTTCCAGCAGCTCGGCAAGACGGTTGTAGACGTTGCGGTCCAGGATCGCCTGCTCGTCGTCGCGGTCCTTGGCCAGACGCTCGATCTCTTCCCGCTCGATCGCCAGCGCACGCTCGTCCTTGTCGACGCCGTGACGGTTGAACACGCGCACTTCCACGATCGTGCCCTGCACGCCCGGAGGAACGCGCAGCGAGGTGTCGCGAACGTCGGAGGCCTTCTCGCCGAAGATGGCGCGCAGGAGCTTCTCTTCCGGCGTCATCGGGCTTTCACCCTTCGGCGTGATCTTGCCGACCAGGATGTCGCCGGCGCGCACTTCCGCACCGATGTAGACGATACCGGCTTCGTCGAGGTTCTTCAGCGCTTCTTCCGAGACGTTCGGAATGTCGCGGGTGATTTCCTCAGGTCCGAGCTTGGTGTCGCGGGCCATCACCTCGAACTCCTCGATGTGAATCGAGGTGAAGACGTCTTCCTTCACGATCCGCTCGGAGAGCAGGATCGAGTCTTCGAAGTTGTAGCCGTTCCACGGCATGAACGCGACGAGCACGTTGCGGCCGAGCGCGAGTTCGCCGAGATCGGTCGACGGACCGTCCGCGATGATGTCGCCCTTCTTGACGATGTCGCCGACCTTCACCAGCGGACGCTGGTTGATGCAGGTCGACTGGTTGGAGCGCTGGTACTTCATCAGACGATAGATATCGACGCCCGACTTGGTCGGATCGAGATCTTCCGTCGCGCGGATCACGACGCGGGTCGCGTCGATCTGGTCGATCACGCCCGAACGGCGCGCCGCGATCGCAGCACCCGAGTCACGCGCAACCACGCCTTCCATGCCGGTGCCGACGAACGGCGCCTCGGCGCGAACCAGCGGCACCGCCTGGCGCTGCATGTTCGAGCCCATCAGCGCGCGGTTGGCGTCGTCGTTCTCGAGGAACGGGATCAGCGCCGCGGCGACCGAAACGAGCTGCTTCGGCGACACGTCCATGTAGTCGACCTTGTCCGGCGTCACCGGCAAGACTTCGCCGGCGTGACGGCAGACCACGAGGTCTTCGGTGAAGCGGCCCTTCGGGTCGAGCGGCACGTTGGCCTGCGCGACCGTGTAGCGGCCCTCTTCCATCGCCGAGAGGTACACGACCTCGTCGGTGACGCGGCCATCCTTCACCTTGCGGTAAGGCGTCTCGACGAAGCCGTACTTGTTCACGCGCGCGAAGGTCGCGAGCGAGTTGATCAGGCCGATGTTCGGACCTTCCGGCGTCTCGATCGGGCAGATGCGGCCGTAATGCGTCGGATGCACGTCGCGCACCTCGAAGCCGGCGCGCTCGCGGGTCAGACCGCCCGGTCCAAGCGCCGAGAGACGGCGCTTGTGGGTGATCTCCGACAGCGGGTTGGTCTGGTCCATGAACTGCGAGAGCTGCGAGGAGCCGAAGAACTCGCGCACGGCGGCGGCCGCCGGCTTGGCGTTGATCAGGTCCTGCGGCATGACCGTGTCGATGTCGACCGAGGACATGCGCTCCTTGATCGCGCGCTCCATGCGCAACAGGCCGATGCGGTACTGGTTCTCCATGAGCTCGCCGACCGAGCGCACACGGCGGTTGCCGAGATGGTCGATGTCGTCGATCTCGCCCTTGCCGTCGCGCAGGTCCACCAGCGTCTTGATGACGGAGAGGATGTCTTCCTTGCGTAGCGTGCGCTGGGTGTCGGGCGCATCGAGGTCGAGGCGCATGTTCATCTTGACGCGGCCGACCGCGGACAGGTCGTAGCGTTCGGCGTCGAAGAACAGCGACTGGAACATGGCCTGCGCCGAATCCAGCGTCGGCGGCTCGCCCGGACGCATTACGCGGTAGATGTCGAACAGCGCGTCTTCACGCGTCATGTTCTTGTCGGCCGAGAGCGTGTTGCGGATGTAGGCGCCGACATTGACGTGGTCGATGTCGAGCAGCGGCAATTCCTTGTAGCCGTGCTCGTTGAGCGCCTTCATGGACTTGTCGGTGATTTCCTCACCGGCTTCAGCGTGGATCTCACCCGTCTTCGGGTTGACGAGGTCCTCGGCGAGGTAGTTGCCGACGAGTTCCTCATCCGACAGGCGCAGCGCCTTCAGGCCCTTCTCCTGGAGCTGACGGGCGGCGCGGACGGTGAGCTTCTTGCCGGCCTCGAGCACGACCTTGCCGGTGTCGGCGTCGATCAGGTCGTTGATCGTCGAGTAGCCGCGGAAACGGTTGGCGTCGAACGGAACGCGCCAGCCTTCCTTGGTCCGCTTGTAGAGGATCTTCTTGTAGAACGTGGACAGGATCGCCTCGCCGTCGAGGCCGAGGGCGAACATCAGCGACGTCACCGGCAGCTTGCGGCGACGGTCGATACGCGCATAGACGATGTCCTTGGCGTCGAACTCGATGTCGAGCCAGGAGCCGCGATACGGGATCACGCGGGCAGCGAACAGCAGCTTGCCCGAGGAGTGAGTCTTGCCCTTGTCGTGGTCGAAGAACACGCCCGGCGAACGGTGCATCTGCGAGACGATGACGCGCTCGGTGCCGTTGACGATGAAGGTGCCGTTCATCGTCATGAGCGGGATGTCGCCCATGTAGACGTCCTGCTCCTTGATGTCCTTGACCGACTTCGCGCCGGTTTCCTCGTCGATATCGAACACGATGAGGCGCAGCGTCACCTTGAGGGGCGCCGCGAAGGTCATGCCGCGCTGACGGCACTCGTCGACGTCGTATTTCGGCTGCTCGAACTCGTAGCGGACGAATTCCAGCATCGAGGTGCCCGAGAAGTCGGAGATCGGGAACACCGAGCGGAACACAGCCTGCAGGCCCTCGTCGAGACGCCCGCCGGTGGGTTCGTCGACCATCAGGAACTGGTCATAGGATGCCTTCTGAACCTCGATGAGGTTCGGCATCTCGGCGACTTCCTTGATGTGTCCGAAGAACTTGCGAACGCGTTTGCGACCGGTGAATGTCTGCTGCGCCATCGTGGCCTCTCATTTCGTCGCCCGCTCTGGGCGCGCCGTCCGGAGCGCGGCTGCCACCGCTCCCCGGGTTGAATTTTTCGAACCCGCTTTGGGGGCCGGAAACTCAGGTTCAGGCCAAAATGTCCTGAATCTGTTCTTCAGACCTTCAAAACGCAAAACGACGCGCGGGGCGCTGGTGCGCGCCCGCCCGTCACAACGATTGTCTTCACGGACTGCAAAAGCCCGAAATAGCCTGCTCTCCCAACGGCTTACAGAGAACCCGCATCCCTGCCCACCGCGCTTTCGTGCTGCCGAACCGATATGGGGCGACAATAGTGGAGATTCGAGGGGTAAACCCGCAAATCCCCACACTTTTTCGTGTTCGGCCTGCGTCGGGACGTTCCGTCGCACGCCTTTTGCATCTGGCCCGCCCGTTGAGGGCGGACCAGGATCCCGGGCGATGGCCCGGGATCCTGCGCCAGTAAGTGTTGCTTACTTGAGCTCGACCTTCGCGCCAGCCTTCTCGAGCTGGGCCTTGATCTTCTCGGCTTCGTCCTTGTTCACGCCTTCCTTGACAGGCTTCGGCGCGCCCTCGACGAGGTCCTTTGCTTCCTTCAAGCCCAGGCCGGTGATGGCGCGGACTTCCTTGATGACCTCGATCTTCTTGTCGCCGGCGCTGGCGAGAACGACCGTGAACTCGGTCTTCTCTTCCGCCGGAGCAGCGGCAGCGCCACCACCAGCCGGGCCGGCCACGGCGACAGCCGCGGCAGCCGAAACGCCCCACTTCTCTTCGAGGAGCTTCGCGAGTTCGGCAGCTTCGAGCACGGTGAGGCTCGAGAGGTCGTCAACGATCTTCTGCAAGTCAGCCATTGTTCAGTTTCCTTACGTGTAAGTCTGGTTCGGGTTTGAGTTTTGCGAAGGGCGTCAGGCCGCTTCGCCCTTTGAGGCATGAGCCTGGATGACGCGCGCGAGCTTGCCCGCGGGCGCGTTGGCGAGCTGAGCGATCTTGGTCGCCGGGGCCACAAGCAGGCCGACGATCTTTGCGCGCAGTTCGTCAAGCGACGGCAGCGAGGCAAGCGCCTTTACGCTGTCGACATTCAGGACGGTCTTTCCCATCGAGCCGCCAATGATGACGAACTTTTCGTTCGCCTTGGCGAATTCGACGGCGACCTTTGGCGCCGCTACCGGATCGTTCGAAGTGGCGATCACGGTCGGTCCCTTCAGCATGGGGCCGATGGCAACGACGTCAGTGCCTTCAAGAGCAATTTTGGCGAGACGGTTCTTCGAGACCTTTACCGAGGCGCCAGCCTGCTTCATCTGCATGCGCAGCTTCTGCATCTGGGCGACGGTGAGGCCGGAATATTGGGCAACGACCGCGACGCTCGTGGTCTTGAAGACCTCATTGAGCTGTTCGACCGCTTCCTTTTTTGCCGCTCGTTCCACAGCAAGCTCTTTCCGGTTGGCGGTCATCGCGAAAAGCGGGACCACCGGGTTGCACCCGTCGCCCCACCCAAAACCTGAACCTCCGGGTCAAAACCCTTCGGACACGCGCCGGGCGAGACGACAATTTAAAGCCTGCCCTCCGGGAGCCCTGGGGCCCACGGCGTGTCGAGGTCCGAACCAGACCCGTTTCGCGAAGCCAGCCGTTAAAGCTGGGCGCGAAGTGAAATCCGGTCTTCACCCGTCTATGCAGGCTGTGCGATTAAGCCGTTGAGAAATCGAAATTTCCCGCGGGCGCCTGCAGTCTTGGACAGGACAGGGTCAGCCGGCGAACCGTCCGACCCCTGCCCGCACCCCACCAACTGACGGGTTTTCCTTCCTTTTCGGGCAAATCCTCACGGACGTCCTGAAAAGGAATGATCTCCTGCCTGTCGGGTTTTCGGAATGCGTGCACGAACGCGCCAGCCGAGGCCGGCACGTCCGGAAGCGGTTCTTTAACCGCTCAGAGCCTGCTTGCCAAGAGCAAAATTCACACCAGTTCCAATCCGTTGGCGGCGGGCCCTGAGACGGGCCGACAAGGGCCGATTCAGGTCGATTTGACCCCATGAGGCAGCGGTCTGCCCGCGAAGAACGCGGTCAGGTTCGCTAGCACGCAGTTCTGCATGGCGACATGCGATTCGAGGGTGTGGCCGCCGATATGCGGGGCGAACACCACGTTGGGGAGCGCCGTCAGGGCGTCGGGGGCGTGCGGTTCCTTCTCGAAGACGTCGAGGCCAGCGCCGGCGATGGTCTTGTCGGTGAGCGCTGTGACCAGGGCCTTTTCGTCGATGACCGAGCCGCGGGAGATGTTGACGACATAGCCGTCCGCGCCCAGGCGCCTCAGGATATCGGCGCTGACGACATGCTGGGTCTCCGCCCCTGCCCGGACCGCGATCATCAGCACGCTGCACCAGTCGGCCAGCGCCTCCAGCGATGGGAAATACTGATAGGGCAGATCGTATCTGGTGCGGCTGAAATAGCCGACCTCGCTCTCGAAGGCGGCGCAGCGCGCCGCGATCTTGCGGCCGATCTCGCCCATGCCGAAGACGCCGATGCGGCGGCCGGGCATGCCGGCCTGCGGACGCATCATCGGCGATTGCTTTGACGCCGCCCAATCGCCGCTGCGGACATATTCGTCAGCAACCAGGATCCGCCGCGTCGTCGCCAGCATCAGGGTCATCGCGATATCGGCGACCGAGGCCGCATTGGCGCCGGGGCTGTGACCGACCGCGATGTCGCGCGCGGCGGCCGCCTTGAGGTCGACGCCGTCATAACCGGTGCCGTAGCAGACGATGGCGCCGAGTTTCGGAAACAGGTCCATCGCCTCGGCACCGAGCGGCGAGGCGCCCGCGGTCAGCATCGCGCGGATGCCGCCAAGCTCGTCGGCCGAAAACACCTCACGCGCGGGCTTGCCGCCGGTGTCGAGCAGTTCGAACCGCTCGGCAAAGCGCGCCATCATCGTCTTGGGGAAGCGCGAGTAGATCAGGACCTTATCAGCCATTGTTCTTGTTCCCTGCGAGCGCCGACGCAAACGACGAGGGGCGGAATCGGTTGCCCAATTCCGCCCCTCGCCTCATGCAATTTCCAAACCTCTCGTCGAGGCAGACCTTAGCCGAGAATGGTGCCTGGCTCGACCTTCACGCCGGGGCCCATCGTCGAGGACACCGCAACGCGCTGGATGTAGGTACCCTTGGAACCAGCCGGCTTCGCCTTCGAGACAGCGTCGGCCAGGGCCTTGATGTTCTCGACCAGCTTCTCCTCGGAGAACGAGGCCTTGCCGACGCCGGCCTGCAGGATGCCGGCCTTCTCGACGCGGAACTCGACCGAGCCGCCCTTGGCACCCTTCACCGCACCGGTGACGTCCATGGTCACGGTGCCGATCTTCGGGTTCGGCATCAGGCCGCGCGGGCCGAGCACCTTACCGAGGCGGCCGACCAGCGGCATCATGTCGGGAGTTGCAATACAACGGTCGAAATCGATCGAACCGTTCTGCACCTTCTCGACCAGGTCTTCGGCGCCGACGACGTCAGCACCCGCAGCCTTGGCTTCATCAGCCTTGGCGCCACGGGCGAACACGCCGACGCGGAGCGTACGGCCGGTGCCGTTCGGCAGGGTCACGACGCCACGGACCATCTGGTCGGCGTGACGCGGATCGACGCCGAGATTGATCGCGACCTCGATGGTCTCGTCGAACTTCGCTTTCGCGCGTTCCTTGACCATCTTGATGGCGTCCGCGAGCGGGTAAAGCTTTTCGCGGTCAACACCTTCGCGGGCTTTGTTCAAACGCTTTCCGATTGCCATGACCGCTTACCCCGCCACTTCCAGACCCATCGAGCGGGCAGAGCCCTCGACCATCTTCATGGCCGATTCGATGGAGTCGCAATTGAGATCCTTCATCTTCTTCTCGGCGATCTCGCGCACTTGCGCCTTGGTCACCTTGCCGGCCTTGTCACGGCCCGGCGCCTTCGAGCCGGACTGGATCTTGGCTGCCTGCTTGAGGAAGAAGGACATCGGGGGGGTCTTCATCTCGAACGTGAAGGAACGATCGGCGTAGATCGTGATCACGACGGGAATCGGGGTGTTCTTCTCTTCCTTCTGGGTCTGGGCGTTGAACGCCTTGCAGAACTCCATGATGTTGAGACCGCGCTGACCAAGCGCGGGACCGATCGGGGGCGAAGGATTCGCCGCACCGGCCGGGACCTGAAGCTTCAGGTATCCGGTCACTTTCTTTGCCATGTATCACTCCTGTTGTGTCGGCCAGGCCGGCGGTTTCAGGTTCGTGGTCTGGGTCGGATGCGGCTGGCAACCGCCCTCTCCCTCCCACGGCCTCGTTTTGCGGAAAGCTTTCGGCTTTCCGCGTACCCGGTCAGACCTTCTCGACCTGACCGAATTCCAGTTCGACCGGCGTGGCGCGGCCGAAGATCGACACCGCGACCTTCACGCGCGAGCGCGCCTCGTCGATTTCCTCGACCACACCCGAGAACGAAGCGAACGGGCCGTCGGCCACGCGCACGTTCTCGCCGATCTCGAACGACACCGACGCCTTCGGCCGCTCCACGCCCTCCTGCACCTGGTGCAGGATGCGCATGGCTTCGGCTTCCGAGATCGGCATCGGCTTGTTTTCCGCGCCGAGGAAGCCCGTGACCTTCGGCGTGTTCTTGATCAGATGAAACGCCTCGTCGGTCAGCTTCATCTTCACCAGCACGTAGCCCGGGAAGAACTTGCGCTCGGCGTCGATCTTGCGGCCGCGGCGCACTTCCGTGACCTTCTCGGTCG
This sequence comes from Bradyrhizobium sp. 14AA, assembly GCF_054185205.1. Classification (NCBI taxonomy): domain Bacteria; kingdom Pseudomonadati; phylum Pseudomonadota; class Alphaproteobacteria; order Hyphomicrobiales; family Nitrobacteraceae; genus Bradyrhizobium; species Bradyrhizobium sp. 14AA. The sequence continues at coordinate 100,598 of NZ_JAVAYM010000023.1, read as the reverse complement.
GAACCAGCACCAACTCGAACAGTTCCTCGAGCCCGCGCTGCTTGGCCTGCTCGCGAATCGATTCAGCGACCTTCTTCTCGAAGTTCGAATAGGCGTGGACGATGTACCAGCGCTTGTCAGACAATTGAGCGGTTGCTGTTGCCATCAGTGAATGCCCAGAAGGAAGGTGATGAGAACACGGATAATCTGGTCGGCGGCGAAGAAGAAGATCGAGGCCACGGCGACCATGACGAACACCATGATGGTGGTGATCGTCGTCTCACGACGGGTCGGCCAGGTGACCTTGGCGGTCTCCGAGCGCACTTCCTGCAAGAACTTGAACGGGCTGACTGCCATCGTTTGATGTCCAACGTCCGTCGACAGACGCAAATGAATTTCAGGGATCCGAACAGCCGCCGTTGGCCCAGCCCTCTGTCTCGAAGGATGAGCCGGGAACCGGGCTCGATTGTTCGGGGATTTCAAAGCCGCGCCGGAGATCCGCGTCTAACGGGCCGGCTGCGAGTGCGGGGTATCTACTGCGGATGGGACCAAACGTCAAGGTAGCGGCGCGCCCGGCAAGCGTCCCCTCGCGCCCGGAGGACGACGTCAGAGGCCATGCGAATCAACGGCTTACCGAGCCGGGCCACGCGACCTTCTGACGCCTGAGCCGGCCGGTCTGTCCAGCTCGCCCCTCACAGCCCCCGGACGACCGTCAGTCGGCCCGGTCGACCATCGCGACACCGGGCAGCGGCACCACGAACTTTCCGCCCTCGGCGAAATAGCGGGCGTGCTTGGCCCGGATTGGGTCCACATAGCGCCAGGCGAAGACGACGACGAACGCCGGCTTGCGCTCGTAGAGGGCGGCAGGCGGCAGGATCGGGATATCGTAGCCCGGCCCGGCCATGACGTTCCCCTTCTTCGGGTCATCGTCCACCAGGAAGTCGATCTTTCCCTCCAGGCCGAACTGCGGCAGCAGGGTCGTGGTGCCTACGGAAACACCATAGCCGGCAACGAGTTGACCGCGCGCATGGGCAGCATCGGCCATCGCGACGAGTTCGTCACGGATGGCGGCGATCCTCTTCACATAGGGCGCATAATAAGCCGGCTGGTCGACGCCGAGCCGCTCTTCCTCGGCAACGAAGCGCGCGACCTCCGCGGACGGCTTCTTCGCGCCGCCGGCGCGCTGCACGGTCACGCGGATCGAGCCACCCTTGGTCCAGATGTGCTGGACATCGATCAGCTCCATGCCGAGCCGGGCAAAGAAACGGATCAGCGGCTTGATGTTAAAATACGACAGATGCTCGTGATAGACGGTGTCGAGAAGGTTCTTCTCGGTGACGTCGACGCCATACTGCGTCTCGAACACGAACAGTCCGTCCGGCGCCAGCACGTCGCGAACCCCGATCACCAGCGGATCGAGGTTGTCGACATTGGCGATCATGTTGTTGGCGATCACGACGCTCGCCGCGCCGTGGCTCTGCAGAATGCGGTGACCGATGGCATCGGTGAAGAAGTCGCCGATGGTCTCGATCCCCGATTCGGTCGCACGCCGCGCAATGTCGACGGCGGGGTCGACGCCCAGCACCCGCATGCCGCGCTCCTTGAAGAAGCCGAGCAGCGATCCGTCGTTGCTGCCGAGTTCGACGACCAGCGAGCCGGGCGCGATGCCGAAGCGGCTGACGACGTCGTTGGCATAGCCTGCGAAATGCTCCCGCAGGCCGAGCGACAGCGAGGTGGTGTAGACGTAGTTTCGGTACTGGATCTCCGGATTGCCGACATGGAGAATCTGGAGGTGGCCGCAATCCCTGCACAGGTGCAGCGCCATCGGCACCGCGGCCCGGAACACGGGATCGTCGACACTGGCCTCCGGCACCTGGAAGTTCGGCGTGCCGATCGGCATGCCGGCCATGGGCACGACCAGCTCTTGCTTGTCGGAGTGACAGAGGCGGCAGGTTTGGCGGACGTAGAACAGGTTTTTCATCATGGAACCGGAAAACGGAGACATGCGCGCGGGTGAGACATTCCCACCCTGTGGAGATCAGATCGACTGCAATGGTTCAAGGGGTCAAGGGTGGCTCGATACCTCCTCGGCCTTCGCCAGCCCGTAGTTCGGCGATTCTTCCGCAGCCTTCGCCGCTTTGTCCGCTGAATACGAGCCGCGCTCCGCGCTTGACAGCCAGATCACGCCGCCTGCGAGACCGACGATAACGCTGACGGCACCCAGCAGGAGCGAAACCGACAGTGCCTCCTCGGAAGGAACGCCGGCAAGACCAAGACAGGCGACCATCGCCCCCTCGCGAACGCCCCACCCGCTGATCGAAATCGGAACCGCTGTCAGCAGGATCACCGGCGGAATCAGGATACCGGCGTCCAGCACCGAGAGCTGCGCTCCGACGCCGCGCGCGAGGGCAAAGCAGGCCGCCGCCGTCACGAGATGAATGAGGAGCGCCGATCCGAACAGCACACCGCGGCGCTCGGACTGCAGGAGAAGAAACCTGACGAGTGTTCCGAACCGAACGAAGCTTGCGATCGCGGGAAGCGAGATCAGTCGCTTCGGCAGGCGATCGAGCGTCAACAGGACCACGGTGCCGGCGACGCCCGCCAGCGTCAGCCCGCCGATGGCCAGGATCGCAGCCTGATTCGATACGCGCGACAGCAGGAACGGCAACCCGGCCACCATCAGCACGATCAGCCCGATCAACGCCGTGAAACGGTCTGCCGCGACCCCTTTGACCGCCTCCGACCACTGCACGCCACGCTGGCGCAGCAGCCACATCCGCACCGCGTCGCCGCCGACCGACGACGGCAGCACTTGATTGAACCAGAGGCTGATCATGAGGATCCGCCAGCCGCCGAGCCAGTCCAGCGACACGCCGAGCGCGCGCATGATCAGCTCCCACCGGCCGTTGAGCACGAAGGTCTGAAAGAAGATCAGCGCCAGCGCGACGACGAACAGCAGCGGATCGACGGAGACGAGATGGTTGCGCAACTGGCGCAGGTCGAGCCCGCGCGCGATGTAGACCAGCACGGCGATCGACAGCAGCAGCTTCACCGAAAACAGGGCCGCCTGCTTGTACCGCGACTGCATCGGATGCCAGCCTCAGGACGCCGGATATTCCGCACGACCGATGACGAGGTCGATTGCGGCCATCATCCAGAACTGGTGCGTGGTCTCGACGATGTTGTAGCTGCGGCTGTCGGCCCAGAAATTGACGTCGCCGAGAGTGCGCAGCGGATTGTCCGCATTCATGCCCGACAGCGTGATCACGGCGAGCTTCATCGCGCGCGCCTGAGCGACCGCATTGAGGATGTTCTTCGAACGCCCCGACGAGCTGATCGCGACCAGGCAGTCGCCGGCGCGGGCGCTCAACCGCACGGCGTGCGCGATCCAGTCCTCGAATCCGTAATCGTTGGCAAGGCACGACATCATGCTCGCATCGCTGAAGCACAGTGCGGGCACCGAGGCGTTCTTCGCCAGATCGATCGCCAGATGCGAAGCGATGCCGGCCGAGCCGCCGTTACCGATGAAGATGACGCGACCGCCCTGCTCGCGCGCGCGCAACCAGGCCGCGCGCGTGGCGGAGATGCTGGCAAAAACACCGTCGTCAACCGCCGTCGCGCGATGGAGGCGCCCCACGTAATCGTCGAGGAAAGCCTTGTGATCGGGATCGACGGACTCGGCGGGCATGGGCTGGCGGCTCGATTGCAACATGACCGGGTGATACCGGCTATTACCAAGGATTGCAAAGGTATAATACTTGCAAAGTTTGCGGGCGGCTGGTAGTCGGCTTCGGGTTTCACTCAACATTGGCGAGCCTATTTCGCTGGGCATTCGCGTCACGGATGTTCCCCATGAAATGCATCGTTACCGGCGGCGCCGGCTTCATTGGAAGTCACCTCGTCGATCGACTCCTCGATGACGGCCACGAGGTCATCGCGCTCGACAATTTCGTCATCGGACGCCCGGAGAATCTGGCCGCACGCGCCAATTCGAGCCAGTTGAAGGTCGTGCGGGCCGACGTCACCGACCTCGAATCGATCAAGCCGCATTTCGCCGGTGTCGATTGGGTGTTCCATCTCGCGGCGCTGGCCGACATTGTTCCCTCGATCGAGTCGCCGATTCCCTATCATCGCGCCAATGTCGACGGCACGGTCAACGTTCTCGAGGCAGCGCGGCACGCCGGTGTCAGGCGCTTCGTCTATGCGGCGTCGTCCTCCTGCTACGGCATTCCCGACGTCTATCCGACGCCGGAGAGCGCCGAGATCCGGCCGATGTATCCCTATGCGCTCACCAAGAATCTCGGCGAGCAGTGCGTCATGCACTGGTGCCAGGTCTACAAGCTGCCCGCGGTCGCGCTGCGCCTGTTCAACGTCTACGGCCCGCGCCATCGTACCACCGGCACCTACGGCGCCGTGTTCGGTGTCTTCATGGCGCAGAAGCTCGCCGGCAAGCCGTTCACGGTGGTCGGTGATGGCGAGCAGACTCGCGACTTCACCTTCGTCAGCGACGTCGCCGACGCCTTCGTGACCGCCGCGCGCTCCGATGTCTCGCACGAAATATTCAACGTCGGCTCGGACAACACCTACAGCGTCAACCGGCTGGTCGAGCTTCTCGGCGGCGACAAGGTCCACATTCCCAAGCGTCCCGGCGAGCCCGACTGCACCTACGCCGACATCACAAAGATCAAGCGGGTTCTGAAATGGACGCCGAAGGTGAAGTTCGAGGACGGCGTCGCGACGATGCTGAAGTCGATGGACCAGTACAAGGATGCTCCCCTGTGGACGGTGGACAAGATCGCCGACGCCACCAAGGACTGGTTCAAATATCTCGGTGACGACAACGATGCGGCTCCCGGCGCCGCGCAGAAGGCAAGCCACTGAACAGGTTCGCCGGATATCGTTGCAGCGAGTCGATCAATTCCGGGCCGACCGGCTGAGGCCGACCGGCGCTTTGGGTAATACAAATGGGTAATGCTCCGACAGACAAGACGGCCGTGCATCCGGCACCGCACGAGAAGATCAAGTCGATCGAGGAACTGGGCGAGATCGCGCGGGCCGCGCAAGCCGAGGGCCGCACCGTTGCGCTCTGCCACGGCGTGTTCGATCTCGTGCATCTCGGCCACGTCCGGCACATCCTGGCGGCGCGCAACGAGGCCGATGTGGTCATCGTGACCACCACCGCCGACCGTTTCGTCAACAAGGGCCCGGGACGGCCGATCTTTCCGGAGAACATGCGCGCCGAGATGCTGGCCGCGCTCGGCACGGTCGATTGGGTCGGCATCAACCGGACCTCCAGCGCCGAGCCGGTCCTCGATACCGTGCGCCCCGACATCTATGTGAAGGGCTCGGACTACGAAAACCCCGAAGATGACGTCACCGGCAAGATCGCAACCGAGCGCGAGGCCGTCGAGCGCCATGGCGGCCGCATCGTCTTCACGCGCGACGTCACCTTCAGTTCGTCCTCGCTGCTGAACCGCTACTTCGACATCTACGATCCCCCTCTGCGCGACTACCTCCAGAAGGTACGCGAAGGCGGTGGCGCCGAACGCCTGCTGAAGCTGATCGACAAGATCCAGGACATGCACGTCGTGCTGGTCGGAGACACGATCATCGACGAGTACCAGTACGTCACGGCACTCGGAAAGGCGTCCAAGGAGAACATCGTCGCGACCCTGTTCAAGAATGGCGAGCAATTTGCCGGCGGCGTCATTGCCGCGGCCAATCACGTGGCGAGCTTCTGCAAGTCGGTCGAGATCGTCACGACGCTGGGCGGCAACGACTACCCGGAAGAGTTCATTCGCGCGCACGTCCGCCCGAATGTCACGCTGACGCCGATCCGCGTTCAGGGCCGTCCGACGACCCGAAAATTGCGGTATGTCGAGATGGGTTATCTGCACAAGCTGTTCGAAGTCTACACCATGGACGACACGCCGCTCGACGAGACCGCGCGCAAGGAGATCGACAAGGTCACCGCGGAACGCGTGCGGGACGCAGACGTGGTGATCGTCACCGATTTCGGTCACGGCATGATCGCATCCAGCACGATCGACACGCTGATCGCGAACTCCAAGTTCCTGGCGGTCAACGCCCAGAGCAACAGCGGAAATCACGGCTACAATCTGGTCACGAAGTATCCGCGGGCCGACTACATCTGCATCGACGCGCCGGAAGCGCGGCTGGCCGCCACCGACAAGTTCAACGACATCGCCTCCGTCATCGAGGGCGGCCTGCACGGCAAGATCGACTGCGACAACATGATCATCACGCACGGCTCCTTCGGCTGTTACCCCTTCTCGTCGAAGACCGGCGTCGCGCGCGTGCCCGCTTTCACCAAGACCGTCGTCGACACCGTCGGCGCCGGCGACGCCTTCCTGACGATCACGGCGCCGCTGGTTGCCGCCGGCGGCAACATCGAGGACGTCGCCTTCATCGGCAACGCCGCAGGCGCGATCAAGGTCGGCATCGTCGGCCACCGCAGCTCGGTCGAGAAGGCGCCGCTCGTCAAATTCGTCACCGCGTTGTTGAAGTAGCGCGAACGCCAAATTCTGGAGAACGACAGTGATTGATCAGAAATGGAACGTGATGGTCACCGGTGGCGCCGGCTATGTCGGCAGCGTGCTGGTTCCCCAGTTGCTGGCGGCGGGCCACAAGGTCACCGTGCTCGACCTGTTCATGTACGGCGAATCCGTCTTCGACGCGGTTCGCAACAACCCGAACCTTCGCCTGATCAAGGGCGACATCCGCGATGAGGCCGCGATCAACGAGGCGCTGCGCGGCAACAACGCGGTGATCCACCTCGCCTGCATCTCCAACGACCCCTCGTTCGAGCTGGACCCGGGCCTCGGCAAGTCGATCAACTACGACTGCTTCCGTCCGATGGTGCGCGCCGCGAAGAAGGCGGGCATCAAGCGCTTCATCTATGCTTCCTCCTCCAGCGTCTACGGCATCAAGGACGAGGCCGAGGTGACCGAGGAGCTGTCCTGCGAGCCGCTCACGGACTACTCGAAGTTCAAGGCGATGTGCGAGACCGATCTTGCCGAGGAGGCCGCCTCCGGCTTCGTCGCCTGCACCGTTCGTCCCGCCACCGTCTGCGGCTACGCACCGCGGCAGCGGCTCGACGTGGTCGTCAACATCCTGACCAATCTCGCGGTCAACACCGGCCGCATCCGCGTGTTCGGCGGGACGCAGCGCCGGCCCAATCTGCACATCGAGGACATGTCCGCGGCCTATCTGTTCCTGCTCCAGCAGGACGATGCGAAGATCGACGGCAAGACCTACAATATCGGCTACGAGAACCACTCGCTGATGAAGATCGCCGACATCGTCAAGTCGGTGGTCGGAAACAATGTCGACGTCGTGGTCGAGCCGACCGACGATCTGCGCTCCTACCACGTGTCTTCCGAAAAGATTCGCCGCGAGCTCGGCTTTGCGCCGACGCACACGATCGAACAGGCCGTGTCCGGACTGGTGGATGCCTTCAAGGCCGGCCGCCTGCCGAACTCGCTCAACGATCCCCGGTACTTCAACATCAAGATGATGCAGAACATCAGCCTGAAGTGAGCGGCGTGCGGATCGGCATCGATTTCGACAACACGATCATCTGCTACGACAAGGTCTTCGCCGCCGTCGCACGCCAGCGCGACCTGGTGCCGGAGGGCTGGGAGGGGCTGAAGACCGATGTGCGGGATCACCTGCGGTCCCGCACGGGTGGCGAACTCGCCTGGCAAGGCCTGCAAGGCTTCGTCTACGGCAAGGGAATTGGCGGCGCGGAAATCTATCCGGGCGTGCGGGAATTCCTGGCGGCGTGCCGACAGGCTGGCGCGAAGGTGTACATCGTCAGCCACAAGACCCGATTCGGTCATCAGGACCCCGACCACACCGATCTGCGTGAGGCCGCTCGCGGCTGGCTGCGTAGCGCCGGCCTGATCGACGCTTCGGATGCGGCGGTGGCCGCCGGCGCTGTTTACTTCGAGGACACGATGGCCGCCAAAGTCGAAAGACTCGCGAGCCTGGAGCTCGACGTGTTCATCGATGATCTCGTCGAGGTCTTCGAGCAACCGCATTTCCCGAAGGCGACGCGGGCGATCCTGTTCACGCGGTCGCAGCCTCCCCACCCCGAACACTGCAAGCCGATCGCGACGTGGGCCGGCATCCGCCACGAGGTGTTTGCGGAATGAGCGAGCCCGACATCAGCGTGCCGGATGCGATCGCGATTGGCAGCCGCTTGGCCGGAGCACCGGTCGCGGCCGCCCAGCCGGCGCGATCCGGCGGCAACAACAGGGTGTTTCGGCTGGAGATGACTGAGGGACCGCCCCTCGCGCTCAAGCATTATCCGTCCGACGGACGCGATCGCCTGGGACAGGAATATGACGCGCTGTCGTTTCTGTCGCGCCACGGCATCTTGTCGACGCCGCGGCCGATCGGAAAGGACGCGGATGCGTTCTGCGCGCTGTATCAATGGTTCGACGGTGAAGCGGCGGTCGTGCGCCCTCAGGACGGCGATGCCGATCAGCTGGCCGATTTCCTGATCGAGCTGCAGAAGCTGCGCAACGCCGATGGCGCGCAGAATTTGCGCAACGCCTCGGCCAGCATCTTTTCGCCGGAGGAAGCCATTGCCCAGTATGAGCAGCGGCTGGACGGACTGAGGCGGGCCTCTGCCAACCATCCGGACTTGCGCGCCTTCATGGACGACAGCCTGGTTCCCAGCACCGCCATCGCAATTCGGCGACTCCGCCGCCGCTATGCGGAACTTGGCCTGGATCCCGCAGCGGACCTGGCGCCCGCGCATCGCGCATTGAGCCCCTCCGATTTCGGGCTGCACAATGCACTGCGCAGCGAAGACGGCCGGCTGCGATTCATCGACTTCGAATATTTCGGCTGGGATGATCCGGTCAAGCTCGTGTCCGACACCGCGCTTCACCCTGGTAGCGATCTACCCGAAGCCAAAGCAAATCGGTTGACCGAACGCCTCACGCAAGCTTTCGCCGCTAAAGATGACGCGTTTGCGATCCGTCGTGACGTACTGTATCCTGTATTCGGGGCGATTTGGTGCCTGATTGTCCTGAATGCCTATTTGCCGGAAAGCCGCTCCCGGCGCGCCTTGGCTGCGCAAGGTGGCGACCTGACGGTCCGCCTTGCCGGTCAGCTCGACAAAGCCCGACGGCTCCATCAAACGATTTGCCAACGTGATCCAGATCTCACCCCACGCTGAAGCCGCCCTCACCTGCACGCTGGACGAGCGCAGCCTTTACTTGCGTCGCCTGGTCCTCGGTTCCGTCCGTTCGGCGGGACGCGGACATGTCGGTCCTGCCCTGTCGCTGATCGAGATGGTCCGCGTGCTCTATGACGACATCCTGCGGATCGATCCGCAGAACCCGCGCGATCCGAATCGAGACCGCGCGATCCTCAGCAAGGGACACGGTTGCCTGGCGCTCTATGCGCTGTTGGCCGATCGCGGCTTCTTCCCGCTGTCGGAGCTCGACGGGTTTTGCGGCCCCGACAGCATCCTGGGCGGACATCCCGAATACGGCATGGTGCCGGGCGTCGAGGCCTCGACCGGCGCGCTCGGACATGGCCTGTCGATCGGTGTCGGCCTTGCGCTCGCCGCACGCATGCGCGAGCGCAGCTACCGGACCTTCGTGCTGCTCGGCGACGGCGAGATCAACGAAGGATCGGTGTGGGAAGCTGCGATGGGCGCGGCCAAGCACGGACTCGACAATCTGGTCGCGCTGATCGACTACAACAAGCTCCAGAGCTACGGACCCACCGACTACGTGCTGCCGCTGGAGCCGCTCGCGGACAAATGGCGCAGCTTCGGCTTTGCCGTGCAGGAGCTCAACGGCCACGACGTCGGCGCCCTGCGCACCGTCCTCAAGCAGATCCCGGCCGTTCCGGGCAAGCCCACCGCGATCATCTGCCATACCGTCAAGGGCAAGGGTCTGCCGCCCGCAGAGTCCAACGCCGATTGGCATCACAAGAACAAGCTGACCGACAGCGAGCTCGACGCCATCCGCGTCGCTGTCGGCGATTTTTGATCGGCTCCCCATGCGCAACACCGCGATGAACATGGTCCACAAGCTCGCCACGCGCGACGAGCGGGTGCTTTACATCGGCTCCGATCCCGGCGCGGGCACTCTGCGCGCGATGAGCAAGGAGTTTCCCAAGCGCCATCTGATCGAAGGCATTTCGGAAGCACACATCATCGGCATGTCGGCCGGCCTCGCGATGGAGGGCTTCGTGCCCTACGTCAACACCATCGCGACCTTCCTCACCCGCCGCTGCTACGAGCAGGTGGCGGTCGATCTCTGCCTGCACAATCTGCCGGTGCGGCTGATCGCCAACGGCGGCGGGCTGGTCTATGCGCCGCTCGGTCCCACCCATCAGGCGATCGAGGATATCGCCATCATGCGGGCGTTGCCGAACATGACGGTGATCTGCCCGTGCGATGCCGACGAGGCGGCCCGCATGATGGAGCAGACGCTCGACTGGACCGGGCCGATCTACATCCGGCTCGGCAAGGGCGGCGACGCCATCGTCTCCAAGGCCGAGCACGGCTTTGAGATCGGCAAGGCCATCCTGATGCGCCCACCGGGCGACGTCCTCATGGTAACCACCGGCATCATGCTTCAGCGCGCCCTCGCTGCGGCCGACCTGCTGGCCGCGCAAGGCATTCGCTCCGGCATCCTGCACATGCATACCGTCAAGCCGCTCGACACCGAGGCGCTGTTGCAGGCGATCCGCGGCACCAATCTCGTGGCGACGCTCGAGGAGCATGTCCCCTCCGGCGGCCTCGGCAGCGCGGTCGCGGAGACGTTGATCGACAAGCTCGGATCGGGCCTGCCGGCGATGCTGCGGCTGTCGCTGCCGGACCGCTTCATGCACAATTACGGCTCGCAGGACTCGCTGCTGAAGAAGCACGGACTTTCCGCCAACGCCATTGCGACCTCGATCGAGCATGCGCTCGCGGCGTCGCGCACCTCCTCTCCTCAACTTCATTCCACCTGACGGGTCACATGTACGACGTTCGATATTCCTATCTGCTCGAGCAATTCTCCGATCCTGCCCCGATCCTGGCCGAAATCGGCCGCCTGGTGGCGACCGGTGACTTCACCCTTGGCAAGCCCGTCGCCGAATTCGAGCGGCGTTTCGCCGAGCTGATCGGCGTGCGTCACGCCATCGGCGTCGGATCAGGCACCGACGCGCTGAAGCTGCCGCTCAAGGCGCTCGGCATCGGCCATGGCGACGAGGTCATCACCGCCGCCAATACGTTCATCGCCACCGTCGGCGCCATCGCGGAGACCGGTGCGACGCCGGTGCTGGTCGACTGCGACGATTCCTTCTGCATGAACGTCGACTATGTCGAAGCAGCCATCACCAAGAAGACCAAGGCGATCATGCCGGTTCAGTTGACCGGCGAGGTCACCGACATGGGCAAGCTCATGGCGATCGCCCAGCGTCACAACCTGCCCGTCGTCGAGGATGCCTGCCAGGGCATCCTGTCAGAGTTCGCCGGCAAGCGCTCCGGCACCCACGGCATCGCGGCCGGCTTCTCCCTGCATCCGCTCAAGAACCTCAACGTCTGGGGCGATGCCGGCGTCGTCGTCACCAATGACGACGGGATGAACGAGAAGCTCCGCCTGATCCGCAACCATGGCATGAAGAACCGCGACGAGATCGCGATCCTCGGCTGCAATTCGCGGCTCGATTCCCTCCAGGCCGTCGTCGGCAACTGGCTGATCGGCCAGACCGGCGAGATCACGCGGCGCAGGATCGAGAACGCGGCCTATTACGATGCGGGCCTCGCCGGCCTTCCCGGCCTGCGCATCCCCCAGCGTCGGCCCAACGTGAAGCACGTCTACCATCTCTACATGGTGTTCGCCGAACGCCGCGACGAGCTTTACCAGTACTGCCTGGACAACGGCATCGAAGCCAAGATCCACTATCCCATTCCGCTGTATCAGCAGGAAGGGCTCAAGCATCTCGGTTACGCCCCGGGGACATTCCCGGTCACCGACCGCCATGCCAAGGAAGTCATCAGCTTCCCCGTGGACCAGCATCTGACGCGTGCCCAGCAGGACCGCGTCATCGAAACCGTTCGGAAGTTCTGCCATGGACGCTGACACCGGCCGCCGGCGCATCGGCTACGTCAATCTTCCCGCCCAGTTCGAGGAAGAACGCGGCGAGATCATGCAGGCGGTCGAGGGCGTGTTTTCCCGCGGCGATTTCATCGGCGGGGCTGCGGTCGGAAAGCTCGAGGACGAATTGTCCGCCTATCTCGGCTCGCCGCATGTGGTGACGCTGAACTCCGGCACCGATGCGCTGATCCTCGCCATGCGGGCGCTCGACATCGGCCCCGGCGACGAGGTGATCACCCCGCCGAATTCGTTCGTGGCATCGACCGCCGCGATCATCGCGGTCGGTGCGACGCCGGTCTTTGCGGACGTGCTGCCGGACCAGAACATCGACCCGGCCGCGGTCGAGGCCGCCGTCACGTCGCGGACCAAGGCGATCATGCCGGTGCACCTGACCGGGCGCATGGCCGACATGAACCCGCTGATGGCGATCGCGAGCAAGCACGCTCTCGCCGTGATCGAGGACAGCGCGCAAGCCGTCGGTTCGACCTATGACGGACGGATGAGCGGCACCATCGGGACGTTCGGCTGCTTCTCCGCGCATCCGCTGAAGAATCTCAATGCCGCGGGCGACGCCGGCTTCCTCGTCACCGCCGACGCCGAACTCGCCGCACGAATTCGCCGCCTTCGCAATCACGGCCTGATCAACCGCAGCGACGTCCAGGAATGGGGCCTCGTGTCGCGGCTCGACACGCTGCAGGCCGAGGTGCTGCGCATTCGCCTGCGCCACCTGCCCTCGGTGATCGAACGCCGGCGGCGCAACGCTGCGCAATACCGCGCCGAGCTCGCAGGCCTGCCGCTGTTCATTCCGCCCTGCCGCAACATCGAGTTCAACACCTTCCACACCTTCGTCGTGCAGACCGACCGCCGCAACGATTTCCAGAAATATCTTGCCGACAAGGGCATCGAGACCGCGATCCACTACCCGGTCCCGATCCATCTGCAGCCGGCCGCAGCGCATCTGGGCCAGGGGCGCGGCGCGTTTCCGGTGACCGAGCGGCAGGCGGACCAGATCCTGACCCTTCCCATCAACCAGTTCCTCTCGGCCGCCGATATCAGCCATATCTGCGCGACCGCCCGGGAGTACTTTGCATGACGGATACGGACTTCCTCCAGGCCGACGAGCAGGCGCTGGCGCAGCGCTTCATCGACGACGGCTTTGTCACCACGCCGGCCGACGACCGCGCCGGGCTCGACCGCATCCAGCGGCGCGCCGCCGAGCTCGCGGCGGACTATCTGAAGCTGCCGCACAGCAACGATCCCTACGCGATGCTGGATACCGTCCACACGCGCGTGAGCGTGGACGATCTCAATGGCCTCCGGCTGCACGTCTTCAACGGCCTCAACGCCGAGGCCTGGTTCCGGCCGACCTATTTCCGTCTGGCGCGCTCGACGATCGAGACCATCGTCGGCAATGAGCTCTGCATGCAGCGCCGCGTCAATCTCAGCATCCAGATGCCCGGCGACAGCTCGTCGCTGCTCGCCACCCATTCCGACGTGTGGTCGGGCGACTCGCCGTTCGAGGTCGTGGTGTGGGTGCCGCTGGTGGACGTTCACCGCACTAAGGCGATGTATCTGCTGCCCCCGTCCCTGAACGGCGACATACAGGACCGGATGGCGAGCCTGCGCAGCGCCGAGGAGCTGTACAAGACAATCAAGCCGCACGCGACCTTCATCGAGATTCCCTACGGTCACGTGATGCTGTTCAACCAGACCCTGATGCACGGCAATCGCGTCAACGAGGAGCCCGGCACGCGCTGGAGCATGAACTGCCGGTTCAAGAGCATCATGTCGCCCTACGCGGACAAGCGCTTCGGCGAGTTCTTCGAGCCGATCCTGCTCCGCCCGGCGACACGGGTCGGCATGCAATACAAACTGCCGGGAGGCTTCCATGGCTGAGCGAGCTGGCCATCGCGGCTACATCGGCGCACGTCCCCTGAACGGCAGCCGCTCCCCGCAGCACGTCCAGAACATCGTGATCCGCGACTACGCGCGGCGGAAGAACCTGCAATACCTGCTCAGCGCCGTCGAGCACATCATGCCCGGCAGCTACATGGTGCTCGAGGACATCCTGGACGAGCTGCCCCGCCTGAACGGCCTGATCCTCTACAGCATCTTCATGCTGCCGCCCGACGAGGCACGGCGCCGGCAGATCTACGACCGCGTGCTGCGCGAGGGCTGTGATCTGCACGCGGCCGTGGAGGAGATCACGCTCTCGTCGCAGAAGGACATCCAGGCCGTCGAGGACATCCTGCTCGTGAACAAATTCGCGACCATTCTGTGACGATGCCGCGGGTCGATTGACGATCATGGCCGAGATCAACCTGCTCCAGCCGATGCACGCATCGACCAAGCGGAACTACGTTCAGCGCGTGGTCGAGCATGACAAGGCGGAATCGGCGACCGTGGCGCGGCAATGGGGGCCCGACTACTGGGACGGCGACCGCCGTTATGGCTATGGCGGCTATCGCTACGACGGACGGTGGCGTCCGCTCGCACAGACCCTGATCGACCGCTATGGCATCAAGCCGGGCATGAGCGTGCTCGATGTCGGCTGCGGCAAGGGCTATTTGCTCTACGAATTCACCCAGCTTGTTCCCGACCTCACGATCGCCGGCATCGACATCTCCGACTATGGCATCGCCAATGCCAAGGAGGAGGTGCGGCCGCAGTTGAAGGTCGGCAGTGCCGTCGAGCTCCCCTACCCCGACCACAGCTTCGACCTCGTGGTGTCGCTGGGCGTGCTACACAACCTTCCGCTCGAGGACGTCTTCCGCGCGGTGTCGGAGATCGAGCGCGTCGGACGCGGCGCCTCGAAATATCTGATGGTGGAATCGTTCCGCAACGAGCACGAGAAGGCGAACCTGCTGTACTGGCAGCTGACTTGCCTGAGCTTCCACGGTCCGGAAACATGGGCCTGGATCTACGACAAATGCGGATACCGGGGCGACCATGGGTTCATCTTCTTCGAATGAGGCGGCCGGCCAGCGCCGACCGCTGCGCCCGCAAAATCCGGAAGTCTATTATTCGGACGACGCCATCGTCACCGCGGACGATGCCACGATCGCGGAACTGAAGCGCATCGCCGCCGGCAACCCGCGTCTGCGCAGCAGGCTGTGCACGCATCCGGATCCCTCGTCCGGCCTGCACGAGATGCTGATCGTGCATCATCGCGAGGCCTATGTGCGGCCCCACAAGCACTTTGGCAAACCGGAATCGTTTCACGTGATCGAGGGCACCGCGCTGGTCGTCATCTTCGAGGACGACGGCCGGATTCGCGACGTGCTCGAAATGGCGCCCTACGGCCAGGGCAAGCGCTGCTACTACCGGATGCCCGAACAGGTCTTCCACTCGATCCTGATCACCTCGGAATGGCTGGTGTTCCACGAAACCACCGCCGGTCCGTTCGATCCCTCCCGCACGGCATTTCCCGAGTGGGCGCCCGACGGCAGCGATGCCGCCGCGGTCCAGGACTACGTCACGAGGATTGGTACGCTCGCCGCGGAGCAGCTGGCCGATCAAAGCAAGGCATAGCGCCGTGATCGGCCCTGCCAGTTCCGGTGATCTTTACGTGAAGGCCGGCGCAGACGCAGCGATGGCCCGGTCTCACGCCCGATTGGGCATCGGATACGTCTTTCTGGCCATGGCGATCGCCGTCGTTGCGAGCCTGCCTGCGCTGTTCGCGCGCGAGGTCTTCGGCGACGACTGGACGGTCTATTACATCTATTGGACCGAGGGCGTAGCCGGCCTTGCCCGCGTCCTGCGGGAGTCGGCACACGCCGGCTTCGCGATTCCCATGACGATGTATGTCGTGCTTTTACAAGACATGCCGGATGTCGCCGCGCGGCTCGCAGGGCTCGGTTGCCACCTTGTGAACGGCATATTGCTCTACTCCATCCTCTCGCGATCATCGCATACGCGGCGCATCGCCGGATTCTTCACTGCCCTCTTCTTGCTCAGCCCGTTCTACGCAATTCGGCTGACGCAAAATGCAGTCTATGACTTCTTCCTGGTCTTCTATTTGTTGTCCTACGAATTGACCTATTCGAAGATACGAGCGCTTCGATGGGCGGCGCCGTTCAGCCTGCTTTTCTCATTGTCGCTCGAGACCCTGATCGCCCTCGAGCCGCTCCGCGTCGTGCTGGCCCGATCCGCCGGAGAGCGTTGGACGCGGACGCTCGCGCGTCTTGCCCCATTCTGGCTGGCCGTCGCGGCCATGATCGTGCTGCGGCTGACGATACTGGGCAAGAGCGGTCACTACGCCGGACAATATGGCTTCACGCCTGATTTCGCCGTCATAAAGCAGGCACTGGCTACGCATCTCTTGGCCTTCCCCCGCGGCCTCGGCTACGCTTACTCCCGCGGGTTTGCGTTTCTCGGCTACGGCCTCTCGACCGTGGTGACATTGGCCGCCATGGCCGTGTTCGTTCTGCTCTCTTCGGGCGCATCGTCGGCGCCCTGGATGCTCAAAGGCCACACGTCGACGAGAAGCGCGCTGAGATTGCTCCTGTTGGGAGCCGTGATGGCCCTCCTTGGCGCCGCGCCCTACGCGCTTGCCGGGCTTTATGGCGACATGACGCGGGGCGAAACGAGACTGCTGTTTCCATCGCAATTCGGCATCTTGATACTGATGGCCGCCCTGGTGCAGTCGATTCCGGTACAGCGTCTACGTGCAGCGGCCGCCGGTGGCGTGATCACGGTCTTCGCACTGTCGATGGCCCATGATTCCAAATGGCTGCTGTATGACGGGCTGGTTACCGGTGACATGCAGCGGCAGATTCGCGCAGCCTTGCTCGCGGATCCCGAGCCCAAGGTCGTGAAGCTCCAGGTCGCGGAGAGTAACATCATCGCGTTCCGCTCGCGATGCCTCGGGGCCAGCGACATGAATGTCGCGCAAGCGACGCTGCGTGACGAAAGTCGCGCACGATCGTTTGTCTACACCGACTATTGCGGGGATTTCACCTCGCCTGGTGCAGTCTCGCGCGGTAGCTGCTCGATTTCCTACCTCGAATTCTTCTCCTGTCCGTCCCGCCTGGAGACCTGGCGTTATCGTGCCGCGCCGGGAATTCCGCCGCCCGATGACATCGGCCTGCTCGAACTCCTGAGGGCGGTCCTCAAGGATGCGCCCTCCGCCACCGAAGGTCGGGGCGAGCTCATGCAGTTGAAGGATGGCGAGCCGATCCCCCTGGCAAGAGCCGAATATCGGCCACCCTGCCGGCGACCCGGCGTCCGCGGGGCGGCCTGGCTACTGGCGCTGCCTTCACCGGCTTGCGACGAATCGAGCGCGGGAGTTCAGTAGCGCATGCACCTCGACAGCTGCCTGAAGCCGACAACTAAGGAATTGTAGCGCGGTCTCGAGCACGATATAGCCCTAGTTGCGCCGCGTTTGCTTGGGCGCAGAAGTTCCCCCGTATTCCTTGCACAGAGCCAAACCAGTGACCGATCATTGCCGCCTCTGCCATTCGACCAATTTGCGCCCGGTCATCGACCTCGGACAGATGCCGATTGCGCATCGGCTTCGGCACAGCCGGGACGAACAGGACGAACGGTATCCCTTCGAGGTACTCGCGTGCGGCGATTGCGGTCTGCCGCAGATCGTCAAGCCGATCGATCCCGACATTCTGTACCGGCAGTTCAATTACAATTTCAGCAGCTGGAAGCCGGAGCCGCACCAGGTCGACGAGCTCGACACCATCGCGAAATTCTCGAAGCATCAATCCGTGTTCGAGATCGGATGCAACGACGGCCTGTTCATGGACAGACTGCGCGAACGCGGCGCGAAGGTTTTGGTCGGCGTCGAGCCCAACCCGGTGTCGGGCAAGATCGCCCGCGAGCGCGGCATCAAGGTGTATGCCGACATGATCAGCCCGGCAATGTGTCACGACGCAGTGGCGCAGGCGGGCAAGTTCGACCTCGTCGTCTCGCGCCAGGTGCTGGAGCACATCGTCGATTTCGAGAACTTTTTCGATTGCGTGAAGATTGCGCTCAGCGACGACGGCTTGCTGTTCATCGACGTGCCCGATTTCGCGCCCGGCTCGACGGCCGGCGATCTCTCCGTCCTCTGGGAGGAGCACGTCAGCTATTTCACCGAACCGACCCTGCTCGCGCTGCTGGCGCGCCACGGCTTCGAGGCGGTGTCCGTGAAGAAATACAATTTCAGCGGCGGCAGCCTCGCGATCGCAGCCCGCCGTGCGACGCACGCCGTGACCCCACCGCCCGCGCCGGCCGGCGTCGGCGAAAAATTCGGTCAGCTTGCGCGGGAGTATGGCGCGCGTCTCCGCCCGATCCTCGCCAAGGCCCGTGCCAACGGCGCCGAGATCGCCATCTACGGTGCGGGCTGCCGTGCCTGCACCTTCACCAATGCCCACGAACTGGCGGATCTCGTCGACCTCTCGGTCGACGACCAGAAGGAGCGCCAGGGGCTGTTCCTGCCCGGCACGGGCATTCCGATCCGCTCGCCTGACGACTTCGCCGGCAAATCGGATCCACTCGTCTGTCTTCTGGCCGTGAACGAGGAGAACGAGGCCAAGGTCAGCAGCCGGCTGCGCGAGACCGTGAAGCGCCCGCTGCACATCGTCTCGATCTTCGCGCCGTCCGACATCTGGAGCGAGCTCGATCGTCTCGAGGCGGCCGCAGGGTCGCGGCATGGCTGAGGACAAGCTCTTCAACTACTACGAACGCCAGGACGTCCTGCCGACGTTCGGTAACTTCAAATCGTCCGCTGAACTCGGGGCTTATGCCAGCCAGCGGCGCGAGCTGTTTTCGGACAAGCTGGTGCTGCCGCCGCGGCTGTTCCGCGACGCCGAGGTGCTGGAATTCGGCCCTGATTCCGGCGAGAACGCGCTGGTGTTTGCCGGCTGGGGCGCGAACATGACGCTCGCCGAGCCGAACCGTCATGCCCACGCAAAAATTCAGGCCTACTTCGCGCATTTCAGCCGGACGGAGCGTCTGCGCGAGCTCGTATCGTCGGACGTCGAGGGATTTCGCAGCGATCGCCGTTTCGACATCATCGATGCCGAAGGATTCATCTACACGGTGCAACCGACCGAAAACTGGCTCGGCATCTTTCATCGACTGCTCAATCCCGATGGTTACGCCGTCGTCTCCTACTACGAACGTTACGGCGGCTTCTTCGAGCTCGCGCTCAAGGCGATCCATGCGGCCGGCAAGGCATTGACGGGCCGCCCTGCGCTCGAAACGGCGAAGATGCTGTTCGACGCGAAATGGAACAGCATTCCGCACACCCGCAGCTTCGAATCCTGGCTGATGGACGTGCTGGAAAATCCATTCGTCCGTTACCGGTACTTCCTCGACGCGGGGGCGTTGTGCGCGGCCGCGCATCAGCAGGGATTCGACATCCATTCGGCGTGGCCGGCCTATCGCGACAGCGTGGACGTATACTGGCACAAAAAGGTCCTGCCCGATGACGAGAAGCTGCGGCGCGCGACACGCCATCTCAGCCGCAGCCGTTTGAGCTTCCTCGGCGGACGGAAGCTCTATCTGGTCGGCAGGAGCGACGCGGTCGACGCGATCTCGGCATCGATCGAAGCGCTGGTGCGCGATGTCGATGGCATGATCGATGATCCCTTCGGTGGCAGCCTGCCCCGCGTGATCGCGAGCCTCGCCTCGCTGCGGGAGACGGTCCGGACGACGGACATTCTCGCCGACGACGCTGCCGACATCGAAGCCATCATCGCAACGCTCGACAGTTTCCATCGCATCTTCAGCGCGATCGGGCGGCGGGATGCGTCCGCAGTCACTGCCCTGACCCAATCCGATCAGGCGTTCATCGACACCTGGGGACAGCCGGCGCATTTCCTCGTCGTCCGGAAGCGCTTCGAGGGATCGTAACACGTGAAGCCAGGCATTGGCATCGTCGGAACGGGCATGGTCGGCCAGATGTGCCACCTCGCCAATTTCGCCGCCAATCCCGCCTGCCGCGTTGTCGCCATCGCCGACCTCCGGCCGGATCTCGCCGCTGCGGCCGCGCAGAAATTCGGCATCTCGCGAGTTCATGGCACCCACCGGGAGCTGCTCGCGGACAACGAGGTGTCCGCCGTCGTCGTGGTGACGAAGCGCCGCGCCACCGGCCCGATCGTCCTCGATGCGTTGAACAGCGGTCGCCATGTGCTGTCGGAAAAGCCGATGGCCTACACCACGGCCCAAGCCGTCTCGCTGGCTGAGGCTGCGCGACGGCAAGGTCTCGTCTACAGCATCGGCTACATGAAGCGTCACGATGCCGGCGTGGCACGGGCGCTGGCCGAATTGGCGCGTATCCGAGCGAACCAGTCGCTCGGACGCATCGTCGGCGCACGCGGCTGGTGCTTTGGCGGCGATACTGGCCGGTCGCAGGACAACTTCGTCATGACCGCCGAAACGCGGCCGGACGGGCTCGAGCTCTGGCAGGACGGCCCCGACTGGATGCCAGGCGCGATGCGGCCCGGCTACGACAACTTCCTGAACGTGTTCAGCCATATCATCAATCTCGCGCGCTACGTGCTCGGGGCCTCGCCCGCCGTCGCCGAAAGCACCGTCGAGGCTTCGGGCGCCGCGCGCGTCACTCTCGACTTCGACGGCATCGCATGCGCGCTGCAACTCGCGAACGGATCCGATGGTGTCTGGCGCGAGGGACTCACGATCGCGTTCGAGCGGGGTACACTGACGATAGAATTGCCTCCCCCCTTCGCCGAGCAAGAGGCGGAGGTCATCCTCGATCAGGGCGGACAGGTCACGCGACTGACGCGTGCGACGAGCTGGGCGTTTCGGCGTCAGGCCGACGCATTCGTCGCCGATATCGTCGAGCGAAGGAGCCCGCTGGCCTCCGGCGAGGACTCCGTGACTGACATCGCCCTTGCGGAGACGATCTGGCGCCCAGGCGCTAGCGGCTAGGCTTGGCATCCTTGCTTGCGCCGTCGAGTGGCGTAATGCCGGCGATCGGGCCCAGCTTGATCGTGACCTGCCCAAGCTGAGCCAGAAGGCCTGCAACATCGCAGTAGGCCAGCAACCGGCACGCGTAGTACGTCCGCACCAAAGCCTGGTTCGGTGCAGCCGCGGGGCCCGGCTGGAACGAAATCGTCGCTTGCTGCCCCGACGGATCGAGATGACGGAACGCGCTTCCCGGCGCCACGCGCGCTGCTTCCATCTCCTGGAGGATGGTTGGCCGTTCGGCACGCAGGGCAAATCCGAAGAACGGTTGATCGCCCCAGGCCAGGCGGAGCATGCCGGTAACCTCGGCCAAGCCGAACGGCACATGCCGTGACGGGTAATCGACGAAGCCGTCGTCGAGCGCATAAACAGTCGCTGCCGGCTGGGTCCGGCTGACGAAGTTGTTGGCAAGGGCCTCCTGCTTCAGCGTTCTCGCCTGCATGAAGACGTAGACGTTCCACAGCAGGCCGATCGACAGCACCGACCCAAATCCGAACACGATCGCGAAAGCTGCCGTCGAGCCGATCGCGCGCTCGACCGATCGCTTCAAAGCGAGCAACGTCAATGCCGACGGCAGCCCGAACATCAGCAGATGGCGGCTCTCATAGAAATGCGACGTGGAGGGTCGCAATCCCGCGACCAGATAGGGGAACGACAACGCCAGAAACAGGACGACGGCGAGCGCGAGCGGCGCGGCGATCGCATATCTGGCCGCGGTCGGCTCCGCCTCGGAACGCAGCAGCAACAAGGCGGCGCCGACGAAGAGCGCAGCGACGATCAATGTCGCGCGTGCATCGGTCATCATATGGAACGCGTTGGCCACGACGTCCCAATAGCTGGTGAGGAAAAACGCGTGCCACCCTTGCGCCAGTTCGCCAAGCGTCGGGAAATGAGCGTTGTAGTGCTGCGCATAGACGCCGGTGCGTTTGAACCAGATATTGAGCACGCCCCAGTAGACCAGGGGAAGCACCGCCAATTCCGGATAACGGGTCACGCAGTACAATGCCGCGCGCCACGTACGCCCGATCAGGCCCCGCGCCCCGTTGCCGCTGCGCCAAACCGCGACGAACAGACCCAGCATCACGAAGGCATACAGCACGATCGTCGAGTTGAGTGCGAAGCTCAGCATGAACACGAGCGCACAGGCCAGGCGAAGCAGCGCGCAGCGCATGCCGCGCGCTCCGTAGGCCAGCGTCAACAGCCACGTGCCGAGGAAAAGCAGCCCGAAGCTGAGCACGTAGACCGCGTTCGCCTTGCCTGCCCAGAGCTGATAGCCGGGATAGGTCCAGACGATCAGGGCGAAGCCGACCGCCTCGGCCCGGTCGAGCAGATCGAGCCGCGCTGCCGTCAACGCCAGTGACATCGCGCCGAGGAAAATTCCGGCGAGCGCCAGCGCCACCATCACGGCGACGGGCGCGCCGGTCCAGTTGGCGAAGGTGTCGTAGCTGAAGAAGATCGGATGGCCCGCGCTGCTCAGGAGAAAATCGATGTCGATCACGACGTCCGGACGCGGCTTCAGCACCACCCAGTCGTCCATGAAGAGGCCGTCGTTCAGCAGCATCGGCGCATGCGCGGTCAGCAGCAGCGCCAGCAGAACGGCTGTCGCGCGGCGCATTGTGGATGTGCTGGGACGAGTGAGGGATGGCATCGGCGGCAAGAATTCGCACGCCCACCCGACTGCCGCAAGAGCCGGACGACGGGCTCCCAATTGGTCATTGACCGCAAAAATGCGACCTCCTATAGACACCGCACGGCATCGAGGCGTCCGAGGCGATTTTCCGCGATGAACTTCCTACCGGGCCCGGCGCAGACCGCTGCGATTTGTCTCAGTGCCGCGCTCCCGCTGCTGCTGCTGTGTTACGCACGTATCGCCGCCATTCGCGGAGCGGGTCGCCGTTTTCGGCTGGGCTGTCTCAGCGTCATCGCCCTTTTCGTGATCGCCTGCATCGCACTTCCGGGTCAACGGGATCTCGACGACGTGGTTGGCGGCTTCTTCCTGCTGGCGACCGCGATGATGCTTTGCTACGTCCTGTTCAGCCTGCTGGCCTGGGGCTTTACGCTGACGCTGCTCACGGCGCTGGTGCAGGCCGGACGTCCCCTCACCCTGGAGCAATGGGCAGCGGCCTACATGCAGGGCGGAGATCTCGGCACCTTCGCGCATAATCGATTGAAGCTCTTGGTTGGCTCCGGAATGGTGACGACAGCCAACAGCAGATTGACCCCGACGGCCAAGGGGCTCGCGGTGGCGCAGCTCGTCAAGCTCGTTCGTTTCTCAACGGGACTTGGGTGACGGCCACGATGTCATTCGCCGTTGGCCTCATTGCCGTCGTCGTATTCGCGCTGCTGGCGCCTGTCATGCAGTTCATGGCTCGTGTCCGGGCATGGTCGCTTGCCCCGGTGATCCTGCTCGCGATCGCTGCGATCGTCTCGCATCTTCTTGGCGTGGTGTTGGGCGTTTTGACCTTGCCGCAGTTCCGGTACTGGGACGCCGCATCGATTTTCGGATTTGGCGTCATGGGTTATGTTTTCGCCTTCGGCGCCGCCTACAAATCGGTTTCACTGGACATCCTGCTCGGTCTTGTCGATCGGCCCGACCGGACGGCTCCGCTTTCGCATGTCGTCGACCGCCAGGTTCCAGATCTGTTCCGGGGCCGCACAAGCATCCTGGTCGACGGTGGCCTGGTCGAACAGGTCGATTCCCGCTTTGAACCCACGGCGGCGGGCCAGACCATGGCAAGCCGGATCAGCAGGCTGCGCCATGCCTTCGGCATCGGTGACACCGGTCTTTACGATTTCACCGACTAGTGGCCCGAATGCCACTCTCCGACTCAATCGTGCCAGCCGGGTAGACCTGATCTGCGGGACCGATATTGTTTGGCGCACCCCGATCACCTAGAGTCAGGAGCGGGTTCCAACATCACGAGTAGCCGGCAACGGCAGTATGCGATGACACCTTCCAGAGCGGCAAAACGGCTTACGATCGTCATTCCTGCACTGAACGAGCAGGACAAGATCGCCGACACCATCGACGGCGTGCTGCCGCTTGCCCAGGAGCTGCTCGACGATTTCGAGATTTTCCTGATCGACGACGGCAGCACCGATGCCACTGGCGCGATCATGGACGAGTTCGCGGCCAGGGAGCCGCGGATCATCGTGCATCACAACCCCGAGCGGCGGGGCGTCGGCGCCGGATTCGAATACGCCCTGTCGCGCGCGAAGTTCGATGCCATCACGCTGATTCCCGGCGATCACGCCTTCCAGAACGAAGGCGTCGCCAGGATGTTCAAGGCGGCGGGCGCTGCCAACCTCGTCATCACCTATCGCGACAACCAGTCGGACCGCTCCGTCAACCGCTCGATCCAGTCGCATTCGCTGCGGTTCATCCTGAACTGCCTGTTCGGCTTCTGGCTGTCCGACTACCACAGCATGATCGTCTACCCCGTGAAATGGCTGCGCCAGATCGCGGTCAAGGCCGACGGCTACGGTTATCAGATCTGTGCGCTGATCTCGCTGCTCCAGCTCGGCCTCACCTATGTGCAGGTGCCGGTCAGCCTGAACGCGGAGCTGAAGGGCTCTTCCCGTGCGTTGCGGCTGCGCACCTATTTCGAGCTCATCGGGACCATCGTCTCACTGCTGCGCCGCGTTCCCATCCGGGACGTCGATCTCAGCCAGGTTCCCGTCGACGCCGGACGGACCTCCGCACGCTAATCCACAGCCGAGGCTGACTGTGGACAACGGACGCCGCCGCACGGGCATCTTTGTCCGTGTCCCGCCAGATTCCGACCTAAATGATTGATTTTGCTGGCAGGAGTGGCAGGGCTCGAACCTGCGACCCCCGGTTTTGGAGACCGGTGCTCTACCAATTGAGCTACACTCCTACGAACCTGCGTCGCCGCGGCTCAGGGGCGCTTTCAAGCACAGGGGGCGACCGGATTGCAAGGGAGAAGCGCACAAGGGCCGCTTGTTCACAGCGCGACTTCCGGGCGACAGTTGACCTCCAACGACAAAAACAACCCGGGAGCCCTCATGAACGCCCAAGCCGCCCCTAGCCCCGCCTCCGCAGCCCAGAGCCCGCCTTTGCCCGAGGTCCGCCCCGAAACGCTCGGCCTGTCGCGCCCCCGCCTCCAGGCCATGTCGGACGCCTTCAAGCGCGAGATCGACAAGGGGACCGTCCCTGGCGTCACCGTGCTGGTGGCCCGGCGCGGCCAGGTCGGCTGGTTCGAGGCCCTCGGCAAGCAGAGCCCGGCGGGCGCGACCCCGATGGCGCGCGATTCGATCTTCCGGATCTTCTCGATGACCAAGCCGATCGTTTCGGTTGCCGTCATGGCGCTGGTCGAGGACGGCCACCTCCTGCTCGGTGATCCCGTCGCCAAATTCATCCCCGAATTCGCCGACCAGAAGGTCGGCGTGATCAGCGGCGGCAGGCTGGAACTGGTTCCGCCCAGGCGGCCGATGACGGTGCAGGACCTGCTCCGCCACAGCTCGGGCCTGACCTATGAGCATCAGGGCGACGGCCCCGTGCACAAGCTCTACCAGGACTCGCGGGTGCGAAGCCGCAAGATCACCAATGCCGAGCACGCGGGCCTGGTGGCGAGCTTCCCGCTGGTCTGCCAGCCCGGCGCGGAGTTCAACTACAGCCGCTCCACGGACATCCTCGGCCGCATCATCGAGGTCGTCAGCGGCAAGTCGCTCGGCGCGTTCCTCACCGAGCGCGTGCTTGCGCCGCTCCAGATGGCCGAGACCGGCTTCTCGACGTCCGAGGCCAACGCCAACAGGCTCGCCGAACCGTTCGCGGCCGATCCCTGGACCGGCGACAAGGTCGCGCTCTTCAACATGCTCGAGCAGCCGGTGATGGAGTCCGGCGGCGGCGGCCTCGTCTCCACCACGCTGGACTATGCCCGCTTCTGCCTGATGCTGCGCAACGGCGGCACGCTCGACGGCAACAGGATCATCGGCCGCAAGACGCTGGAACTGATGGCGTCCGATCATCTCGGCCCCGGCGTTGCGATCAACGGCACCCTGCTCTCGCCCGGCCATGGATTCGGCCTCGGCTTCGCCGTGCGCACCGAGCCCGGCATCGCACCGTTCCCCGGCAGTGTCGGCCAGTATTTCTGGAGCGGCATCGCGGGGACGTTCTTCTGGATCGACCCGAAGGAAGACCTGTTCGCGGTGTTCATGAGCCAGGGCCCGGGCCAGCGCGACTACACGCGGACCCTGGTGCGGGATCTGGTTTACGCGGCGGTCGATTAGTCTCGTGCCCCGGACGCGCTGCAACGCCTTTAGAGTTGCTGCGCAGAGCCGGGGCCCATGCCTCCGCGATTTCGAAATCCCTCACCTTCTGGGTCCCGGCGCTGCGGGGCGGCACCGGAGCGCTTCGAAGACGCGCGTGAACGCGCTTATGGTGCCGCACCGCGTCCGGGACACGAGCGCGTCAGCTAATCGTCGCGCCGCCGTCGATCACCATGGTCTGGCCGGTCATGAAGTCGCCGGCCGCAGATCCCAGGAACACGGCCGCGCCCGCGATCTCGTCGGGGATGCCGATGCGCAGGAGCGGCGAACGCGCGGTCGAGGCCTTCAGGTTCTCCGGATTGTCCCACAGAGCCTTCGCAAAGTCGGTCTTGATCAGGCCGGGCGCGATGCAGTTCACGCGGATGTTGTGCTTGCCGTATTCGCAAGCGAGGTTGCGCGCGAGCTGCATGTCGGCGGCCTTGGAGATGGCATAGGCGCCGAGGATGGTCGAGCCTTTCAAGCCACCGATCGAGGAGACGATGATGACCGAGCCATCCTTGCGCTCGATCATCTGCGGCACCACCATCGAGATCAGCCAGTTGTTGGCGACGATGTTGTTGTCGAGGATCTTCCTGAACTGATCGTCGGAGATGCCGGCGAGCGGACCGTAATACGGGTTCGACGCCGCGTTGCACACCAGCACGTCGATCTTGCCGAAGGCGCGGTTGCTCTCGTCGACGAGGTTTTGCAGATTCTCCTTCGAGGAGATGTTGGCGGCAATCGCGACCGCGGTGCCCTTGCCGTACTTGTCGTTGATCCCCTTCGCCACGTCCTCGCAGACATCGGCCTTGCGCGAGGAGATCACGACCTTGGCGCCGTGTTCGGCCATGCGCTCGGCGATCGCAAGTCCGATGCCGCGCGTCGAGCCGGTGATGACGGCAACTTTCCCCTTCATGTCGAACAAGGTCATGTTTCTCTCCCAAGAGTATGATTTGGTTTGGCCCGAAGCTTACGCCGCACTCGCGCGCGCGGACAACGGCTTCAGGCGAGCTTCTTGACTTCCGGCCCCGCCAGCTGGTGCATTGCGGCGTGCGCATCATCGGCGATCCACGGCTGCTGGTTCACCATCGGCAGCCGCCAGACCGTGCGCTCGGGACTTGCGAAATGATCGAGCCGCGTGATCGACACGTTGTCGATGTCGAAGGACAGCGCCCGCTCCACCTGGCCGTCGAGCGCGAGGCCGATCGCCGCCTTGATGGTGCCGCCATGCGCGACCGCGATCACGTCCTGCCCGGCCGCCTCATTGTTGATCCGCTCGATGGTGCGGCGCGTGCGGTTGTAGAGGTCCATGAAGCTTTCGCCGCCGGGCGCCGGCTCGTTGATGTCGGCGAACCAGCTCGTCCCCACCGGGCGGCTCGCGATGAACTGGGCGCGGTTCATGCCCTGCCAGCGGCCGAGATTCTGCTCGGCGAGATCCGCTTCCCATTTCATCGAGGCAGGTCGCGGGAAACCGGCGGCCCAGATCGCTTCGGCGGTCTGGTGCGTGCGCACCAGATTGCTCGAATACCAGACCGCCTTGCGTGGCAGCACCTTGGCAACAGCATTGAACACGTAGGTGTCGCTGGTGTCGCAGGCGATGTCGCTCTGCCCGTAGATGTTGCCGCCGTCGTTGCGCACCGGCGCGTGACGGACCCACCACCACCGTGTCGTGACCACATTCGGCTTGTCTGCGCCTGCCATCGAACCTCTTCCATCCCGTTTGATGTCGCTGTACGTCAGGTATGAACGTGTCTCAAGACACTTTACTGTTTCAAATTCTGTTTGAAATTCCGTCGCGCGGCAAGCGTCGCGCAGTGCACCAAAGGGAGAAACGCATGGGCCGCCTGCAGGGCAAATCCGTCATCATTACCGGCGCCGGCAGCGGCATCGGCCGCGCCGCCGCGCTCCTCTTCACCAGAGAAGGCGCAAAGCTGATCGCTGTCGACCGCACCGAGGCGGTGAAGGAGACCGTCGACGAGGTGAGGAAGGCTGGCGGCGTCGCGGAAGCCATGGTTGCGGATGCGGGCTCCGAGAAGGACGTCATCGCCGTCATCGACAAGGCCGTGAAGACGCACGGCCGGCTCGACGTGATCTGGGCCAATGCCGGCGTCAGCGGCGGGCTCGTCCCGCTCGGCGAGCAGACCGTAGAGCAGTGGCAGGAGGTGCTGCGCGTCAATCTGATCGGACCGTTCCTCGCGGTGAAGCACGCGATGCCGCACATGGTGAAGCAGCAGTCCGGCGCGATCGTGCTGACCGCGTCCGTCGCGGGCCTCAAGGCCGGCGCCAGCGGCCATCCCTATGCCGCGAGCAAGGCCGGCGTGATCAGCCTGGTGCAGACCACGGCCTATTCGCTCACCGGCACCGGCGTGCGCATCAACGCGGTCTGCCCCGGCCTGATCGAGACCGGCATGACCAAGCCGATCTTCGACCGCGCCAAGGAGCGCGGCACCCAAGACAAGATCGGCCAGCTCAACCCGCTGAAGCGCCCCGGCCAACCACACGAGCTCGCGGCGATGGGATTGTTCCTGGCGAGCGATGAGGCCTCGTATGTGAACGGCCAGGCCTTCCCGGTTGACGGCGGCCTCACGGCGTCGATGCCGTATACGGGCAAGCCGGTTTAGCAAGGGCGGTCTTGTGTCCCGGACGCGCTGCAACGCTCTTGGCGTTGCTGCGCAGAGCCGGGACCCAGGAAGCCACGGCAATCGCTGCAGCATGGGCCCCGGCTCTGCAGCGCATCGTCGAACCGGACGATGCTTCGTATCGCCGGGATAACGCTGCGCTACGTCCGGGGCACGAGAGCGGAATTTCGGCGCACAGCTGCATAAACATCGTCATCGCGAGCGCAGCGAAGCAATCCAGAGTCTTTCCGCGGAGGGATTCTGGATTGCTTCGCTGCGCTCGCAATGACGGAGCAAGGAGCATCGGCGTCGCTTCTGTGGCTTGCATCCTCATCGCAAACACACCTTCACATCCTCGCGGCTGGTTTCGCCCGAGCTGTGCCTCGTCGCTCCACTCTCTGTGAAAGAGGGCGCAGGGAAGACCGAGTGCCGGCCGGGCACCCACGGTCCACTGTGCGAAAGGTGGCAACAAGAATTTGCACAGCGGCATACAGGTGAAGCCTAGCAACCGGCCTTCCCTGCGCAATGGTTTTACGGCTTATGTCGTGCTCTCCCCGGGGAGCGATGCACTATTGCCCCCGTCGCCTCGCAGATGGCTGATTTGCCGGCCCGGTCGGGCCGCACACATCACCACAAGACTTGGCGCACAGACCCCGGGCGCCAGGACCACACGATTTCGCCGTACGCTGATGGCACCGGTCGTATGCGCGACGGCTTTGCTCACGGTCTCCCGCCCTGCAAATCCGTTCGCGCCGATGCCATCTGCGTCCACCGCCGCCCGGCCCGCGTTCGTGACGATCGCGATACGCCCTCTTCCTTGGGCCGGGTTGCGGTGAGATGTACGCCGTTTCCGAAATTCGGTAAAGTGGAATATTTTTGGCGAGGCGGATTGTCCCATCGCTGGGGTGTTTTGCCCGACGGGCAACGCGAGACCTTGTAGCCCGGATGAGCGAAGCGATATCCGGGATTCCAACCGCGAGCGGCCCCGGGTATCGCTTCGCTCACCCGGGCTACGGGCCCTACGGGCCATGTTGATTTGCTCATTGGAGCGCCACGTTGGTATGGTTCATGCAGGCGTCTCCGCTTCCATCCCTCGACAAGAAATGACAATGCCCAACCCGATCTTCCCGAGTTCCAGAACCGATCGCATCCGCCACCTTCTCGCCGACCTCGTCGGTTTCGACACTGTCAGCGATCGCACCAACCTGCCCTTGATCGCCCACATCGAGAGCTATCTCGCTTTTCTCGGCCTTAAAGGCGAGCGCATCACCGACGCAACAGGGCAGAAGGCCTCGCTATGGGTCACGATCGGACCGGAGGACCGGCCAGGCCTGGTGCTGTCGGGCCATACCGACGTCGTGCCCGTCGTGGGCCAGGACTGGAGCCACGATCCGTTCAAGCTGGTCGAGCGCGACGGCAAGCTCTACGGCCGCGGCACCACCGACATGAAAGGTTTTGTCGCGGTGTGCCTGGCGATGGTGCCGGAGATGCTCGAGGCCAAGCTCGCAACGCCGATTCATCTGGCGATCTCCTATGACGAGGAGATCGGCTGCGTCGGCGTGCGGCCGATGCTCGGCGAGGTCGCGAAGAAGAGGGTCAGGCCGCTCGGCGCTTTCATCGGCGAGCCGACCGAGATGAAAGTCATCATCGGCCACAAGGGCAAGCACGGCGTGCGCGCGACCTTTCGCGGGCTCGCCCGCCACTCCTCGATCGCGCCCGAAGGCGTCAATGCGATCGAATATGCGGCCGAGCTCATCGTCGAGATCAGGCGCCGCGCGGTGAAGCTCGCGAGCGAGGTCGAACGCGCCAGCCTCTACGACGTTCCGCACTCGACGCTGCTGACGAGCATCGTGCATGGCGGCGCGGCGCTCAACATCGTGCCCGACACCTGCACGGTCGATTTCGAATGCCGCGGCATCGGCATCACTGAGTCCCGGGAAGTGACGGATGCGATCGTCGCCTGGGCGAAAGCGGAGCTCGAGCCGGCGATGAAGGCCAGGAATCCCGAGTGCGGCATCGATTTCGAGGAGATCCTCGACTACCCCGCTCTCGACACCAAGGCCGACGCCGCCATCGTCACACTGGCGAAGAGCCTTGCGGGGCGTAACGACCACGCCAAGGTCGCCTTCGGCACCGAAGCGAGCCTGTTTGCCAGCATCGCCGATATCCCGTCAGTGGTGATCGGCCCCGGCTCGATCGCGCAGGCGCATACGCCGGATGAGTTCATCGCGATGGCGGAGCTGGAGAAATGCGCGGGCTTCGTGGAGAAGCTGATCGCGCATTGCGCGAAGGGGTAGTCACAAGCACCGCTGCCGTAGGGTGGGCAAAGCGCAGCGTGCCCACGATCTGCTGCGATCATCACAAAGAGATCGTGGGCACAGCGCTACGCGCTTTTGCCCACCCTACGAGAGCTGTCGGCGATAAGGCTCCTCGCTCTCCTCCCCGTCATTGCGAGGAGCGAAGCGACGAAGCAATCCAGACTGCCGCCGCAGAAGCATGCTGGATTGCTTCGCTGCGCTCGCAATGACGGAATGCGCGGGGCCGCCCGTGGCCCGGATGAGCGCAGGGACTACGGCTTGCTACCGTGAAGGTGAAGGAACGAGGCGAGACCGCCAATGAATGTGGGATTTTCTGGCTCATAGCTCAATGCCCTGCGGTAGCACTCTTCGGCAAGCACGAGCTCGCCCAAATCTTCGTAGCAACCGGCAAGACTGTGCAAGGCTTCTCCGTGCTCCCAGCCCGGATCCTGCGCGACGATCTTGGCGTAAAGAGTTGCAGCCTCTTTCAGCCGCCCTGCATTCATGGCGTTACGCGCACGCTGTTCGAGTTCCAGCAGGTCAAGCGCCGTGCGTGTCAAATGCGTCCTCACGCCGAAAGTTCATATGAAAAAAGGCGCAGCCACCGGCCGCGCCTTTCGCATTTCCTACACCGCGCCCGCCTTCTGCGCGTACTCCCACGACGCCTGTGACAGCGGCACGGTGCGCTTGGCGGATTCGAGCGCCTTGGCATTCGCGGCAGTGCCGTCGCGGATGCGGCCGGCGATTCCTTGCGTGATGCCCGCAAGGCGGAACAAATTGTAGGAGAAGTACCAGTTGAGATCAGGCACGTTCATCTTGGTGACGTTGCAGTAGATCTGCGCAGCCTCTTCCAGGCTCGGGATGTTGAGCGCCTTGAGGTCGACGCCCTGCAGACCCGGCATGATCCACTGCATCAAGAGATACGTGAAATCGGCCATGGGATCGCCGAGCGTCGACAGTTCCCAGTCGAGCACGGCCTGCACGCGCGGTTCCGTTGCGTGGAAAATCATGTTGTCGAGGCGATAGTCGCCGTGGACGATCGAGACGCGCGCCTGCTCCGGCACGGTCTTGGGCAGCCATTCGGCGACCTTCTCGAACTCGGGAATATGCTGCGTTTCCGACGCGCGATACTGCTTGGTCCAGCGGTCGATCTGGCGCGCGAAATAATTGCCGGGCTTGCCGAACTCGCCGAGGCCGATTGCAACAGGGTCGTACATGTGGAGCTTGGCCAGCGTCTCGATCTTGCTGGTGAAGATCTTGCGCCGCGCATCGGCATCCTGGCTCGGCAGCGCCGGATCCCAGAACACCCGGCCCTCCTCCATCGACATGATGTAGAAGGCCGCGCCGATGACGCCGTCGTCCTGGCACAGCGCATAGGCGTGCGCGACCGGAAAGCCCTGCTTGCCGAGCGCCGCGATCACGCGATATTCGCGGTCGACCGCGTGTGCCGAGGGCAGCAATTTGCCGAACGGCTTTCGGCGCATCACGTAGGAGCGCTTCGGCGTATTCAGCCGGTAGGTCGGATTGGACTGGCCGCCCTTGAACTGGAGGACGACCAGCGGTCCCTCATAGCCTTCGACGTTGTCGCGCATCCAGGCTTCCAGGCGCAGCTCGTCGAAACGATGCCGCTCCTCGATCGGCTTGGTGCCCGAGAATTCTTCGTCTTTCCTGACGCCGTCAGCCACGATGACGCTCCCTCTTCAGTCCTGACCATTTCAGGTCGGGCACGATCCTAATCGGTAACCGCCGACGCACTTGCGTCAAGCGGTCATCCGGAAGCGGATCATGTCCTGTCGCTTCATCAGTCGGGAGCGCTTTCCGGCGCTCCCTCTTGATAACTTGCTTAGTGACTTGAAGAGTTTGCATACTTCCGAAGTTCAAGTCTGGCAATGGCGCGGTTGTGCACCTCGTCCGGACCGTCGGCGAGACGGAGGGTGCGGATGTGCGCGTAGTCCTTGGCAAGGCCCGCCTCGTCCGAGACGCCGGCGCCGCCGAAGGCCTGGATCGCCTGATCGATGATCTTCAGCGCCATATTGGGACCGGCGACCTTGATCATGGCGATCTCGGCCTGCGCGGTCTTGTTGCCGACCTTGTCCATCATGTCGGCGGCCTTGAGGCACAGCAGGCGATTCATCTCGATATCGGTGCGCGCCTCGCCGATGCGCTGCTCCCACACCGAATGCTCGATGATCTTCTTGCCGAAGGCGGTGCGCGAGGCGAGCCGCTTCACCATCTTCTCCAGCGCCTCCTCGGCCTTGCCGATGGTGCGCATGCAGTGATGGATACGGCCCGGTCCGAGACGGCCCTGCGCGATCTCGAAGCCGCGGCCTTCGCCGAGCAGGATGTTTTCCTTGGGCACGCGCACGTTCTCGAGCAGCACCTGGGCGTGGCCGTGCGGCGCGTCGTCGAAGCCGAACACCGGCAGCATCTTCTCGACCTTGATGCCTGATGTGTCGAGCGGAACCAGGATCTGCGACTGCTGCTGGTGCTTGGCTGCCTTGAAATCGGTCTTGCCCATCAAGATCGCGATCTTGCAGCGGGGATCACCGACGCCGGACGACCACCATTTGCGGCCGTTGATGACGTAGTGATCGCCATCCCTCTTGATGCTGGTCTCGATGTTGGTGGCGTCGGATGAGGCGACCGCCGGTTCCGTCATCAGGAAGGCCGAGCGGATCTCGCCGTCCATCAGCGGGCGCAGCCATTTGCGCTTCTGCTCCTTGGAGCCGTAGCGCATGAACACTTCCATGTTGCCGGTGTCGGGCGCGGAACAGTTGAACACTTCCGAAGCCCAGGTGATGCGGCCCATCTCTTCCGAGAGCAGCGCGTATTCGAGATTGGTCAATCCCGCGCCACGGAATTCGTCGTCCTCATGCTCGTTCGGCGGCATGAACATGTTCCAGAGGCCTTCGGCCTTCGCCTTTTTCTTGAGGTCCTCGAGCACCGGGATCACCTTCCAGCGTTCGCCGCTGCGATCCTGCTCGTCGTAAACCGGCACCGCCGGACGCACGTGCTTGGCCATGAAGGACCGCACGCGGTCGAGCCATTCCTTCTGCTTGGGGGACAGATCGAAATCCATGGGACGCTCCTCGTTTCTCTCTCGCTAGTCCTTTTGCGCCGAACTGTCCTCCCGCCGTGGGCGGCCCGCAAGCGCGAATGCGCTGGCTTGCGGACGCCCCGGAACCCATCGCAGTTGCGAACGAGTCCCGATTGCGGATTGACTTTTCCCGGCCTTCAAACGATGGTTTCATACAACTGTTTGAATTGCAACTCCCCCCCCTGAGGGCTCTCATGGCCAGCGATCACACAAGGTCTGCCATTCTCGCCGCCGCCGAACGGCTCTATGCCGACCGCGGGTTCGGCGACGTGACGCTGCGCGACATCGTCGCGGAGGCGAACGTCAACCTGGCGGCGGTGAACTATCATTTCGGCTCGAAGGACGAATTGATCGCGGAGCTGTTCGTCACCCGCTCGATCGCCACCAACCGCGAGCGCTTGCGCGAGTTGAAGGCCGCCGAGGAAGAAGGCGGCGGCCGCGCGCCGATCGAGGTGATCTTGCACGCGCTGGTCGGGCCGACCTTGCGCGGTTGCCTCGGCCCCGAAAACCAGCGCTCGACCGCGGCGCGCTTCATGATCCGCGCCTCGATCGAATCCGTGCCGCCGATCCGCCGCATCAAGAATCGCGAGATCGACCATTTGCGCAAATTCGCCGGCGCGATGCGCCGCGCCCTGCCCGACCGCAGCGACGTCGATATCTATTGGGGCCTGAATTTCGCGCTCGCCATGGCGCACCACACCATCCGCGAGAGCGAGCGGCTGATCAAGCTGTCGGAAGGCAAATGCGATCTCGACGACGTCGAGGACGTCGTCACGCGCGTGGTGAGCGTGGCGACGATGGCGCTGACGGCGGGAAAGGCGAAGGCGCCCGCGCGTGCACTCGCACGCGACGCGCGCTGACGAATGATCTCGATCGAATCGAGCGTACGCCTCGTCCTTCGAGACGCCCGCTTCGCGGTCTCCTCAGGTTGAGGCTAATCGGCACCGTGGCCCGGTAAGTCTGCAGCCGCGCACTCCACCCTCATCCTGTAAGGAGCCCGCCCAAGCCGGCGTCTCGAAGGATGGCCACAGGGAAACCGGGGGCGCCCACTCCACCTCACATCATCGCGATGCAGTCGATCTCGACGTCGAAGGGGCCGAACCATTCCGGCGTGCAGACGAAGATCCGCGCCGGCGGATCAACCGGAAAATAGCGGGCGTAGACCGCGTTGAACGCGGCGAAATGCTTCGTCGAGGTGCAGTAGACGTTGCACTTCATGACGTTGTCGAGGGAGGCGCCCGCGGTTTCCAGGCAGAGCTTCATCTGCTCCATGATGATCTCGCTCTGCCGCTCGATCGGCATTTGCGCGAGCTCGCCCGTCTCCGGGTCGAATGGCGGCAGGCCGGCAACGAAGATCATGTTGCCGGCGCGCGTGACCGGCGAGGTCGGCGCCTTCCAGCGGTCGAGAAACGTCGAGATCGGTTCGACGCGGAGCGCTTCGCGTTTCATGCCGGCCACCTTCGGTTCGAGCGAAACTGACGGCTGACTACATCATTCTGCAGCCGGCATGCTTCGCTTTTGATCGAAGTGTGGTCGCAACCCGCGGGCTTAAGCCCGCTGCGGCATCTCCTCGGCCTCTTCCTTGGCGAGCAGCAGCAGCATCTCGATGCCCATCTCGCCTTCCTGAGGCGAGCGGATGAACTTGATCTCCTCGGCACTCCGCCGCAGTGCAGCAACAATGGCGACGGCCTGGTTGGCGGTGGCCGCCTCGGTCGCCAGAATTGCCTTCTGGTCCTTCGCCTGGAACCCGATCGTGTAGGACATCTACTTCCCTCCCGAACTCAAGTGGAGAGATCGAATCAGAGTCGGACGAAAAGTGGAAGCCGTGTCGAATACGGACGGGTTTATCTGGGGATTGCGCGCAAGCTCCACGCAAGGCCGCGCGAACGTCATGCTTCCGTCACCAGTTGCTGCGCAGCAATCCCGGCTGTGGCCACTTCCAGCACAGACGTCGCGATCCGCTCGGGCTTTGGGGGTCGCCCCGCTTGCGAGCAGAGGCGAAAACAAGGCTAGATGATGCCCTGCTTCTTCAGTTCCTCGATTTTCCCCGCATCATAGCCGAGCTTGCCGCCGAGAACTTCCTGCGTGTGCTCGCCGAGCAGCGGCGGCGCGCGATAGGTCTCGATCGGGGTCTCCGAGAAGGTCAGCGCGTTGCGGATCAGCGACAGCTCCGGCTCGAACTTGTGCTCGGTCTTCACCCGCATGCCGCGCGACTGGACGTGCGGATCGGAAAACACCTGCTCGAAATTGTTGATCGGGCCCGACGGCACGCCGGCCTCCTCCAGCTTTTCCAGCCAGTAGGCCACCGGCTGCTTCAGGAACAGGCCGGCGAAGATCGCCATGATCTCCTTGCCGTGCACGACGCGGTCGTTGTTCCTGACGAAGCGCTTGTCATTGGCGAGCTCGGGCTCGCCGAGCACGGCGCAGGTGCGCTGGAACTGGCCGTCATTGCCGACCACCAGCATCAATTCGCCGTCGGTGCAGCGGAACACGCCGGCCGGCATGCCGCCATTGCCCCAGGTGCCGCGCCGCGGCGGCGTCTTGCCGTTGACGAGGTAGATCTGCAGCCAGTGGCTGAGCGAGGCAATCACGGTGTCGAGCAGGCAGACGTCGAGATGCTGTCCGACGCCGCCATTGGCGTCGCGATTGTAGAGCGCCGAGAGAATCCCGATCGAGGTGTTCATGCCGGTCATGTAGTCGACGATGGAGGGACCGACCTTCATCGGGCCCTCGCCCGGCTCGCCGTCCATGTGGCCGGTGACGCTCATCAGGCCGCCCATCGCCTGCAGGATGGCGTCATAGCCGGCGCGCGGCGCGTAAGGGCCGGTCTGGCCGAAGCCGGTCACCGAGCAATAGATGATGCGGGGATTGATCGCCTTGATCGTCTCGTAGTCGAGGCCGTAGCGCTTGAGGTCGCCGACCTTGTAGTTCTCCATGAAGACGTCGACATCCCTGGCGAGCTCGCGGATGATCGCCTGCCCCTCGGGCTTGGCGATGTTGACGGTGACCGACTTCTTGTTGCGGTTGGCGCAGAGGTAGAACGAATTATTGTTGTTTGCCTTGCCCTCGGGATCGGTCAGGTAAGGCGGCCCGAAGGCGCGCGCGTCGTCGCCGGTGCCCGGCCGCTCGATCTTGATCACCTCCGCACCGAGGTCGCCGAGCATCTGGGCCGACAAGGGCCCGGCAAGCACGCGCGTGAGGTCAAGGATCTTGATGCCTGAGAGCGGCAAGGCCGACATGTCGATTTCCTCCGGGGAACTGGATCTTGGCGCGGCGGCGAGATCGCGGGCCGCGCTCCCTGCGGATACACCATTTTCGTTCCCCGAGCACTGCGCTCCGGGCATACGGCCATCCCTGCCCCGGCGGCCAAACCGGCCACCGAGATCGAATTCCGCGCCGTGAATATTGCCTCAGGTTACAGCAGCCGCAACCACCTGCGGCCTGCGGCGACCGAGCAGGACCAGAATCAGCACCGTTGCGCAGGAGCAGACGAAGGTGAGACCGAGCGCGCTGCGGCTGCCGAACTGGGTAAGCAGGCCTGCCAGCAGCGGCGGAGACAGCGCGGAGGCGAGATTGAGCGGCAATGCGATCATCGACATCGCCTTGGCGAACTCGGCCTGGTCGTAGAACACCAGCGGGATGGTCGCCCGCGCCACCGCCATGGCGCCGCTGCCGGCGCCATAGAGCAGGATGAAGACTGCGACCGCCCAGGTCGCGCCCTCACTCATCATCAGGAGCAGCATCGCCACGGGAAGCGCGGTGCCGGCGACGAGCCCGGTCGTGATGCCGTCCCACCGCCCACCGCCGAGGAAGTCGAGCCCGCGGGCGCTGACCTGGATCACGCCCAGCATCGAGCCGAAGAGCAGCGCCTGCGCGGGTGCAAGGCCCTCCGCTCGCAACAGCTCGATCAGGATGGCGCCGATGCCGAAATTGACGAAGGCGTTCATCGTGATCACGCAGACGACGAGACCGAAGGTGCTTCTTGGAATCGCAGGCGGCGGCGCAGCCTTGACGGCCTCACCAAGATCGTCAGTCGTAATTTTCCGGCGCGGCGCGACAAACGCATAGAGCGGAAGGTTGATGGCGAGCATCATCGCCGCATAGACGAGACAGGTCCCGCGCCAGCCGAGCCAATCGCTCAGGAACGACGTGGTCGGCCAGAAGATGCTGCTGGAGAGACCCGTCACCAGCATCAGCCCGCCGATGGCATTCTTGGCGCCCCGTCCGGCAACCTCGTTGAGCATGATATAGGCGCCGGTCGACAACGTGGCGCTGCCGCCCATGCCGAGAATCACCCAGCCGGCGAAATAGAGCATCGGCTCACGCGCGAAAAACAGAACAACGTAGCCCGGCGCGGAGACAACAGTGCCCACCATCATCACCCCGCGTGCGCCGTGCCGGGCAAAGGCCTTGGCGAGCCAGGGCGCGCAGAGGCCCATGGTGACATAGAGGACCGAGCTGCCCGCGAACACCGCCGGCAGGCTCATGCCGAGATCGGCTCCGAGGTCGCGGCCGACCACGGCCGGAAGGCCGATCGTACCCCATCCAATGAGTTGGGTGATGGCAAGCACCAGCAGGACCCCGATGAGCCTGCTGTCAGATTTCAACAATTGCATTCCAGTCGTCGCCTGCCCGGCAGGCGCCGATCACGCCTGTGAGCCCTGTCTTATCCGGAGACTCGGCACAGCGGAACGCCGGCCGCCGAATGGCAGTAGGCAGCCGGAAGCATGTCAGGAGGAGGCGGTAGCCCCTACCCGCCGATCCCGAGCAAGGATCGCGCCTCGGCCGCGGTCGCAACGCGCCGGCCGTGACGCTTGACCGCCTCGCAGGCGATGGTCACGAGCTCCGCGTTGCTGGCGGCGAGGCGCGTCTTGTCGACCCTGATATTGTCCTCGAGCCCGGTCCGGACCGCGTCGGCGCCCCGCGCCAGCGCCCAGCCCATGACCTCGGCCTGGTGACGTCCGATCCCGGCCGCGGTCCACGTCGCTTTCGGAATCAACCGCCGGAGCTCGCCCAACAGGATGTCGAGGACATGCTCGTCCGCGGGCATCGCGTTCTTGACGCCCATGACGAACTGTACGTGCGGACGTGCGTCCATCAGCCCCGCCTCGATCAGGCGGCGGGCACCATGGATATGCGACAGATCGAAGATCTCGATTTCCGGCCGGATGCCATTCGTCTTCATGCCGGTGGCGAGGGTCTCGACCAGGGCGGCGCTGTTCTCATAAACAATCGTCGGGAAGTTCACCGATCCCGTGGACAGCGAGGCCATGTCCGGCTTCAGATAGAGTGATGATCCACGCGCCGAGGGATCGCGGCCCCGCCCGCCGGTCGAGAACTGGACGATCATGTCAGGACAGTGCTTCCTGATCCCCTCCTGCACCAGGACGAAGCGTTCGGGATCGGACGACGGCGTCTCGTCATCGTTGCGAACATGGATGTGGGCAAGCGTGGCGCCGGCCTCGAAGGCCTGGTGCGTCGACTCGATCTGTTCGGACGGCAGGATAGGCACCGCCGGATTGTCCTTCTTGCGCGGAACGGAGCCGGTGATAGCGACAGCAACGACGACGGGGTTCATCCTGCAACCTCATGATGATCGCGCTCACGCGCACCAAGTTCAATCAGGCCATGACATAACGCGCGGAGCCCTGCCGCCGCAAACATCAATTGTCGCAGCGGCAGGGCTTCCTTGCGTTCGCGTCAGGTCTGAACTGCGGCCACACCACTCGCCGCCTCCGCCCGCTGCCGCTCATAGTCGGCTCGGGCGATCGGAACGGCCTTGGGATTGCCGAGATCATCGATGCTGATCCGATAGGTCTCCCGGGCCGTGACGGCCGCCAGCGCGGCGATGACCGTGATGCCGAAGGCGATCGCGCCCACCGTCAAGGGAATATTGGCCGAGCCGGGAGGCGCCACGGTCGCAAACAGGGCAGGAAGCAACGCGGTGATGGTCGTGCCGATGTTCTGCGAGATCGCCATCGCCGACACACGTGTGCGGGTCGGAAACAGCTCAGGGTAAAAGCTCGGGAAGATCGCGTTATAGCCCTGATAGACGACGCCCCACATCAGGAGCGACACGAGGATCGCCAGCGGCACGTTCCTGATGCTGATGGCGTAGAGATAGCCGAAGGCCAGCAAGCCGGAGAGAAGCGCGCCCACGATGACCGGAGGCTTGCGGCCAACCTTGTCGGAGAGGTTCCCGACGAGGGGAATGACGATTATGGCCAGCATGTTTCCAAGCACCGGGATCCACAGATAGACGTCCTTGGCAAAGCCGATGCCATAGGCTGGCTGGACCGCGTAGGCCGCGCCGAAGATGGTCGCAACGACCGGGATGACGTTCATCAAAGCCATGCAGATGACCCTGAGCATGTCGCGCCAGCTCAGCTTGATGGCCTGAATGATGGGCGACCGCGGTGTTTCTCCCCGCTCGCCCTCTTGCGCAAAGGCAGGGGTCTCGTCGACTTCGCGGCGAATGATGTAGCCCGCGACGATGACGAAGAAGCTGAGCAGGAACGGAATCCGCCAGCCCCAGCTGTTGAAGGCGTCGGTCGGCATATAGGCCGCCAGCGGCAGGAAGATAGCTGCGGCGAGAATTTGTCCGGCCTGCACGCCCTGAAGCGCGAAGCTTGCATAGAAGCCGCGCCGGCCGAACGGCGCATGCTCCAGGATCATCGAACTCGCGCCCGAGATTTCTCCGGCAACGGCAAATCCCTGCACGAGGCGAAGGATGACGAGCAGGATCGGAGCCAGGATGCCGACCTGCTGATAGGTCGGCAGGATGCCCACCGCCATGGTCGAGATGCCCATCAGGAACATGCAGACGATGAGAACGGTCTTGCGGCCATGGGTGTCGCCCCAATGTCCGAGAACGAAGGCACCGATCGGCCGGGCCACATAGCCGACGCCATAGGTCGCGAGCGATGCGACGATGGCGACGGTGGGATTCTCCGACGGGAAGAAGATCTGCGGAAAGATCAGCGACGCGGCGGTCGCATAGATGAAGAAGTCATAATATTCGAGAGCCGACCCGATCCAGCCGCTCGCAGCAGCCTTCCTGGACTGACTCATGTCGTGGATCGCGCGCGTGGTAGCCATCAGAAAAGTTCCTCCACTGGTTTTGTTGATGTCCCGTTGGCGGGCTTCACTCAATTGGGCAGCACTCCCCAGGCGCCGTGCGGAGCTTCGCGAGCGTGGTCACTGCCGATCGGGGTCTGGTTGGGTTGTGACAGTAGGCTATCACCCTCGTAACACAATTACCCAGTTATCCGATAAACCTAACATGATGTTATTTGCGCCGGGGGCACTGACCGACCGCCGTTGCGATACACCACGCTGTCATTTATCAAATTGAAGAAGCCGGCATGAACAGCGCCACATTCACTCGCGTCGCAACGCTCCAGTCCTCCGCCGACGCTTCGCGGCCGCACACTGTCGCGAGTTGACCAGGGAATTTCAGATGCATCCCACCGATCTGCCTGCCCAACCCGGCGTCGTCCGTCCTGGCGCGATCGGCCACAGCCGCGCAGTCGTCGGCCGCAATTTCGCGTTCATCCCGCCTGAAGGTGTATTGAAGAGCCGGTTGCCGGCGTGGTCGTCAACGACGGTGCGTTTCCTGGCGGCGCCGACGCTCGGAGCCGAGTTCGCCCAGTTCATGTTGGAAATCGAACCCTCGGGTGGCACGGCCCAGGCCATCTGCGTGGATCTTCAGCATTTCTTCTACGTCGTGACGGGAGCCGTCGACATCAGCCTTGGGGCCGACGCCCCGACCTCGCTGACGGAAGGTGGCTTTGCCTATGTTCCGCCGGGAACGTCATTCACGATGCACTGCCATTCCACTGCGCCCGCCCGCGTGATCGTGGTCAAGAAGCGTTATGAAAGGGCCGAGGGCATCGCGGCACCGACGGCCATCATCGGTCAACAGCAATCGATGCCGATGACGAACCATACCGGACTACAGGGGCGCGGCTTCAAGCACCTGCTGCCGATGGGCGATCTGCGATTCGATTTTGAGATGAACCTGATGTTCTTCCAACCCGGCGTCTGTTTTCCAGCCGTCGAGACTCACATCATGGAGCACGGATTGCTCATGCTGGAGGGCCAAGGTTTGTACTATCTTGGCGATAGCTGGCATGAAATCTGGGTTGATGACTTCATCTGGATGGGATCGTTCTGCCCGCAGCAATTCTATCCCACCGGCTCGAGCCAGTCGGTCTATCTCCTGTACAAGAACGTCAACCGGGATGTCGTCCTCTGACAGGTGGCGTGAGGCTGCTAGCTTCCGAGCGCATTCTCACCCGCTACGCGACCGGGCACGCTGACATGGACTTCGTGTCCCTCACGAAGAGCCAGGGATGCTGCGGCGACCGCCGACTCGAAGGCGGCTTCCTTGGTGGCGTATCTGCTCTTGACGTCGCCGTCATGCAGCACGCCCCATTCGTCCTGCACCGGCACGATCGCATATTGAGCAAGGCCCATTGTCGAACTCCTATCGCTGCGTGAGTTGCGGATGCGCCGCGCTCACCCGCCACACCCTGTTGCCGCTGTCATCGGCAACCCGGAACGCGCCGATGGCGCACGCGATCGGAATCGGCACGAGCATCTGATGACCCGCGATCTCTGCGGTGGTACGCACGCGCACGTCTTGCTGCACTGTCGGCCTCGTGTGACTTTCGCCCTGCCCGACGCGCCAACTCGTGCCCGGAGTGATGGTTCCTAGAACATTGGCATGATGCAACCGGCTCGGGCCGAGTGACCGCGCTCACTCCGGTGGATTGAACGTGCGCACGAAATACACGGGATCCCCGCCCGTCTTCAGACGGTAGAGCTGCGCCGGTCGATTGGGGCCGCGCCGCATGCCGGCGGCCGGCTCGATCATGTCGGCCGACAGGATGCGGGTGCGGAACGCACTCTTCTCCAACGGACGGTCGAGCACGATCTCGTAGACGCGTTGCAGGTCGGGCAACGTGAATTCCGGCGGCATCAGAAACGCGGGCAGCGAGGTGTATTCGACCTTGTTGCGCAGGCGCCGGATCGCTGTGCCCAGGATCTCGCCGTGATCGAAAGCAAGCTTCGGTTCGACCGCCTCGCCGGCGACGGGAAACCACTGAACGTCCGAGGCAGGCAGTTTTGCGACCGCTGCTTCCGGCATCAATGCGAAATAGGCGTGGGTCGCCGACCAGCCCCGCGGATCGCGCGAGGCGCTGCCCCAGCTTCCAAGCTGCTCCAGATAAGGGGTCGTGACGCCGGTCTTCTCCTTCAGCTTGCGCGCGGCGCAGGCCTGGAGATTCCGGTCGCGGGCGATGTCCACGAAACCGCCCGGCAACGCCCAGCTCCGCGGAAACGGCTCGCCGTCGACCGCCGGCCGCTGCACCAGCAGGACGTGGAGGCCATCGTCACGGATCGCGAAGATGACCACGTCGACCGTCGTGAGCGGCCGGGAGAAGTCCAATTGTCCTGATCCTTCAACGCCTTTGGTCTCACGTCTGGCCGCCATGACCGCCTCCCCGTTCGGGCCTTGACACTAGCCCTCTTAGTTGTACAGTGCAACTTACTTAGTTGCTCTGACCAACTTACTGGAGACGGCCATGTTCGGGATTAAATTCATCAAGGCCCAGCCCACCACCTATCTGATGAAGTACCGCGCCGGCGCGGTCATCGCGGAGGGCGCGGGCTTGTCCGCGCTCTATTATGCCCCGGTCACCACCCTGGTCGCCGTTCCCATCGGCAGCCGCGACGCCCCCTTCATCTTCGAGCAGATCGCGCGCGACTTTCAGACGCTCACCGTGCAGGGCCACGTCACCTATCGCATCAACGAGCCGAAGAAGGCATCCGCGATGCTCGACTTCACGCTGAAATCCGACGGCAAGAACTACGAAACCGACGATCCGGAGAAGCTGCCGCAGCGCATCCTCGCCGCCGTCGAGGTGCTGACGCAGCAGACCGTGAAGATGCTGACGCTGAAGGAGGCGCTGCAGGCCTCCGACCGCATCGCCGAGGTGATCGCGACCGGCTTGCAGGCGCGCGCCGATGTCGCGGCTCTCGGCCTCGAAATCCTCGGCGTGTCCATCCGCGGCATCAAGCCGACGCCTGATACCGCGAAGGCGCTCGAGGCGGAAGCGCGCGAGGCGATCCTGAAGAATGCCGACGAGGCGATCTTCGCCCGGCGCAATTTCGCGGTCGAGCAGGAGCGTTCCATTCGCGAGAGCGAGCTCGACACCGAGATTGCCGTCGAGCAGAAGAAGCGCTCGATCCGCGAGACGCAGATGGACGCCGAGGCGAGCGTGGCCGCCAAGCGCCACGAGCTGCGGCAGGCCGGCATGGTCGCGGACATCGGACTGGAAGCCAAGCGGAAGGACTTCGTCGGCCTCAACGCCGAGAACACGCGGACGCTGGCGGATGCCGAGGCCTATCGCGTCGGCGCGTTGATGAAGATCTTCGAAGGCGTCGACACCCGCGTGATCCAGGCGCTCGCTTCGGCCGGCATGCAGCCGGGCCAGCTGATCGCGCAGGCCTTCACCGGCATCGCGGAGAAGGCCGAAAAGATCGGCCAGCTCAACGTCTC
The DNA here is from genome assembly GCF_054185205.1 of Bradyrhizobium sp. 14AA. Taxonomy (NCBI): domain Bacteria; kingdom Pseudomonadati; phylum Pseudomonadota; class Alphaproteobacteria; order Hyphomicrobiales; family Nitrobacteraceae; genus Bradyrhizobium; species Bradyrhizobium sp. 14AA. The sequence goes on along the minus strand of NZ_JAVAYM010000023.1, from coordinate 55,719 downwards.
GCCCGATCTGCTCAGCCAGTTGATGGAGCGCCCCAAGGCGCCGGAGGCCGGCAATGCCCGCCGCCAATGACCGCAAGATCGTGCTGGTGACGCGCAAGACCAGGCTCGAGGACCTGGTCGCGCGCTACCTGACCGCGGCGCAGGCACGGTTCTACGTCGAGCACCTCGGCGCCGACTTCTCCGACTATGAGCGCGAGCACGAGACCTACCACGCGCAGCGGCGCCTGACCTTGCAGGTGCTCGAGCAATGGGGCCGCTATCAGGCGATCGAACGCAGCTTCCTGCCGAATTTCATTTTCGCGCCGTCCGACATCGTGGTCGCGCTCGGCCAGGACGGCGTCGTCGCCAACACCATGAAGTATCTCGACGGCCATCCGCTGATCGGGCTCAACCCGGACCCCGGACGACATGACGGCATCCTCCTCCCCTTCGCGCCGCGCGATCTTGCGAAGCTCCTGCCCGACGTCGCGGCAGAGAAGCGCGCGAGCCAGGCCGTGACAATGGCCCGCGCCCGGCTCGCCGACGGCCAGGTGCTGCATGCCGTCAACGACCTCTTCATCGGCGCGCGCACGCATGTGTCCGCGATGTACGAGATCGCCACCGGCGGCACGACGGAAAGACAGTCATCGAGCGGCCTCATCGTGTCGACGGGGCTGGGCTCGACCGCCTGGTTCAAGAGCATTGTCACCGGCTCGGTCGCGATCGCAGGCGAATTCGGCCATCCGGCCGAGCCCGAGGCCTACAGTGCGCTTGCCTGGGATGCGCGCGAGTTGCGCTACGCGGTGCGCGAACCCTTCCCTAGCCGCCATTCGCAGACCAGCATCGTCTGCGGCCGCCTGGCCTCGTCCGACGCGCTCCGCGTGCGGTCGCTGATGCCGGAGAACGGTGTCATCTTCAGCGACGGCATCGAGGCCGATCGGCTCGATTTCAACGCAGGAACGGAGGCCGAGATCGGCATCGCCGAGCGCCAGGGCCGACTGATCGTGTGAGCTCGACTTGCAGTCTCGCCCGCAGCAGCTCTACTGCGCAGCCTTGGGCAGACCGGCCAGATAAGCGTCGTAAGCGCGCCTCAAGCCATCGTGAAGCGAGGTCGTTGCGCGCCAGCCGAGCCTTGCGAGGCGGCTGCTGTCGAGCAGCTTGCGCGGCGTGCCGTCGGGCCGCGAGGTGTCGAAGCTGATCTCGCCGCTGTAGCCGACGATATCGCCCACGACACGCGCGAACTCGGCAATCGTGATGTCCTCGCCGGCGCCGACATTGATCAGATTCGCATCCGAATAGATTTTCATCAGGTACACGCAGGCATCCGCCATGTCGTCGACATAGAGGAACTCGCGCCGCGGCGTGCCGGTGCCCCAGACCACGACGCTCCCCGCATTGGCGACCTTGGCCTCGTGGAAGCGACGGATCAGGGCAGCGACCACGTGGCTCATTTCGGGGTGATAATTGTCGCCGGGGCCGTAGAGATTGGTCGGCATCACGCTGATGAAGTCGCATCCGTACTGGCTGCGATAGGCTTCCGCCATCTTGATGCCGGCGATCTTGGCGATCGCATAGGGCTCGTTGGTCGGCTCCAGCGGGCCCGTGAGCACGGAGTCCTCGCGCAGCGGCTGTGGCGCCAGTTTCGGGTAGATGCAGGACGAGCCCAGGAACATCAGCTTCTCGACGCCGCTCTGGTGCGCGGCCTGGATCACATTGGCCGCGATCGCGATGTTGTCGTAGATGAACTCGGCACGCAGCGTGTCGTTGGCGACGATGCCGCCGACCTTTGCCGCGGCGAGGAACACGACTTGCGGCCGCGCCGTGGCGAACCAGTCGAACACGGCGGCCTGGTTGCAGAGATCGAGCTCGCGCCGGTCCATGGTGATGAGCTTGACATCTTCCCGTGCCAGCCGGCGCACCAGCGCACTGCCGACCATGCCGCGATGGCCGGCGACGTAGACGGTCTTGCCCTTCAGCTCAAACGGTACGCTTGCCACTGCCCGCATCCCGTTTTGCGTCCGCCAGATCGCTCGCCATCATCTCGGCGACGAGTTCGGCAAAGGTCCGCTTCGGCCTCCAGCCCAGCACCTGGCGCGCCTTGCTGGCGTCGCCGACGAGGAGATCGACCTCGGTCGGGCGGAAATAGGTCGGATCGATCTTCACCACGGTCTTGCCGCTTTTGGCATCGACGCCGGTCTCCTCGACGCCCTTGCCGCGCCATTCGATGCGGCGGCCGACCTGCGCGAACGACAGCTCGACCATCTCGCGCACCGAGCGCGTCTCGCCGGTGGCGAGCACGAAGTCGTCGGGCTTGTCGGCCTGGAGGATCAGGTGCATGCCCTCGACATAGTCGCGCGCATGGCCCCAGTCGCGCTGGGCCGAGAGGTTGCCGAGATAGAGCGTGTCTTCGAGCCCGACCTCGATGCGGGCGACGCCGCGGGTGATCTTGCGGGTGACGAAGGTCTCGCCGCGGATCGGGCTCTCGTGGTTGAACAGGATGCCGTTGCTGGCGAACATGCCGTAGGCTTCGCGGTAGTTCACCGTGATCCAGTAGCCGTAGAGCTTGGCGACGCCGTAAGGCGAGCGCGGATAGAACGGCGTGGTCTCCTTCTGCGGGATCTCCTGCACGAGGCCATAGAGCTCGGAGGTCGAGGCCTGGTAGAACCGCGTCTCCTTCTCCATGCCGAGGATGCGGATCGCCTCCAAGAGGCGCAGCACGCCGATCCCGTCGGCATTGGCGGTGTATTCCGGGCTCTCGAAGCTGACCGCGACGTGGCTCTGGGCGGCGAGATTGTAGATCTCGGTCGGCCGGATCTGCTGCACCAGGCGGATCAGATTGGTCGAATCCGTCATGTCGCCATAGTGCATCAGGAACGGCACGTTGCCGACATGCGGGTCCTGGTAGAGATGATCGACCCGCGCGGTGTTGAACGAGGACGAACGCCGCTTGATGCCGTGCACGACATAGCCGAGCGACAGCAGATGTTCGGCGAGATAGGCGCCGTCCTGCCCGGTCACGCCGGTGATGAGAGCGATCCGCTCAGCCATATGTGCCCTTAGCTCCCGATGATCATACGACGCGGGCGGTCAGCGCGGTCGTGCCGACAGTCGATTTGACGGCCTTCTTTGACAGAACGGCCGCTGCGGTCAACTCGTACAGGGCGCGATGGAGATTTGGAGCGGGTGAAGGGAATCGAACCCTCGTATTCAGCTTGGAAGGCTGCTGCTCTACCATTGAGCTACACCCGCGTTGGGCGATCACCTAACACGGCCGGGCGGCGGTCTCAACTGCCCCAGGCCGGTCTTTCCGGCCTCGCGATCGGGCCTGTTCCCGGCCTCCTGGCCCGCCCCCTTAACGGCCGCGGGGTTTCGCCCTATATTGGAGGTCCCGAAACCAACGAAAGGAGGTGATCCAGTGTCTTATCCCAAGCGCTGTCACCTCGCTGGGATCGCCCGCTAGGCTTTGACGAAAGGCCTGGCATCGGGGCGCTCTCAGCCCTGGACCAGCGAGCAAGAAATCGGGCGCGACGGGGCTTCCCCGCCGCGCCTTTTTCGCAGCCCGGCGCAGCTCAGACGGGCGGCTCGCCCGCAAGCACCTCGCGAAGCTTCTGCGACAGCTCCGACTTCCGGTACGGCTTGCTGAGCAGCGCCACGCCGGGATCGAGATGTCCTTCGTGGACGAGGGTGTTGTCGGTGTAGCCCGACGTGTAGAGCACCCTCACCCCTGGCCGGCGCTGCCGGACGGCCTCGGCCAATTCCCGCCCGTTCATGCCGCCGGGCATGATGATGTCCGTGAACAGCAGATCGAATTTGGCGCCCTGGTCGACCAACGCGAGGGCGGCTGCACCGTCGCCGGCGGCGAGCGTGCGATAGCCGAGGGTGCCGAGTTGCGCAATGACGTAGCCCTGCACCAGCGGATCGTCCTCGACCACGAGTATCGTCTCGTGCCCGCGTGCCGCCGCGAGCGCCTGAACCGGCGCCGTCCTGGCCGGCGCCTCGCCCTTCGATTTCGGCAGGAACAGCCGCATCACCGTGCCGCGGCCCTCCTCGCTCTCGATGGCGACGGTGCCGCCGGTCTGGCGGGCGAAGCCGTAGACCATGCTGAGCCCGAGCCCGGTGCCGCGGCCAACGCCCTTGGTGGTGAAGAACGGCTCGAACACGCGCTCACGGATGTCGGCCGGAATGCCGTGGCCGGTGTCCGCCACCGCAACCATCACGAATGCGCCGCGCATGACATCGCCCTCGCCGGCTCCTTCCGTGCCGTCGAGCTCGCGGTTCGCGGTCTCGAGCGTGAGCCTGCCCCCGCCCGGCATCGCGTCACGGGCGTTGACGGCGAGATTGACGATCGCGGAAGAGAGCTGTGACGGATCCGCCATCGCGGACCAGGCGTCGTCCGCGAGCCGGGTCACGATCTCGATATGCTCGCCGAGGATCGGCTTGAGCAGCTTCGCCGTCTCGACCACGAGCGCGTTGACGTCGATCTCGCGCGGCTCCAGCGGCTGGCGGCGCGCAAAGGTCAGGAGCTGCGAGGTGATCTCCGCGCCGCGCGCCGCCGCATCGTCGATCAGCTGCGCGATCGCGGCGAACTGGGGCTTGTCCGCAAGCCCCTCCTGGACGATCTCGATGGTGCCGGTGATGACGGTCAGCACGTTGTTGAAATCGTGCGCGACGCCGCCGGTGAGCTGGCCGATCGCGTCCATCTTCTGGGATTGACGCAGCCGCTCCTCGGTCTCGTGCTGCTGGGTGAGATCGGTCGCCGATCCGCGATAGCCCATGAAGCGTCCGTCGTCGGCGAAGACCGGCTGGCCGTTGACCCTGAAATGATGCATGCGTCCGGAGGCGTCGCGGCCGCGATATTCGAACTTCCGGAACGGCTCGTGGCGATTCAGCGTCGCCATATGGGCGCGCCATTTTTCCGGCTCGGCGTCGCGGTCAAAGGCGGCATCGGTGCGACGCTTGCCGATCAGCGCCTTGTGGTCCATGCCGAAGGCGCCGGCCCGGTCGGAGATGTAGGTGAACTGGTGATCCGGTCCGGTCTCCCAGAACCAGTCCGACGCGGTCTCGGCATAGTCGCGGAAACGCTGCTCGCTGGCGCGCGCATCCTCTTCGGCGCGCCGGCGGATATTCAGGTCGCGCTCGAGATTCGCATTGGCCTCGCGCAGCTCGCCATAGGCACGCTCGAGGTTCGCGCACATGGTGTTGAAGGCGTCGATCACCTTGTCCAGCTCGTCGGCATCGTAGGGCGGCCGGCGCTCCAGATGCAAAGGCGGCGGCGGCCGCGCCAGGCTGTACTTGCTGACGAACTCGGCGATGGCGACGAGATGCCGCGTCACCAGCAGATGGACCATGTAGATGATGAACAGAGAGACGAGGAACGTCTTCGCCGCCTGGCTCGCCAGAATGATGAGGGCCCGGTTCAGCAATTGCCGATAGACGTCACTCAGCGTCGCCTCGACATGGAGCGCGCCGATCTCGCGGGCGCCCCCCTGCACAGTGTAATTCAAGGGGTAGTCGCGCGTCACGACCGAGCGGGTGCTTCGCTCGCCGAGCGCAACACGGATGGGATTGGAGCGATCGGCGATCTCGCGAACCTCCGCGGCGCGGATGTCGGGCAGGCGCAGGATACCGTCGAGCTGGAGCTTGAGCTGGTTCTGGTCGAGATTCCACAGGCTCTCGCCGAGGCTGCCGGTGGTGCTGCGGCCGATCTCGTCGAGCCGCGTCTCGATGAGTCCGACCTCGCGATTGTAGTCCAGATAGAGCTGGAGCGCGGTCAACATCAGCGTCACGACCGAAGAGAACACCAGCACCGCGGCGAGCAGGCGCGGACCGACCCCGCTGCGGGACCAGTTGAAGATTCGCGCCAGCAGCGCCGCGAACACTGCCGGCGCGAGCACGGTGCCGCTCAAATCCTGGTTCGCAGCCGCCGGCGCAGCGGCGCGGCCGCGATTGGATTCCTCGTCACCTGCCTTGGCCATGCACCACATCCCCGGAATGGCGGCACCTGCTCCGGCCGGCCTGGTCGCAGCCTCGAGCAATTCGACGTTTGAGACTTTCCCTTCACGCGACGTGGCCTGAAAGCGACGTGCGCGGCAATCCTGTCGGCCCATTTCCTGTCAACCACTGGGCGGCTCGAGGCCGGCAGGGTCATATCTTGCGCCCAGCAGCAGGATTCTCGCGCAAGCTATCACCTCACGTGCTAGATTGACATCGGTGAAAGTCCGGAGTCGCCCGCATGGCGGGCGAGCGGTGACCTCCATGGCCCCCGCGCAGGCGCCATCTCCGGTAGACCGCGCGGGCATCCGAATTCCAGCGGTAGCAATGGACAACCAGGGAGACGCGTCATGTGGCGGATCATCGTCGCCTGCCTGTCACTGCTCGCAAGCGGACCCTCGCAGGCGCAGGAACTGATCCGGCTGGCGCGCATCGCCGACATCCCCGATCAATATGTCGGCGGCGAGATGCTGCGCGTCGTCTACGCCAGGCTGAACATCAAGCTGGAATTCGAGGATGTCCCCGGCAAGCGCGCGCTGGCATTGTCGAGCGCCGGCGAGGTCGACGGCGAGATCCAGCGGATCGGTACGCTCTCGCGCGACTACCCGACGCTGGTCCAGGTCACGCCGGCGATCAACTACATCGAGCCGGCGGTGTTCGCGACGAAACTTCGTTTCGACGTCGCCGGCTGGGATTCGATCAGGGACTACAGCATCGGCATCGTCCGCGGCGTCGGCTCATCGGAGGCCGGCACGCGCGGCATGGCCCGCGTCACGGCAACCACGAGTCTCGAGAGCATGGTGAAGATGCTCGACGCCGACCGTTTCGACGTGATGGTGACCGATCTCTTCAGCGGGCTCGTCGCGGTGAGGAAGCTCAATCTCCAGGCCAGGATCTACCCGCTCTCGCCGCCGCTCGAGCGCATCCACATCTACCATTATCTGCACGAACGTCATCGCGATCTGGTGCCCAAGGTCGGCCAGGTGATCGCACAGATGGAGACCAGCGGCGAGTTGGCGACGCTGCGCGAGACCATCGTCAAGCAGGTCCTGAGCGCGCCGTAACAGTGCCGGATCAGCCTGTGCGAAACCGCTCGCGCAAGGCCACGGCGGCGATCAGCACGCCGACGCACCTGGCCATGACCGCGCGGTGAGGCTCCCCGCCGAGCAGCACCGTGAAGATGCTCGTCAGCAGGCACGGTGCGATCGCCTTCCCCGACCGGCTCATCAGTGCGAGCAGGAACGGCATCGCCGCGATCGATATTTGCAGGACATCCATATCGGAGGACAGTTTCGTCGAAGGCTTCAGAAGCCGCAGACGCCGAGGACGCGCGGGCGCTTGCCACGCCGGCTTTCCGCGATCCGCTCGCCGCCATTCTCGGCCGAGCTGCCGTAATAGCGGTGGTGGCTGCTCTGGTCGTGCAGATCGGCAGGCTCCGACTGTCCCGCCCGACGCGCGTCGCAGATGATCTTGATGGTATGACCCGGCATTGCCGCCTCCAGCATCGCAATTTTTCTTTGTGGACATCAGTCGCAGCGGTTCCGGGCCGCGTTCACGCCGCAAGGCGGCAATCGGGTTTCAGGACGGTTTCGTCGTTGCCGGCCGCGCAATAATTTGTGCATCGGGGATTGTCGGCGGCGCGCACGGTGATACGTCCTTCGGGCTTGCGCAGAAAAAACCAACGAGGTGACGATGCTGTACGCCATCCTGGCCTATCACGTGGAAGACGAGCTTTTGTCCTGGACACCGGAGCAGGACGCGGCGGTCGTGGCCAAAGTCATCGAGGTTCAGGCGCCCCTGAGGGCAAGCGGACGGTTCGGGCCGGCCGCCCGTCTGGATGAGACCCGAAAGGCCCGCACCCTGCGTGGCCCCGGCGCGGGCATGGTGCTGGACGGCCCGTTTGCGGAGACCAAGGAACAGCTCCTGGGCTTCCATCTCGTGGAGTACGACACGGATGAAGAGGCGATTGCGGCGGCGCGGAAGTTGCGTGAGGTCAATCCGACCGCGGTCTACGAAATCCGCCCGGTCAAGCTTTACGTGCCGGCCGATGGGTTCGGCGCGACACCCGGATGAGCCGCCGCCTTACGCATCCGGCCCGGTCCGCGCGACATAGAAGCGCTGGATCATGAGGCCGCCGAAGGCGATGAACCACAGGAAGGGCGCGACGTGCGGCGCGAACGCCGCAACGATCGTGCCCGGGATGAACACCAGAAGCGGAAACAGCGAGGCCATGATCTCCTGGCGCCAGCCGCCCAGGATCGTCCACCACAGCCAGGCATTGAGGCCGGCGATCGCGGTGAGATGCAGGCCGTAGAGCACAGCGACTGCGCTGCTCATGCCGTAATTGGTATAGAGGCCGTTGGTCACCGGCAGCAGCACGATCGAGAGCAGGAAGAACAGGTTGAGGATCACCACGCCGCGGCTGCCGACGGGCTGGCGCGCCAGCCGCCGGTGATGGCTGATCCAGAACACGCCGGCGATGATGAAGCTGAGCGCAAGGCCGGCGAGCTTGCCGGAATAGACCTGGGCAAGGTCGCTCCAGCCGGGGGCGCTGGTGAACACCGCGGCCTTGGGCAGGTCGTAGGCCAGAAGTGTCATGGCGACACCGAAAATGGTGTTGCTGAGCGATTCCAGCCGCCGCATCTCGAACTGGTCGGGCTTGAGCTCGGTCATGTCGGGCATGCGCTGCTGGAACTTCGGGCCATATTCCCCCTAAATCCTAATCTCGGTTCCGTCCAGCCGCATTGCGATTCGCAGCGGGATCGCCGACGCTCGCCCTTTCACCGGGGCGATTCGTGGCGACATATCTGGACACGCTCAATGCGGAGCAGCGCCGCGCCGTCGAGCATGGCGTGGCTGATGGCGCGACCGTGGGCGCCCCCCTGCTCGTCATCGCCGGCGCCGGCTCCGGCAAGACCAACACGCTCGCCCACCGCGTCGCGCATCTGATCGTCGCGGGCGCCGATCCGCGCCGCATCCTGTTGATGACGTTCTCCCGCCGTGCCGCAGCCGAAATGGCCGGCCGCGTCGAGCGCATCGCCCGCAAGGTGCTGGGCGAGAACAACGCCGCGATCATGCGCGATGCGCTCACCTGGGCCGGCACCTTCCACGGCATCGGCGCGCGGCTCCTGCGCGAATATGCCGAGCGGATCGGCGTCGATCCCGCCTTCACCATCCACGATCGCGAAGACTCAGCCGACCTGATGAATCTGGTCCGGCACGAGCGCGGCCTGTCGAAGACCGAGAGCCGCTTTCCTGCCAAGGGCACCTGCCTGTCGATCTACTCGCGCTGCGTCAACGCGGAGACGGAGATCGAGAAGGTGCTGGGGGTGCATTATCCCTGGTGCGCAGGTTGGGCAGCCGAGCTGAAGAGCCTGTTCGCCGCCTATGTCGAGGCCAAGCAGACCCAGCACGTGCTCGATTATGACGACCTCCTACTCTACTGGTCGCAGATGATGAGCGATGCGCTGATCGCCGAAGAGATCGGCGGCCGCTTCGATCACGTTCTGGTCGACGAATATCAGGACACCAACCGCCTGCAATCCTCGATCCTGCTGGCGCTCAAGCCCGATGGCCGCGGCCTCACCGTCGTCGGCGACGACGCGCAGTCGATCTACTCGTTCCGCGCCGCCACCGTGCGCAACATCCTGGACTTCCCGCAGAGCTTCTCGCCTCGCGCCGAGATGATCACGCTCGACCGCAACTACCGCTCGACGCAGTCCGTGCTGGCGGCGGCCAACGGCGTCATCGGGCTTGCGCGCGAACGCTTCACAAAAAACCTCTGGACCGACCGGACCTCGTCGCAAAAGCCGCAGCTCGTCACCGTGCACGACGAGGCCGACCAGGCCCGCTATATCGTCGAGGAGGTGCTGGCCAACCGCGAGCAAGGCGCGCTGCTCAAGCACCAGGCGGTGCTGTTCCGGACGTCCTCGCATTCGGGCCCGCTGGAGATCGAGCTCACCCGCCGCAACGTTCCTTTCGTCAAGTTCGGCGGGCTGAAATTCCTCGATGCCGCGCATGTCAAGGACGTGCTGGCGCTGCTGCGCTTCGCCGAAAATCCGCGCGATCGCGTCGCCGGTTTCCGCATCCTGCATCTGTTGCCCGGCATCGGCCCCGCGACCGCGCAGCGCGTGCTCGACCAGATGGCCGAGAGCACCGACCCGCTGCATGCGCTTGGCCAGCTGCCGGTACCCGCGCGCACCGGCGCGGACTGGACCGGCTTCGTCCGCACCGTTGAAAATCTGCGCTACTCGGAATGGCCGGCCGATCTCGAACGCGTGCGGCTCTGGTACGAGCCGCATCTCGATCGCATCCACGAGGATTCCGAGACGCGCCGCGCCGACCTGATGCAGCTCGAGCAGATCGCCAGCGGCTATGCCTCGCGCGAAAAATTTTTGACCGAGCTCACGCTCGATCCGCCGGATGCGACCAGCGACAAATCCGGGCCGCCGCTCCGCGACGAGGACTATCTGATCCTCTCCACCATCCATTCCGCCAAGGGCCAGGAGTGGAAGTCGGTGTTCGTGCTCAACGTCGTCGACGGCTGCATGCCCTCCGACCTCGGCGCCGGCACCAGCGCCGAGCTCGAAGAGGAGCGCCGCCTGCTCTATGTCGCGATGACGCGCGCCAAGGACGATCTGCACCTCGTCGTTCCCCAGCGCTTCTTCGTCCACGGCCAGGCTGCCAAGGGCGACCGCCACGTCTACGCCTCGCGCACCCGCTTCATCCCGGAATCCCTCGTCTATCTGTTCGAGCGCACCGCCTGGCCGAAGGCCGCCGCGGGCGCGGCGCGTACCGCAGCGCAAGGCCCGAAGATCGACATCGGGGCAAAGATGCGGGGGATGTGGCGGTAGACGCAAGAGGCCGGTGTCGAGACCTGTCAGGATAACTGGAACCACAGAGGTCCGACATGAAAGCCGTCGTCGTCGAGCAATACGCGCCCATCGATCAGATCGAACTGAAGGACGTTCCGTCTCCGCGCATGGAGCCCGGACAGCTGCGCATCCGGGTTGAGGCTGCCGGGATAGGCTTTGTCGACGGCTTGAAGATTCAAGGCCTGTATCAAACCAAGGATCCCCTACCCTTCGTTCCCGGAACGGAGTTCGCGGGAGTTGTGGCCGAAGCTCCGGGCGAGCCGGGAGGCTATCGGCCCGGCATGCGCGTGATGGGCATGACGCGGTCGGGCGCGCTGGCCGAAGAGATCGTCGTCACGCCCGCAGCGCTCCATCCCCTGCCGGACGGCGTCGCTGCCGAGGTCGCGGCCTCGTTTCGTGCCAACTATCTGACCGCGCTCTATGCGCTCAGTGCGCGCGCCTCGCTCTGCGCAGGCGAACAACTTTTGGTGCTGGGCGCAGCTGGCGGCACTGGAATCGCGGCTGTCCAGATCGGCAAGCTGCTCGGCGCCCGCGTGATCGCAGCGGCATCAACGCCAGACAAGCGCGAGTTCGCGCAACAACATGGCGCCGACGCGGTGATCGACTACACACAGGCCGACTGGCGCGACACGCTGAAGGAATTGACCGGAGGACACGGCGCCGACGTGATCTTCAACCCCGTCGGCGGCGAAATCTCAGTGCAGGCCTTTCGCTCCATCGCCTGGCGCGGCCGTCATCTCGTGGTCGGGTTTGCCGCCGGCGCGATCCCGGCATTGCCATTCAACCTGCCACTGCTGAAGGGTGGCGCTCTGCTGGGCGTCGACCTCGCGCAGCTTCCAACGCGCGAGCCCGAGGTGCAGAAGCGCCTGATGTCGGAGCTGACAAGTTGGCTGGCCGCGGGCAAGCTAAAGCCTGTGGTCGGTCGCGTCTTCGCGCTGGGCGATTTCCGGGAAGCGTTCAGGACCATGCAGACGCGCGGGGCGCTCGGCAAGATGGTCGTGCGCATCTCGAAATAGGACGCACAAACGGCAACCGCAGCCTTGTGAGCCGACGATCGTCCATTCATTCCGCGCAGGGGATGTGATGGTAACTACGCATTCAACCTATCGAACTGGACCTTGCCGGCCTTCAACACCAGCGGAATGCACTCGCCCTGACCGAGCAGGCAGGCGACATCGCGCAGCGGATTGCCGTCGACGACCAGCAGGTCCGCGAGTGCCTCGGGCGCGATGCGGCCGAGTTTGCCCTCCATGCCGAGCACTTCGGCGCCGATCAACGTCGCGCTGGCGATGACGGCTTGCGGGCCGAGGATTTCGGCACGAATGCGGAATTCGTCGCTCTGCAGGCGTTGCGACGGTCCGAGCAGGTCGCTGCCGAACCCCATCTTGACGCCGGCGTCGCGATAGATCGCGAGCGAGCGCAGGCCTGCGTCGCGGACATCGGCGATCTTGGCCACGCTCTCCGGCGGCAGGCCATATTGGGCGCCCTCATTGGCCAGCGCCTCATAGGTGACGAGCGTCGGCACCACATAGGCGCCCTTCTCGGCCATCAGGCGCGCGGTCGGCGCATCGACCAGATTGCCGTGCTCGATGGTGCGTACGCCGCAGCGGACCGCGCGCTCGATGGCGGCAGCGGTGTAGGCGTGCGCAAGCACATAGGTCTGGCGCCCACGCGCCTCCTCGACGATGGCCCGGATCTCGTCCTCGGAGTAGCCGAACGCGCCGACCGGGTCGGTCGGCGACGCAACGCCGCCGGACGCCATGATCTTGATCTGATCGGCGCCCATCTGGAGTTCCTCGCGCGCCGCCCTGCGCACGCCATCGACACCGTCGGCAACGCGCGCCAGCGCGCCGACGCGCACGCAGCAGGGGCACGGCGCGTCGCTCGCCAGATAGTCTGAGCGCGCCCGCATGTCGCCATGCCCGCCGGTCTGGCTGAGCGCGCGACCGGAGACGAACAGCCGCGGACCGTCGGTGAGGCCGGTATCGATCGCCTGCTTCAGTGCATGGCCGGCGCCGCCGGCGTCGCGGACGGTCGTGAAGCCACGCCGCAGCATGCCGCGCAACAGCAGCGTCGAGCGCAGCGTCACCAGCACATTCGGCATGTGCACCTGCTGCGCCAGGTTGAGCTCGACGGCGACCGCATGCACATGCAGGTCGATCAGGCCGGGCATCAGCGTCTTGCCGTTCAGATCGATGGTGCGGTCGGCTGAGATCTGGAGCGGCCGATCCGAGACCTCCTTGATCACATTGTCTTCGACCAGCACGTGATGGCCCTCCAGCAAGTCCGGCTGGAGCGGATCGAGCAGAGCGGCGTTCTTGAAGAGGAGGCTGGGCATCGCGGCGTCCTGTCAGAGATGGGCCGGCGCAAGCAGTGCCGGCAAAGTGAGCTGGGCGAAGGGAAGACACGCGGCGATATCGTCCTCGCCGTACCAGCCCGCCTCGTGAAGCAGGTTGAGCGAGCCCAGCGTACGGCCGCGCCAGCGCACGGGCATGTTGAGTACGCTCTCGCAGCCGAGCGAAGCGATCAGCTCGTGATCGGAGAAGACGGTGCGCAAATCATCCTGGGTGCGGCCGATATAGGCCTCGCCGCGGTCGAGAACGGCCTCGGTCCATGGTCCCGGCGCGAGCCGCTTACGCCCGCCGGTCGGGTACGGGCCGGGGAGATTGGAATAGACCCGCGCCGCTTCGCCGCTGCCGCCGTCATAGGTCAGGATCGTGAACAGCTTGTGTCCGATTGCCGACTTCACGGCTTCGTCCAGCGCCGCGAACAGCGCATCCGGCTGATCCGCCCTGTCCTGCGCGGCCGCGACCGCGCAGAGCCAGGGATCAGCCTTGAGTTTCGTCCGCGTCATGCCACCTCACCCGCCGCAATCTCCTCCAGCGAACGGCCGCGGGTCGGCACGCCCATCAGCACGACGGTGACGGCCCCGAGCACGAGCACGGTGGTGGTGATGCCGAACACGCCGGCGAAGCCGAAGTTCGGATAGAGATAGCCGACCAGGATCGGCGAGACGATCGCACCGATACGGCCGATCGCGGAGGCGAGCCCCGCACCCGTGGTTCTCACCGGCGTCGGGAACACCTCGGCGGTGTAGGCATAAACACCTGCATAGGTGCCGTTCATGAACAGGGACAGGAAGATTCCCGCCGCCATGATCTGCTGGTCGCTGTGCGCAAAGGCGAGCCCGAGCGCGCTGGCGCCGCCGAGCACCATGTAGGTCGCGATCGTCGCCTGCCGGCCGATGCGCTCGTTGAAATACGCGGCGCTGAAATAGCCGGGAATCTGCGCGCAATAGATCGCGATCGAATAGGCGAAGCTCTTGGTGATGCTCATGCCGTTCTGGACCAGCAGGCCGGGGATCCAGACGAAGAACGAATAATAGCTGAAGGTGATCGCCAGCCACATGATCCAGGTCATGATGGTGATGCGTGCCTGCCGGCCTGCCAGAAGCGCCGCGAAATTGGCGAGCAGCGTTCCGCCTGCCCCCGCGGGCACTGTTGCTTCGACAACCGGCTGCGGCAGGACATGGCCCTCGCGCGCAAAGCCCGCCTCGATCCGGTCCAGCAAGGCTTCGGCTTCCTTGCCCCTACCCCGGCTTTCGAGCCAGCGCGGCGATTCCGGCAACGCCCGGCGCCACCACAACAGCATGACGACCGGCACCGCCGTGATGACCAGCACGATCCGCCAGCCATTCTCATACGAAGGCACGATGAAGTAGCCGAGCAAGGCCGCCGCAACGAAACCGAAGGAGAAGAAGCCGGCCAGCGCGCCGGTGAAGCTGCCGCGGTAACGCCGCGCGACGAACTCGGCGAGATAAGGCGCGATGATCGCGCTCTCCGCGCCGGTACCCATGCCGGCGACGACGCGCGCGGTGAAGAAGGCCGGCCATGTGTCCACCACGGCGCTCACGATGGATGCTGCGCAATAGAGCGCCAGCGCTGACATCATCACGGCACGGCGGCCGATCAGGTCGCCCAGCGTGCCGGCGAACAAGGCGCCGAACAGGAAGCCGATATAGGTGCTGCTGCCGAGCACGCCGATCTCGACGCTCGACAGATTCCAGGCTGTGCGCAGCACCGGCAGGATGAAGGCCAGCACCGCCGCGTCCATCGCGTCGAACGTGTAGCCGAGCCCGCCCATCAGCAGCAGATGCTTGTGGAAGCGTGCGAACGGAAGGCGCTCGATGCGCGCCGATATCATCGACATGAAAGTCCCCCTCGATTGTCACGGGCCCGGCGCGCCGCTCGGGAGGGAACCATAGACAAAGTGACATTATCGTCATAATTTATAATCATGATCTAATATATCACCATGGTGAATATTCGTGTCGTTCCGCGCGCTCGACCTCAACCTCCTGAAAGTCTTCGAGGCGTTGATGACCGAAGGCAGCGTCACGCGCGCCGCAAGCGCGCTGACGATGACCCAGCCCGCGGTCAGCAATGCGCTCGCGCGGCTGCGCGACGCGCTCGGCGATCCCCTGTTCGTGCGATCCGGCACCGGCATCCGTCCGACCCAGCGCGCCGTGGTGCTGTGGGGGCCGATCGGCGAAGCGCTGGAAAGCGTGCGTGGCGCGCTCGACGAGCAGGTGTTCGACCCCGCCCGCGCGCAGACCGAGTTCAGCCTGTCGATGTCGGACTACGTCTCCTCGCTCGTGATGCCGAACCTGCTCGGCCATCTCGGCAAGGTCGCGCCCAAGGCGCGCGTCCACACCGTCCCCAACACCATTCTGGAGATCGCCGACCAGCTCGAGGACAACAGGGTCGATGGCGTGCTCAGCGTCTATGTCAACGAAGCGCAGCAGCCGGCCGCCATTCGCTCGCGCTCGCTGTGGACCGTCGACTATGCCTGCTTCATGCGGCGCGGCCATCCGCTCGCCGCACAGAAACGGCTGAGCACGCGTACTTTCCTCAACGCAGGCCACGTCGATGTGAGCCTCGCGGGCAAGACCATGCCGTCCTACGACCTCTTCCTCGCCTCGCGCGGGCTGTCGCGCAACCTGGTCGCGACCGTCAATCATTACAGCGCCGCCTACGAGGTCGTGCGCCAGTCCGACCTGATCGCCGTGCTGCCGAGCGATTTGCGTTCGCAATCAAGACACGCGCCGTTCCTGCATGCCATGCCGCTTCCGCTCAAGGCACCGTCACGCATCGTCAGCCTGTTCTGGCACCAGCGCAACGACACCGTGCCGGCGCAGCGCTGGCTGCGCGAGACCCTGGTCGGGATGTTCGCCAGGTCCGATTGAGCCGGCGCGGTGAAAAACCGGAAACCCAGCCTTTCCCGGAGCAGCCTTGTTGAATCGGTGGTCGCGACCTAGCTCCACCACAAAACCATCCCTCCCCTAATGGCAGGCGCCACTTGCCCCCGCAGAGACCTCATCGATGACCGCACCGCTTGAATTCGGACTGGACACCTTTGGCGACGTCACCAGGGGCGCCTCCGGCGCCATGCTTCCCCATGCGCAGGTGATCCGCAACGTCGTCGAGGAAGCCGTGCTCGCCGACGAGTTCGGCCTCGACTTCATCGGCCTCGGCGAGCATCACCGCGCCGATTTCGCGATCTCCTCGCCGGAGACCGTGCTGGCCGCGATCGCCGCGCGTACAAAGCACATCCATCTCGGCTCGGCCGTGACGGTGCTGAGCTCGGACGATCCGATCCGCGTGTTCCAGCGCTTTGCGACGCTCGATGCGCTCTCGAACGGACGCGCCGAGGTGATCCTCGGCCGCGGCTCGTTCACCGAATCCTTTCCGCTGTTCGGCTTCGACCTGCGCAAATACGAAGAGCTGTTCGAGGAGAAGCTCGACCTGTTCGCCGCACTGCTGTCGCAGCAGCCGGTGACCTGGCAAGGCAAGCTGCGTCCGCCGCTGAAGGACCAGCTCGTCTATCCCCCGGTCGAGAACGGCACGCTCAAGACCTGGATCGGCGTCGGCGGCAGCCCGCAATCGGTGGTGCGCGCGGCACATTACGACCTGCCTTTGATGCTCGCGATCATCGGCGGCGATCCCGCGCGCTTTGCGCCTTACGTCGATCTCTATCATCGCGCCTTCAAGGAGTTCGGCCGCCCGGCGCAGCCGATCGGCGTGCACTCGCCCGGCTATGTCGCCGAGACCGACGCGCAGGCGCGCGAGGAGCTGTGGCCCGATTACAAGGCCATGCGCGACCGCATCGGCAAGGAGCGCGGCTGGCCGCCGATGGGCCGCGACGAGTTCGTGAACGAGGCCGAGCACGGCTCGCTCTATGTCGGCTCGTCGGAGACAGTGGCGCGCAAGATCGCCAAGACCGCAAAGGCGCTCGGGATTTCACGGTTCCAGCTGAAATATTCGGCCGGCCCCCTGCCGCACGAGAAGCTGATGAAGAGCATCGAGCTCTATGGGCGGAAGGTGGTGCCGCTGGTGCGGGAGATGATGGGGTAGCGGTTATGAGAACAGCCCGCCTGCGCCCTTCGGGCTACGGCGTGACAGCCTTCGCTAGCTTCGCGTGACGGTGATTTGGGCTGGCTTGCCCAGCCGTAGCTCGCGAAGCGAGCGAAGGCTGGTGGGGGAGGCAGGACTCGAACCTGCGAAGCCATGAGGCGGCTGATTTACAGTCAGCTCCCTTTGCCACTCGGGACACTCCCCCGCTCGACGGCAGCACAATCGGGCCGGACCTTGCCGGCGACCGAAGACGGCCATGGAACGTGAAGGCCGCGACAGCCCGGATGGGGGCGCGACCGGGCGCGTTTATGGGCGATGCGGTGGGGCAAAGTCAACCGAGGCGAACAGCTAAAATCGTCCCCGAAGCCACCCAAATTGCCATATTCCGGGACCCGTGACACAAGCGAGCCCATGAAGGACAAAAAATTCGCTCCGAGGGGGCCCCGCGGCGGGGCTAAGCCCTTCAACAGGCCCGGAAAATCGGCCGGCCGGCCGGCCGGGCGCGACCGCGATTCGCATGGCGACGGCCCCGTCATCCTCTATGGCTGGCACACCGTCACCATGGCGCTCGCCAATCCCCAGAGGCGGATCCGCAAGCTGACGCTGACCGAGAACGCCGCAAGGCGCCTCACGGAAGAGAACATCGAGACCCGCGTCATCCCTGAGATCGTCCGGCCCCAGGACATCGACCGGCAGCTGTCGCCCGACGCTGTGCACCAGGGCCTGCTCGCGGAGGCCGATCCCCTGCCCTCGCCCGACATCGAGGACCTGGCGCAAGAGGGCATGGTGCTGGTCCTCGACCAGATCACCGATCCGCACAATGTCGGCGCCATCCTGCGCTCCGCAGCCGCGTTCGCGGTAAAGGCGATCGTCACCACCGCGCGCCACAGTCCGGAAGCGACCGGCGTGCTCGCCAAGGCCGCCTCCGGCGCGCTGGAGCTCGTGCCTGTTGTGACGGTACAAAACCTCGCCCGCGCACTCACCACGTTGAACGAGCTCGGCTTCCAGACCGTTGGGCTGGACAGCGAAGGCAGCGAGGACCTCTCGGACGTCGTGCTGCGCGAGCCGCTCGCGCTGGTGCTGGGCGCGGAAGGCACGGGGCTGCGGCGTTTGACGCGCGAGACCTGCAGCGTCGTGGCACGGCTCGACATGCCCGGCGAGATCAAGAGCCTCAACGTCTCCAACGCTGCCGTGCTGTCGCTCTATGTCGGCGCGAGTCGGCTGGGGCTGATGAAGCGGTAATTGGAAAAAGCAAAACGCCCGTCCGCTTTGCGCGAACGGGCGTCTCGTAACTCAGCCGATCAGAGATCAGTAATAGCGGCGCAGCACGCGGTGGCCACCATAGTACGGCGCCGGCGCGTGACGGTGCGCGTAGCCATAGCGCGGGCCGTAGCCGTAATGCGTGCGCGGCAGATAGCCGTAACGCGGGCCGTAGCCGTAGCGATACGGACGGTAGTACGGGCGGTGCGAGGGATAAGCGGCAGCGCGATAGCCGTAGCCATAGCCGTAATTGGCGGGCGCAACGACCGCGTCCTCACGGTAGGTTGGATACGGCGCGAAGGAGCCCGGGCCGGTATAGGTCGGGCCCTGATTGACGTAATAGTACTGCGTGGTCGGCTCCGCGAGACGCTCATAGGCGC
Source organism: Bradyrhizobium sp. 14AA (assembly GCF_054185205.1). Classification (NCBI taxonomy): domain Bacteria; kingdom Pseudomonadati; phylum Pseudomonadota; class Alphaproteobacteria; order Hyphomicrobiales; family Nitrobacteraceae; genus Bradyrhizobium; species Bradyrhizobium sp. 14AA. Next base: position 36,822 of record NZ_JAVAYM010000023.1, on the reverse strand, counting down.
CGTAGCCGGCACCGTATCCATAGCCGCCGCAGCCGGTGTTGCAGCCGGAATAGACCGGCGCGACCGGCTGGCACGGGTTGAAGCCGCAGGCCGCTGCGGGCGCAGCCCCGACGAACATCACGGCAGCCGCCGCAACCAGTCCCGAAATCATCTGACGCATTACTCTCTCCTGTTGATTTTCGTTTGTTTGAATTTTGACGTTTCTCAACCCGGCGGCTTGCCGGGTATTTCTACATGCGGCCGCGGCCGAGGACGCCGGGGACGGTCGTTGATCTCGGGCGCGTAGATCACCGGCGGCGGATCGACGGGCGGATCCATCTGCGCCGGCAGCGGCGCGGACGATGCGCCCCAGCTCTGGTGATAGCTCTCGGCGGGCTTCGGCAATTTGCGGTTGGCGGGCGGCTCGACCTCGAGGCGGCCGTAGCCGGGCCGCAGGCCCATGGTCGGATAATAATGGCCGACGTCCTCGGGCTGCCGCTCGGCGATGTAGCGTCCGCCATAGATCGTCGGCTGCACCTGGACGTTCTTGCCGAGACCCCAGACACCCTCGACCACGCTGTAGGACGCGTCGATGTTGTTGATGATGATCGGCACGCCGGGACGGCCGGGAACGACGATATCGAAGCCGCCGCCGGCAAACGCCGTCGCGGGCAGTCCGATCAAAAAGGCAGCGAGCGCCACAACGCGCATGAGAAGGCCCCGGTTATCCGGAACACAACCTATCCGATCGCAGCACAGAGAGGGTTAAGGCCTGCTCACCAACTTCCGGTAAGCCTAACGCGTAAGGATCGACAGCTGCTCAAATGCCGAAAGGCGCGCTAGCGAAGCGTTAACGCGGGCGCAAACTCACGTCACGTGCCGGAGCGGGCCAGGGTTGCGTGGCACGAACTTCACATCCTGGGCGCGCTCACGTCGATGTGACCCTGCGCGCGAGAATCCGCGGAACGACTGCCGGAGGTCGCACTTAGCACAGGTCTCAACAACATGGAGAAAATGCCATGACGAGCCTGAAGCTTCTTGGCTTGGCCGCAATCGTTGCGTCCACGCTGGCAACACCGGCCTTCGCGCAAACCGCGGTCGACAATTCGGGCCGCTGCACGGGGCTCTTCCAGGATCCCAATTGCCAGAATCTCGGTCCCGGTAATGCCGCAACCGACCGCGCCTATCGCCGCCGCCACATGGCCCGTAACCAAGTGAATCCGAATGATGAGCGGCAATCGGGCTTCTGGCCGCTCGATACGGCGGGCGCGGTGGCTGGCGCGGCCGTCGGAACCGCAGCAACGGTCGCCGCCGCGCCGTTCCAGGGCTGGGGAAATTCCTATGCGAGCTACGACCGCGGCGGCCCTGCCTGGAACGGCAACTGGGACGCCTATGCGGCCCGCAACGGCATCGTGTGCAGGCCCGGCACCTGGATCAAGGGCGAAGACGGCCGACGGCACCTCTGCCAGTAAGGGCCCTCCATCGGGTTGAACGGTTTCAGGCGGCCCAACGGGCCGCCTGTTTCATACCGGCGAGACGCCGCCTTCGGGTTCTGGCACTTTCCGACCAAGTCTGATATTGCGGCGCGCACGGGCGGATAGCCCCGGCGCATGCCGGCCCTGCCCGCTTCCCAGCGTCGCCGGCTTAGCTCAGCGGTAGAGCAGCGGTTTTGTAAACCGAAGGTCGGGGGTTCAATCCCCTCAGCCGGCACCAGCTTCTGACGCGCGGCCCTCAGCCCGACTTCTTCGGCGCGCTGCTTTGCTGGAAGTGCTCGGCGCCGGGAATCTCGACCCAGGCATGTTTCGACTGTTCGAAAACCGATCTGGCGGGAGCCCGCTCGTTCGGGTCCGCCATTGCGCCGACGGCAACGCCGATCATCGCAGGCAGATTGTCGGCTTGCCAGTACACCGTCGAACCGCAATCGGGACAAAAATAGCTGCGGACCTTGCCGCCGCTCGTCGCCGTCCGAACGTACGCCTTCGGTGTTCCCGAGATCGCAACGGCCTCAGCCGGATAGAAGGCGCCGACGCCGAACGGCGCGCCCGTTCGTCGCTGACAGTCAATGCAATGACAGGCAACGACGAGGCTTGTTGGCCCCGGAAGCGCCAGCACAAGCGCGCCGCAACTGCATCTGGCCTCGATCATCGAATTGCTCCCGGATCTTCGGTTTGCGGATATCTCGTTCGGTCAATTCCGCAGCGCCGCGTGCACGAGCGCCACGCCGTCAATCCTGCACTGCGCCGTCAGCCGGCAATTCATCCAGCCGCCAGAGCCCGAGGCTCTTGTCGCGCCAGCCGCCTCCGCCCTCCTCGCAGCGCTCGTTGATCAGTTCGCGCGGCACAGGCCAGTCGAACGGTGCTTTCTCCATGTTCAGCGCGCGCCAGTCGCCATCCTCGCAATCGCGATTTGCATCCCATTCGGGAAAGGTCGTGACCAGCAGGAAGCGCGCGCCGCTCATCCGGAAGCGGGTCACGGCGCGCGCGATGTTCTGAAAGCTCAGATGCACGAGGCAGTCACGGCACAAGATCAGATCAGCAGGCGGCAGCGCATCGCGCGTGACGTCGGCAACGAGAAACCGGCCGGACAACTCGCCGCCCGCCACGCGCCGGCGATTGGCTTCGATCAGCGGCGGCACGATGTCGATGCCGATGTAGTCGAGATCGAGCTTCATGCGGCCGATCCAGCCGGCATCGCCGCAGGGCGCATCGAGCAGGGAGCGCGCGCCGATCCGTTGCAGCAGCGGCGGAAGCGCATCCCGGATCGCGGCGGTCGCGGGATCCTCCGAGCCGAGGCCGGACACCGAGGTGGCCGCGCCCCAAAGGTTCGTCCGCTCGATCCGCTGGAACCGCGCGGCGAGATCGAGGCCCGCGAAATTGTCGCGGTCCGCGACGAAGCGCTCGTGGGCGAGCACGGGAGGACGTTTGGAGATCATCGGACAACAGGATAGCCGAGATTCCGGCGCAGGCCCACTATACAGGCAGAGCGACCTGTCCGACATTGTCCGCGCACGAACCTGCTCGCGTCATCCGTCTCACCCGGGTCCCATGCGCCCGACCACCGCCAGCGAGAAGGCCAAGATCGTTGCCGGCGCGGCGACAGCCGTCGTCATGACGGCCATGCTGTTCGTGTTCGCGCTCAGTCTTCTGCTGCCGCATTAGGGGCGGTCAGGGCGGCGGACGACAGCCGCCGCGCGAGCTTACGCGGCGCGCACGGTCTGCAGGAATTTCCCGACTTCGTCCTTCAGCCGGTTGCTGTCGGTCGCCAGCATCTTCGCGGTCGAGAGCACCTGCGAGGAAGCCGAGCCGGTCTCGGCAGCGCCGCGCTGCACGTCGGTGATGTTCGAGGAGACCTGCTGGGTGCCGTGCGCGGCCTGCTGCACGTTGCGCGAAATCTCCTGGGTCGCGGCGCCCTGCTCCTCGACGGCCGCAGCGATGGTGGAGGACACTTCCGACAGCCGCTCGATCGTCGCGGAGATGTCGCGGATCGCGTTGACGGATTCCTGGGTCGCGGTCTGGATGCCGGAAATCTGCAGGCTGATCTCGCCGGTCGCCTTCGCGGTCTGTTCGGCCAGCGTCTTCACCTCGGAGGCAACGACCGCGAAGCCGCGGCCGGCCTCACCGGCACGTGCCGCCTCGATCGTGGCATTCAGCGCCAGAAGATTGGTCTGGCCGGCAATGGTGTTGATCAGCTCGACGACGTCGCCGATGCGCGTCGCCGCAACCGAGAGCTCGCTGACGCGCTCGGTCGTGGTACGGGCCTGGCCGACGGCCTCGCTCGCCATCCGCGCGGATTCCTGCACCTGGCGGCTGATCTCGTTGACCGACGAAGACAGCTCCTCCGTGGCGGTCGCAACCGACTGCACGTTGCCGGTGGCTTCACCCGACGCGGTCACGACGACCGAGGTCAACTCCTGTGCGCGCTGCGCGGTCGTGGCCAGCGTCGAGGACGATGCTTCGAGCTCGGTGGATGCGGATCCGACCGTCTCGATGATCTCGCCGACCGCACGTTCGAATCCGTCGGCCAGGTTGACCATGTCGCGGCGGCGCTGCTCGGCGGCGCCCCTCTCGGCTTCGACCTGCGCAGCCTTGAGGCGCTCGACCTCGAGTCCGTTGGTCTTGAACACTTCGACGGTCTTGGCCATCTCGCCGATCTCGTCGCGGCGGTCCTTCTCGGGCACCTCGGTCTTCAGATCGTTGCGGGCAAGGCCTTCCATGGCGAGCTTGAGTCGGGCGATCGGGCGCGACATCGCATAGAGGCCGATGAACAGCGCAATCGCGATGCCGACAATCAGGCCGCCGGCGCTGACGCCCATCACGGTCCAGGTCGCCGATCTGGCGTCGCGGTTGATGGCCTCCTTGCGCTTGCTCACCGACTGCGAGGTATCGGTGACGAACTGAACGATGCGCGCGAGGGCTGCGTCCAGCACCGGATCGCACTCCTTGTGCGCGCGTTCGGCCGCCTTGGCATTCTCCTCCATGCTGCTCGCCTGCGCGCCGGCCTGGAGCACCGGATCGCAGCTGGAGAACGCGGCCTTCAACTGGTCACCGATGCTCTTGATCTGGCTCGCGCGGGAGGGATCGTCCTTCTCCGCCGCATCGAGGAATTGACCGATTTCGCTGCGGTTCTGGTTCGCGGTCTTGAGGCGAGCGGCATTGCCCGCCTCCGTCGCCTCGGTGAAGACCGCATAGAGCGCGGCATGATAGGTCTCGGCGCGGCGCTGGGCCCGCGTGAGGTTGAGCGCCGAGGATTGCGCGACGGTGAGCTCGCCAAACCCGTCAACGGTCGCGGAGAGTTCGCTCATGGCGAACGCGGCGACGCCGACCATCGCACAGCCCATGACGGCCACGATCAGCGCAACCTTCCACACGATCTTCAGATTGTTGAAAAAGCTCATCGCAAGGGATCCAATGATTTCCAGTCGCAGGGCATAATCCCGGCAACGGGCATTGGAACCGGCGGACGTTAAAATTTGATACCAAATGGTACCGGTAGTCTTGCTGAAAAATAACCGTTTCGCCCCCTCCGTAAGCTTCACGCAAGCTTCGCCTCCATTTGGTGGCACCCCGATGCCGGCAGGACGGCGCGGAACCGAGCAACGCCGTCGGCCGTTGTCGGCCCATGCGGATCAGGGAAGAAAATCGGAACATGGTCTTGTTGGCGGCGGTGACTCTGTGCTGCGGGGCCGTCGCCGGCACATTCACGCTGTTCGAGCCGGTGCTTGGACAGGCCCCCGAAAGGCCGCGTGTCGAGAGGGCTGCGACTGACGTCATCGCCCGCACTCCGGTTCAGATGTCCGTTCGGGTGGTCGGCGCCCCTTTCGAGCCCAACGTCAATCCGCGCGAGCGATAGCGCTCACCTCGGCGATGCCTCCTTGCCCTCCTCGGGCCGGCCATGGGTGCGCGCCAATTCCTCGACGAAAGCGATCACCTCCGCCCGCTTGTCGGGCGGCAGGGACAGAAACGCGCGGATGAGCCTCAAGCCCTCCGCTGCTTCCGAACTTTCTTTACCGGCATCCATCAGCCCAGTGTCAGGCGACCGGGAAAAATATGCAATCCCTTTGCTAACGACCTTGATTCGGAGCGGCCGCTTTGCTGGAATGGGCCACGGCGAGGTGGATCATGAAATGGATCACGGAGCGCGACGCACTGATCGCGCAGACACTGGCCTTCGTCCAATCGGTGACCGGCAAGAAGGATGACCTCCTCCAGCCGGATGTCCCGACCGTTGCCCCGACCGTCACCATGGAGACCGTCACCGTGGAGATCGTCGCCGTCGAGGCTGTCGCGCTCGAGGTCAAACCGCCGCAAGAGCCTGCACCGCCCCCGCCCTCATTCGTCCCGCCGCCGCGGGCGAGCGGCGATTTCCGCAGCGAAATGCAGGCCCGCATCGCCAATTTCCGCAAGCATCAGGAGCGGTTCGAGCGCGAGCGCGAGGAATATTGCGCGGCGACCCTGACCAAATTGCGCGCCGCGATCCGCGACCCCTCTCCCCGCCCACCTGCCGAAAAGTAACGGCCTTACAGCCAAGCCTACAGCCAAGACTACAGCCAGGACCAAACCAGCCAGAGATTGGCCGCGCAGGCGCCGAACAGCGCCAGCGTCAGCGGCAGGAGCATGTACCCGCAGGAGGTTTTCAGGTCGCTCGTCATGACCGAAAACATCCGCTGATTCCGCCAAACGAGTCCCAGGGATTCTTTTTTTGGGGATTCAGGACTCGTTAAGGACTCAAGGCCCGGTCGCCATGATCACGCTCCCGTGATCGCCCCACCAGCCGGAAACCCTTGCCCCGTGAAGTCGTTAACGCGCTTTCCGGGAGCGGGAAGAATGCCCTACGCGCTGTTCTGCAATGATGCCCAAATCAGCAAGGCCTATCCTGACGAGTCCGACGTCTGGAAGCTGGCGGAGCGAAGTGGTCTCGTCGTGGATGTCAGCGCCGACGAGGACCGCCCCGGGCCACGCCGGGTGCTCGACAATGACTACGAGATCAGGCCCTGCCGGGCCGCCCAGGGCGAGGACCCCGCCCAGAACAAGGCCGAGGCCGACCGCCAATCCAGGATGGAGCTCGAGCTGAACTCGTGAAGACCCGGCCGGACGCCGGAGGGGCTCTCAGGGGGTCGCCGTCGCCAGCGAGGCCTGCTCGCCGGCCAAGACCACGCAAGCCTTCCGCCGATGCAGGCCGCGGATAGCGCCCGTGACCTTCAGCACCTTGCCGGACGGACAGGAAGCGTCCTTGACGAAGGCCACCTCATAGGGTGCCAGCATAAGAGGCTCGGATTTGAGGATTGTCTGGGCAGAGCACGGCAGACAGACAAAGCACGAGAGCGCCACTGCCGACACAAAGATACGCATGTCCGTCGTCCCACCAGCCCGGTAATTCTCATATAACGCGTTCCGGAGCGCGAGTTCCGTAAGCGGCAAAAATTATTTTTGCTTTACCCGGGCCCCATGACACGCGTGAGAAGGCGCGCGCCCGACTGTTTGCTTGCAAATGACGCGCCAGATGGTTCACGCAAGGCAAACGCGCCGGCAAGGCCGGGCAAACGAAAGGCCGGCGGGAGGCCGGCCTTTGTCAGATCTCGGGTCGCCGCAGGCGGTCAGTAGCGCGAGCCTGATGGCCCGCCCCAGCCGAAACGGTAGTTCACACCGACCTTGACGGTATGCTCGTCTTCCCGGCCCCGGACGCCGACGACGTCCGCCGGACCGGAGGTGAAGGTGGTGCTGCCGAAATTATAATACTGGTACTCGGCTTTGGCCGACCAGCTCGGCGCGAACATGTATTCGAGGCCGGCGCCGACGGTGTAGCCGTCCTTGCTGTTGCCGGTGGTGGTGAAGGCCTGCGGCACGCCGGCGATGTTGACGCCGAGACCGTTGTTGCGCCAGGCGTAGCCGCCCTTGGCGTAGAGCAGCGTCGGCCCCCAGGTGTAGCCGATGCGACCGGTCACCGAGCCGAGCTGGTCGGTGTTGGAGGTCACCTGCGTGCCCAGCGGGAACGTGACGCCGTTATTGTTGGTCGGCAGCCAGGAATACTGGGCCTCGACACCCACCACCCAGTTGGGCGCGAACTGATAGTCGAAGCCGCCCTGCACGCCGCCCAGGAAGCGGGCGTCGCTGGACTGGAAGCTGCTGTCGCCGGCGAAGGCGCCGCCAACATGGCCGCCGATGTAGAAACCGGTCCAGTTGTAGATCACCTGGGGCGGCGTATAGGCTGGAGCCTTGGTGTAGGTGCGCGGCTGCATGTCGGCTGCTGCGGCCGGTGCGGCCAGCGCAAGCAGAGCGACTGCGCCCAGCAAAATCGTTTTCATGTCCATCCCCGTTCTTTCAAAATCGACCCTCAGGAAACAACGTGGCGTGAATTTGGTTGCTTCGCGGCGATGCCGGAACGTTGATCGTTCGATACTGTGACGGGGTGGCAACAATGCGATTTTGTTCCGTCACGCCGGCTTACTCCGACCGATTTTGTCGTCGGCGCAAGACCTGCCGTAATGATTTGTCGCAAGGCAAAACCGCCCCGTTCAAAGCTCGCCAAAATGTGATCCAGCGGCTCCGGCAGACATCGTTCTAGCAGGCGGCGATGAAAGCGGGCTTTGCGCTACCGCGCCATCTTTTCCAGTTCCGGAAAGGGTACGTAAACCGCGCCTGCGCAGAGCTCGTTGGCTTTGTCGACGATGCGGTCGCCCCGCCCGTTGACGAAGACGGCAGCCCGTTCGCGCATGGCCTTGTAGCTGCCGTCGGTCTCGCGTGGCGTGAAGTGCAGGCAGGCGATGTAGAACTGCCGTCCGCCGATCTCGCGCAGCACCGGCTCGGCCATGCTGGCCTCGCGCACGCCGACGGGGTTGTTCAGATAGCTGCGCATCAAGGCCAGCGTGTCGCTGCGGAAATTGTCGGGGAACGGCTGCGGCCCGCCGGCCTGCGTCCCACCGACGAGGGTTGGACGGTCACCGTCGCTGCCGAAACATGCCGCAAGCGTCAACGGCAATGCCAGGATCAATGCCAGGCGCACCGTACGTCTCGCCAATCGCCCCACAGGTCACGCTCTCCGCTCGATCAGACTCGGAAGACGTTCTAGCCTCTGGGGTGCGCAAAGGGAATTCGCGTCCTGCTCGCGGGGCCCTGCGGCCAACGCACCGTCCCGCCGCCGGCGGCTGCGCTTTCGCGCAAGGCGCCGAGACGACGGGACGGGCCTGAATTCCTCACGCGGCGGCGGGGCAATGCTTGGGATGCTGCCGCGTGGGGTCAGTCGTTAGCTGCGCTTGTCGGTCGTCGCCGGCTTGGTGACGTCCGGCTGCGTCTTCAGCGACTTCTTGGCCGACAGATGCTTGTGGTGATGGCGATGCGTGCGCACCGTCTTGTGCTCGTCGGGCGTGACCGCAGCGTTGGCGTTCATCGCCTTCGACTTGGTGTCGACCTTGGCATCCGCCTTGACGTCGCCCGCCTTGACATCCGAAGTCTTGGCATCGGCCTTGACGCCGGCGGCGGGTTTCGCAGCGGTGGTCGAGACCTTGGACTGGGTCTGGTCCGCCTTGATCACCGGCGCGGTCGTGGTGGTTTTGCCCGCCTCGGCGGCGAAAGCCGGGGCTGCAATGACGGAAGCGGCGAGCAAGGCTGCAGAAATGGTCTTCAACATGGTGGTCTCCTCTTGGAAGGATCTTGAGGCGGCGCCCTCTCGCCAACCCTTCGATCGTAGGTGTGAGCCTAGGGGCTACGCACTGAACCCAATCTGAAGCCCGCTGCAGGCTTCCGTTCATCTGGATGACAAGTTTGTCATCTGCGCCCGGGCGATTGGATCGGGCCGGCCGGGAATGTTTTCGCCCGCGGGGTGTTCCGGTCTTCGGGCAATCGTGTAGGATCGCCACGCTTCATACGGGAGAATCTAGATGCGCAAACTCTCAATGCTTCTGCTGCCGGGCCTCGTTTCCATGGCGCTCGCAGCCGGGCCGGTGCTGACCAGCGCCTACGCCGCGGGCAGCGACGAACCGTCCTCGCCGCCGAAGTCGGACTCATCGAGCAAGAAGGGCAAGAAGAAGAGCTCTTCCGTCAGCGATCCCAAATTCCTCGCGGCCTACCGCACCGCCTACACCACGATCTACGACGGCCACGACTACACGGGCGCAATCGACCAGCTGAAGTCGCTCAAGCGCGACGACGTCGCCGACGTCGCCAATCTGATCGGCTACTCCTATCGCAAGCTCGGCAACTACCAGTCGTCGAAGGTCTATTACGAGCTGGCGCTGAAGGACGATCCGAACCACGTCCGCACCTGGCAGTATTATGGCCTCTGGCAGCTCGAGCAGGGCAATCGCGAGCAGGCGCAGTATCACCTGAACAAGATCGCCTCGCTCGCCGGCACCGACAGCTCGGAGTATCGCTCGCTTGCCGCCGCGCTCGACAAGCCGACTGGCGCGACTCTGGTCTACTAAGACAGCGCATCTTCGAATGAAGCGAACGGGCACAACCCAGGGGTTGTGCCCGTTCTGCCTTCTCGGCTAGCTTCTCGCACCAATCTTCCCTCTCCAATTGGTGCGCAATGGATACGTGGCTGCGATCCGCGATCGACTACATCGGCTCCTGGATCGAATTCCAGCAGACGACAATCCAGCAGCCTGGCGTCATCGTCGCATTCGCCCATCGCGGCGAGATCGTCGCCGAGCATGCATTCGGCCTCGCCAATCTCGACACCGGCGAAAAACTCACCCCGCGCCATCGCTTCCGCATCGCCTCGCACTCCAAGAGCTTCACCTCGGCCGGCATCATGAAGCTGCGCGAGCAGCGCAAGCTGCGGCTCGACGACACGGTCGGCCAATATGTCGGCGGCCTGCATCCCCGCGTCGCCGAGACGACGATCGCGCAAGTGCTCTCGCACAGCGCGGGGCTGACGCGCGACGGTGCCGATTCCGGCCAGTTCATCGACAGCCGTCCCTATCTCGACGCCAAGGAACTGTTTGCGGAGCTGAAGCTGCCGACCGCGATCGAGCCCGGCACGCGCTTCAAATATTCCAATCACGGTTTTGCCCTGATCGGCCTCGTCATCGAAGCGGTGACGAAGGAACCCTACTGCGACTGGATCAAGCGCGAGATCATCGAGCCCGCCGGTTTGCGCGAGACCGAACCGAATGCGCCGCTGCCCAAGGGCGCGCTATTCGCACGCGGCCATACGCGAAAACTGCCGTTCGGCGAGCGATGCGTGGTTCCCGGCGACAATCCCGCATACGCCATGGCCTCGGCCGCGGGCTTCGTCGCCACCGCCGCCGACACCGCGCGCTTCTTCGCGCAGCTCGCGCCCAACGCGAAAAAGAGCGTGCTGTCGATCGCGAGCCGCCGCGAGATGACGCGCCACCATTGGCGCATCCCGCAGAGCTTCGAGGCCTATTACGGCCTCGGCGTCAACGCCGGCAAGACCGATGGCTGGGACTGGTTCGGCCACAGCGGCGGCTTCCAGGGTTACATCTCCCGGACCTGCTCGATCCCCGCTTGCGAGCTCGCGATCAGCATTCTCAGCAACTCTCTCGACGGCGCGGCGCCATTCTGGATGGACGGCGCGATGCAGATCCTGCGCGTCTTCAAGACCCGCGGCGCGCCCGGCCGGCGCGTGCGCGACTGGACCGGCCGCTGGTGGACGATGTGGGGCGCGACAGACTTCGTGCCCGCCGGCGACCGCGTGCTAGTCGTCAATCCGCAGCTCAACAACCCGTTCATGGATGCCGCCGAGATCGAAGTCACCGGCCGCGACACCGGCAAGCTCGCCTGGGCCGCCGGCTATTCCAGCCACGGCGAGCCGGTGCGCCGCGTCCGCGACAAGCGCGGGCGGATCAGCGACATCTGGATCGCGGGAGCCAATGTGAAGCCCGCGAACGTGGTGGCGCGCGAGATCGCGCGGAGATACAAGCCGCGCAAGCGGCGGCCGACATGACGGGTCGCGCAAGATAGCGCTACGGCCTCATCGCGAGCTCCTCCACCATCAGGTCGATGAAACGCCGCACCCGGGGCTCCAACAGGCGCTTGCCGGGATAGAGCGTGACGATCTTGACCGGGTCGGCTTCAAGGGCGGGCAGAAGCCGCCGCAGGCGGCCCGCCCTCAAATCGTCCCTGATCAGAAAATCCGGAAGAAGTGCGATGCCGAGGCCGGCAAGCGCGCAATCCCGAAGCGCCTCGCCGCTGTCGAACCGCAGGCGGCTACGGATCTGCGCCTTGGTCCAGGAGCCGCCGGACGTGCGAAAACGCCAGCCCTGCCGCTGATTGCGGCTAGAGAAGATCAGCCCATCATGGGCGGCGAGATCGTCGATGTCCCTGGGCTCACCACGCCCGGCGAGATAGGCGGGCGCAGCGCAAAGGATCGCCTCGTAGCTCGCGACCACGCGCGACACGAGCCGCGTGTCAGGGGTCGTGAGCCCGATCCGGATCGCGAGGTCAAACCCCTCCTCGACGACGTCGGCGACGCGATCGCTGAAACTGGCTTCGACCTCGAGACCGGGCCACTGCAGGAGATATTTCTGGATCAGCGGCAGAACGACGAGCCGGCCAAAGGCATCGGGTGCAGTGAGCCGCAACACCCCGCGGGGCGTGCCGGCTTTTCGCGCGACACTGGCTTCCGCCTGGTCGATCGAGGCAATGACGTCGAGCCCGCGCTCGTAAAACACGCGGCCCTCGCTGGTAAGGCTGAGCTTCCGCGTCGTGCGATTCAAAAGGCGCGTACCGAGGCGGTCTTCCAGGCGCATGATCGCCTTGCCTGCCGCCGAGCGTGAGAGCCCCATCGCTTCGCCGCCGGCCACGAAGCTACCGGCCTCGACCACGGCCATGAACACGAGAATGTCGTTCACATTCGCACGCGGCAAGTCATTCCCCATCGCTCGCATCTGGCTGAAGCATCGCTTCAGTGTCGCCCGCCATTCGCCAATCAGTGGACTATATGCACCAACACGCCGCCGATGTCGCGGCATGGCTGCGCTGGCGTTGCGACAGCGACAACAAACGCCGTGGCACCCGCGTGCAACTCAAAAGGAGAGATACACTTGATCAGCCGAGCAAAAATCTTTGACCACGGGGTCGCCTGGGAAGCGGGCAACAGCGTCACCCAGGGCTATAGCGTCAACGGCACGATCTACATTTCGGGGCAGTTTTCCCACGACCAGAACGGCTTCATCGACGGCGACATCGCGGTGCAGACCCGGCTCACGCTCGACAATCTCGACCGCGTGCTCAAGGGCTTCGGCATCACGAAATCGAACCTCGCCTATCTCGAGATCTATCTGACGAAGCCGCAGGAGCATTTCGAGCCGTTCGTGCGGGTTTTCAGGGACTACCTTGAAGGCCATCGTCCGGCCGCCACGCTCATCGGCGTGACCTATCTGGCCTCGCCGCAGCAGATCGTCGAGATCAGCGCGGTGGCCGAGGCGAGAGCATAGAACCGCGCCGGAGCCTGTGCCTTTGCGGCCCTATTCCCTGATCAGTGCTTCGACCTCGCCGCGAAGCGCCTGCCGCGAGCCGTCGCGCGAATAGAACATGTGGCCGCCGGGATAGACGACGAACTTCACCCGTGGCTTCGCGAAGGCCGGCAACTGATCGAGCACCCGCTTCGATCCGAAATAGGGCGTGGCAAGATCGAACAGGCCGTGCGCGACCAGCACGTTCAGCCTCGCGTCGGTGGCGAGGATCTGGCGCAGATCCGACACCGACTGCGGCGGGTTGATGCCACGGCCAAAATCCCACTGCCCCTCGACGGCGCCATTCAGGACTTCGTAGGAGCCGTCCGGCCGCCAGTTGAGCTTGCGTGTCAGCACGTCGACCGCGGCACTCGTCAGCGGCGCCTGGAGCGCATCGCCCGAGGGATCGCCGAAGCGCGAGTTGCCCGAATCCGGATAGGGATCGAAGCCGCGCACGGAGCCGTCGTAACGACCCGTCACCTTGCCTTTCCCCCGGTCGAACTCGCGGCGGAATTCGCCGACGTCGAAGCGGCCGGCGAGCCTGCGGCTCACCGCCTGGTCGATGCCGGTGAGCTCGGCGACCTTGTCGGCGAGCCGGTTGGTGGCTTCCTTGTCGGCCGCGCCCTTGACGAGATCGGCCAGGAATTCGCCGCGCGCATAGGCCTCGACGTCGGCGAGATCGGCGCGCTTGACCGGCCCTTTGGCCTCGCGCGCCACCGCCACGTAGCTCGGCAAGGTCGCGACATATTGCAGGAGGCTCGTTCCGGTGAACTCACGGAAGTCGAGCAGCGGCGACACCAGGATCAGTCCCCTGACGCCGACCCCGTGCTGGATCTGCAACTGGCGCACGACCTTCGGCCCGCGGATGCCGCCATAGCTCTCGCCCGCGACGTATTTCGGCGAAACCAGCCGGTCGTGCTTCTCCAGCCAGCGGCGGATCACCAGCGCGATCGCGTTGACGTCACCGTCGACGGAGTAGAACGATTTTCGCGCGTCCTCGCCGGTGGCAACGAACCGGCTGTAGCCGGTGCTGACGGGATCGATGAAGACGAGATCGGTGAAATCGAGCCAGGTCTCCGCGTTCGGCTTCACCTCGGGCGAGGCCGACGGCGACAGGGCTTCGCCATCGAGCGGCAGCCGCCACGGACCCGCAGCGCCGAACTGGAGCCAGGCCGAGGACGCGCCGGGTCCACCGTTGAACAGGAAGGTCACCGGGCGCGTCGCGCGGTCTGCACCATCAAGTTCGTAGGACGTGTAGGCGATGTCGGCCAGCGGCTCGCCCTTGCCATCGAACACGCGGATCGAGCCGGCGGTTGCAGCGAATCCGAGCATGCGACCGGGCAGATCGAGCGTCTGCTTCGTGGTCGAATCCGCAGGCAGGCGATGCGGCTCGGCGGCCGGCGGCGCCTGCGTCGCGCCTTGCGCGTTGCCACCACGGCCGCCCTTCTGTCCTGATGGCGCCGAGGTCTCGGAGCGCGGCTGCGCCGGATCATCCGCCCGCGCCAGACCAGCGAGCCCGAAAGCCGACACCGCCAGCACCAGCATCGCGCTGCGGAGCGCCGGCAAGCTCATGACCATGATCGTTCTCCCTGCCCGGCTCTGGAGAGCCGGAGCACACCCAAAGCTAGCGAGGAATTGCGACGGTTTGGGGGACCACCGGTCCGGGGGGGGGGCCTGAAGAGACCGATCGGGCTCAAATCGACCCGGTTTCGCCTTGAACCCGGCGGGACAATCGCCCGCTTGCCTTGAGAGGCGGTCATCCTCGACAATGGAGGCCCACCTCGTATAGAGAGCGCGGCGGACCTTTCTCGAGCCAGCGGCCCTGCCGGAAGCCATGACCAAGCCCTCGCGATACGACCGGATCGCCTTCGTCGCCAGCCCGAGCAGCGAGGCGCAGGCCGCCTTTCGCCAGCTCACCAGGGACTATGGCAATTATGCCCCCGAGGAAGCCGACGTCGTGGTCGCGCTCGGCGGTGACGGTCTGATGCTCCAGACGCTGCACCACAACATGCACACGGGAAAGCCGATCTACGGCATGCACCGCGGCACGGTCGGCTTCCTGATGAACGAATACGCGACCCACGATCTGCGCGCCCGGCTCGAGGCGGCGCATGAATCCGAGATCAATCCGCTGCTGATGCGCGCGACCGACGTCAATGACCGCGTTCACCTGCATCACGCCATCAACGAGGTCGCGCTGTTCCGGCAGACCTACCAGGCCGCGCGCCTGAGGATCCTGATCGACGAGCGCGAGCGCATGCCCGAGCTGATCGCCGACGGCATCATGGTGGCGACGCCGGCCGGCTCGACCGCCTACAACCTGTCTGCGCAGGGGCCGATCCTGCCGATCAACGCCGCGCTGCTGGCGCTGACGCCGATCAGCGCCTTCCGCCCCCGCCGCTGGCGCGGCGCGCTGCTGCCCAATACGGCTTACGTCGTGATCGAGGTGCTGGAGGGCGACAAGCGCCCCGTGGCGGCGGTCGCCGACCACGACGAGGTCCGCGACGTCCGCCGCGTCGAGGTCCTGACCGACAAGACCATCTCGATGCGCATGCTGTTCGACCCCGGCCACAGCCTGGAAGAACGCATCCTGCGCGAGCAATTCGGCTCCTGATCCGCCTGCCCGGCCCACCACGGGACCCCCGGTCGCAACCCTTCGTTAACCCCCGGCGCGATATGGTTAATGAAAGTTGACCGCTTTGGCCCGGGCGTCATGTTCCGCATCGATTTCAACAAACTGCGCTTCCTCGTCTGCGACGACAATCCGCACATGCGCCGCATCCTGCGGACGCTGCTGCATTCCTTCGGCGCGCGCGAAGTCTACGAGGCCGAGGACGGCGCCACGGCGCTGGAAATGTACAGCCACTACGTCCCTGATATCGTCATCACCGACTGGGCGATGCCGATCTTCGACGGGCTCGAGCTCGCGCAGATGATCCGGCAGCCGGAATCCAAGGGCAACCCTTACGCGCCGATCATCATGCTGACCGGTCATTCCGAGAAGCGCCGCGTCACCGTGGCGCGTGATGCCGGCGTGACCGAATTCCTGGCCAAGCCGATCTCGGCCAAGGGCCTCTATCAGCGCATCCTCAACGTGGTCGCCAGTCCCCGGCCCTTCATCAAGACCAAGACCTATTTCGGGCCCGACCGTCGCCGCAACACCAGCTCTGCCTATATGGGTCCCGAGCGTCGCGTCGGCGAAAAGCACGAGGTGCTCCAGCAGCCCTCGCTGCTCGACAAGGCCCGCTCCTCCATCTAGCGCAACGTCTCACGCGAGGCAGGTATCATGGCGAAGAACAGCGCAAAGGACATCGAGGTCACGGCCTTCGCCACGCATCAAATCATCACGCAGCCCAACCCGCTGCGGAAGGTTTTGCGCCGCCTCGAAGACAAGGACATGGACGATCCGATCGGCCGCGCCGAGCAGGCGCTCGCAGGCCTCTCCGGCGAGTTCAAGGACTGGATGACGACCGAGGTCAACCGTCTGTCGGCCGCCTACGTCGCCATCCGCAACGACGGCTTCACCAAGGAGCGGCGCGACGAGCTGTTCCGCGCCGCGCACGACATCAAGGGCGACGCCGCGACGTTCGGCTATCCGGCGGCGGCGGGAATCGCCGAGAGCCTGTGCCGCGTCATCGAGCACGCG
Organism: Bradyrhizobium sp. 14AA; assembly: GCF_054185205.1. NCBI lineage: Bacteria > Pseudomonadati > Pseudomonadota > Alphaproteobacteria > Hyphomicrobiales > Nitrobacteraceae > Bradyrhizobium > Bradyrhizobium sp. 14AA. Next base: position 20,281 of record NZ_JAVAYM010000023.1, on the reverse strand, counting down.
CCAGATCTCGAACGGGTGCCGGCCGAGCTGTTCACGCACCACATCAACGCCATCCTGGCCATCGTGCACGAGAACACCAAGCTCGACAGCATCAGCGTCTCCGCCGAGCTGAGCCGCCGCCTGCGCAAGGTCGCCGACGACTATCTCACCCAGGTCAACCGCGACCGCCCCGAGCATCTCGAGGTGATCCTGGCACCGAGCATCGCGCCGGCGGAGTAGTTCTTCTCTCGTCATTACGAGCGCAGGTGTCGCAGGGTGGGTTAGCCCTGCAGATATGCGAAGCGCATCTGCTCGGCGTAACCCACCTCTTTTGCGATCCGTGGAGATAGACAGTGGTGGGTTACGCCGAGCGACTGCGCTACGCGCAGCGCGGGGCTAACCCACCCTACGGACCTACGGCATCTCGTTACGCCGCAATCAGATCGTCGTAGACCGGATCGACCGCGTCATCCGCGACGAGCTCGTCGCAGAACAGCCTTGCCTCTTCGCGCGCGGATTCCGTGGCGAAGCGGCGGAGCAGGACCATCAGCGGTTCGGCAGCGCCGCGGTCGGTCTCGCAATGGGTGAGCACGCGCTCGACCATGCGCCGGCGCAACCGCGCCGCGCCGTCGTCGCTGCCGACGAAGCCCTGCTCATGGCAGGCATCGAGCGCGACCTGGAACGCAGCGAACGTCGCCTCGGGCAGCCCGGCGCGGCGGAGCAGCGCGTGCAGGCTGTTGCCGCCGCGATCGTGCAGCAGCGCGGAGACGCGCGCCAGCGGCAGGTCGGCGAGTTCGGCCAGCGCCGCGTCGAACAGGTCGAGATTGCTCGACAGCAGCGCGCGCAGGATGAGACCCGCCGTGAGCTGGCCGGTGATGCGCAGGTGCCGCACCAGGCCTTGCATGTCCTCGCCGCGCGAGCGGGCGGCGATGTTCATGGTGGAGCGGTCGCGCGCCTCGGTCGCGATCCGCTCGGCACGGTCGGCACTCAGCCAGTTCCGCGCCACCACGAATTGCGCCAGGGTCTCGGAGAGTTTCGCCACCAGCGCCGCGCGCGTTGCGGAGGGCAGATCCTCCAGCACCAGCATCGCCTCGCGGATCGCGGCGAGATGGCCGTGGCGCTCGGCGATACGGTCCCAGGAGAACGGCGCGAGCTCGGCGTGGGGATTTTCGATCAGCTCGAGCGCTGCCGCCGCGCAGCCGACTTCGGCGATGGCGGCGCAGACCGAGACCGGCAGCGCGATGCGGCGGGCGACCGCGCACTGCACCTCGCCGTTGCCGGTCGCGACGATGTCGACGAGATCGGCGTCGATCAGCAGCGGAGAATGTTCGAGCACGGGCAGCGCCACGGTCGGCTGGTCCGCCGACAAGGCCCGCACGATCGATGCCGGCGCATCAAGGCTGCGCGCAAAGGCCTCGGCCATCGCCTGCCGCACCAGCGGCGAGGGATCGTCGAGCAGCATCAGAAGCGCGCCCTCGGCGGCGATGCGGTCGTCTACGGAAAGGTCCGAGATCAGCCAGGCCCGGGCCAACGCCCGTGTTGCCTCGGCCCGCTCGCCGGCGGGCGCCGTCCTGATCCAATTGATGAACTGCCGAACAATCATGCTGCTTCCGGCTTACACAACAAACGAAAATGGTGACGGCTCGTCACCTGCAACACAAAATAAACCACGACGCTTAACAAAGCGTTCACCATAACTGGCTGGTTTTGTTGACGTTTTGTTAAGGGAACAAAAGCCGCCCTACTCCCGTGCCCCGGACGCGGCGCAGCACGCAGGTGATGCGCTGCTGAGCCGGGGCCCATAGTTTAGGGAGCGGTGCCTGTTTCGTGGGTCCCGGCTCTGCGCAGCAGCGTTACACGCTGCAGCGCGTCCGGGACACGAGCGAGAATGTTTGGCCGAGAATTAGCTGCTGAACGTGCCGCTGCGATCGCTGAAGAGATCGAGCGGCTGCGGCGGACGCACATCCGGCGTCGCTGATGCGACCGAGGTGAGCGAGGCGTTGCTGCCCCATAATTTCTGCACCGTCGTCGAGACCGGCTGCGTGACATCGCCGGGCTGGTAGATCGAGCGGAAAGCCGGCGCGACCGGCGTGTTGTCAGCGACCGTCGTCGCCGACGTCGCGCCGACCTGCGTCACGGCGTTCGTATTGGGGAAAGTCTGGAGATAAGCGGCGTTGTCGACCACAGGCGCAGTCGGCTGTACGCCGTTGGCGCTCGCGACCTGCGTGGTCGACGGCGTATCACCATACATCGCCATCGCGCTGCGGGTCGTTTTCGAATTCGCCGCGCTGGCGTAACGCGCATCCAGCACCGAATAGACCTCGGAGACGCTGCGGGCGCGGCCGTCCTTGGCGTAGAAGATCGAACGGTTGGCGGAGGCCGCATTGGGAAACAGCCGCGCGCCGACCGCTTGCGGATTGTCCTCGGCATTGGCGATCAGTTTTGCCGCGCCGCCGACGCCCATGAAGTGCGCCATGTAGAGCTCACTGTCGGACGGCCTGCGGCCGAGCAGACCGGTGAGCTTGAAACTGTTCGACTGCGTCAGCGCCGCCGCCATGCTGGATGCGGCTTCCGGATCGTCGCGCAGCTTCATGATCGACCGCTTCATGGCGGGATCATCGACGGTGTAGCTGCCCGAAGAGGTCCTGGTGATGGCGTCGGAATAATTGCCATAGCCGAGCTGGGTGCCCGCCTCCTTCACGGTGCCGAGCCAGGTCTGGTCGATGAACTGGTAGAGCCCGTGCGCGGACGACGTGGTGGCCCCCGCGGTCGGATCGAAATCCGATTCCATCTTGGCGGTGGTCAGCATGTACTGGAAGCTGACGCCGGTCCGGCTGGAGACCTGCTTGATCGCGCCGGCGACGCGTGCCCGCGACGGATCGAGACCGGCCGTCTGAGAGGCACTGGAATTGTCGACCGACATGATGAAGTGCCCGCCCCGCGCGGCGTTCGGCGGCGCCGGCAATTCGGCACCCGTCGTCTCACCGTGGGACAGGTATGGTTAATGCGGAGTTAATTCGGCGTTTGGCCCCCGCGCCCCGAGTCATCCCGGGGTACGGAGGTCATTTCTTGTAGACGTCGCTGGGATCAAACAGTCGCTCGGCGTCGGTGAAGACCAGCTTCGCTCCCCCGCCCTCGGCCTCGACCTTGCGGTAGAAGCAGGACCGGCGGCCGGTGTGGCAGGCCGCGCCGATCTGCTCGACCCGGATCCAGACGGCGTCCTGGTCGCAATCAGTGCGCATCTCGACCACGCGCTGGGTCTGACCTGAGGTCTCACCTTTTCGCCACAAGGCATTGCGCGAGCGACTGAAGTACCAGGCTTCGCCGGTCGCAATCGTCTTGCGAAGAGCTTCGTCGTTCATGTGCGCGACCATGAGCACGTCGCCGGTCGCGACGTCGGTCGCGACGCAAGTCACGAGACCGGCGGCATCGAACTTGGGGACGAAGGAAAGCCCTTCCTCGATCTCATGGGAGTGAGCGGACACGGAATCCTCGCCAGTCAATTCGCGAGGTCAGCGCTGCAGGCCTCGCACCAGGGACAGGAAACGGGCCTGCTCCGCCGGATTGTCGCGGAACATGCCGGTGAAGCGGCTGGTGAAGGTGGAGGCGCCATGCTTGGCGACGCCGCGCACCGACATGCAGGTATGCTCGGCCTCGATCAGCACGGCAACGCCGCGCGGCTTGAGGATCTCGTCGATGGCCGCCGCGATCTGCGCGGTCAGATGCTCCTGGGTCTGGAGCCGGCGGGCGAAGATGTCGGTGAGGCGCGCGAGCTTCGACAGCCCGACCACGCGTTCCACCGGCGTATAGGCGATATGCGCCTTGCCGTAGAACGGCATCATGTGATGCTCGCATTGCGACGTGAACTCGATGTCGCGCACCAGGACGAAGTCGTCATAGCCGGCGGTCTCGCCGAAGGTGCGATCGAGCACCTCGGCCGGGCACTGGTGGTAGCCCTGATAGAGCTCGTCGAAGGCTTCGACCACGCGGCGCGGCGTGTCGAGCAGGCCCTCGCGCGCGGTGTTCTCGCCGATATAGGCGAGCAGCGTCTTCACCGCCTGCTCGGCCTCGGCGCGCGCCGGGCGCGGCTGGTCGGCGCGGACGGCGGCCGCGAGGAATTCGGCAGGGTCAAGCTCGGCCGGGCGGCTCTCGGGCTGCCGGTCGGAGGGCTTGTTGGGGCGGATGGATTTGATGGTAGCGTCCATGTCTACTCCGTTCGACGGCCTCGCGGCCGGAGTGTCACCGGCAGACGGGGCGGCAAGCCGCCGGACGCCTGAAGAAAATAGTTTTGGCGGAAAGGCCCGTTGCTCACAAGGCCGACGGTGCAGATCTGGATCACCGTCACCGCAGTGCTGGACTGTTTTTCCGCCGGTTCCGACCCTATATAGGACCGTGGACGGCGCCCGCCAAGGCCGATACGGCCCGGAAGTCTCCCGGAAGTCTTGGACTCCATCACATGCTGAACGACATCTATAACAAGCGGATCATCGAGCTGGCCGGCAATATTCCGCGCCTTGGGCGGTTATCGGACCCCGATGCCACCGCCACCGCCCACTCCAAGCTGTGCGGCTCGACCGTGAAGGTCGACCTCAAGATGAGCGGTGACACCGTCACCGACTTCGCCCACGACGTGAAGGCCTGCGCGCTCGGACAAGCCTCTTCATCCATCATGGCAAGTCAGGTCGTCGGCTCGACTGCGAGCGAACTCCGTGAGTTACGCGAAACCGTTCGCAAGATGCTGAAGGAGAATGGCGCGCCTCCTCAAGGCAAATGGGAAGACATGAAGTTCCTCGAGCCGGTCCGCGACTACAAGGCGCGCCATGCCTCGACGCTCTTGACCTTCGATGCGGTCGTCGATGCCATCGGCCAGATCGAGGCCAAGGCCAAGCAGCCGGTTGCCGCACAGGACTGACTCTCCCCGTCATTCCGGGGCGATGCCATCGGCCTGATCGTCAAACAATTTGGCTTACTTCTGCGGCGCCGCGCTTGGTGCCGCAACGCTGCTCGTCGGCACCATGGCTTCCGCCGTCTGGGTCGACTTGGCAGGCTGCTCCGGTTCCGCGCCGAACCTCGCCTGCGTCTTCGGTGCAAGCTCGGCCATGGCCGGCGACGAGATGTCGACATGCGGCAGCACGTCGGCCACGAGATCGGTCGTCACCAGATTGGTGAGCTTGAGCTCGCCCGCGTCCAGCTCATGCAGATCTTCCCAGGGCGGCACGCTGAGTGCGAGCGACAGCAGATCGCCGGCGCCGCCCATGTCGAAGGTGTATTTGGCGAGCCGGCCGATGTCGCGCTCCACGATCATCAGGTCCTGGGCGCTGTAGCTCGCGGCCTTGGCGTCGTCCGCGCGATCGCCCATCCAGATCTGGTGGACCCGGACATGGGCCGCTTCCGGCACGTAGCGCTTCTTGCCGGCCAGCAGCAGGAACACGCACATGGATTCGCAATAGGCCTCGGAGGCGACCGCCGGACGGGCCGACTGTCCGCCGCGGTTCGGGAGGCTGATGCCCACCGTGGTCAAAAGGCCGAGATTGCGGAAGCGCCGGCCGAGCGTGATCGCATCGTTGACGGAACCGCCGCTGGAATCGAGCACCACTGTTGCCCCGCCGAGCTGGCGACCGCGCGAAAACTCTTCGAAATCCTTGGGCGTATCGGCGGTGATGATGCCGACTGCGCTGACCCAGCCACGGCAGTTCGGCTCGCAGGCAACCCAGCTGAACTTCATCGGCAGTTTGCGCTCTTCGAGAGCTGCACCGGCGTGGGCCGTGGTGCCGGTCGTAGCGACCGCACCGGACAACGCGACGCCAAGCGCAGCCGCCCCAAGCAATAGCCAGCCGCGAAGATCAAGGGAGTTCAGAAATCTCAATCTGGTTCCTTCCCCAAGCCCCAAAGGTCCCCAAACAATCCCCGGTAGCGCCCTCTGAGTCCATCATACAGGCGTATGTTTCTACACACGGACGTCACAAAAATGGTATCCGGGGGAATACAGATCGTCCATAGGTACTTGCTGCACTGCTCCCAAAAAGCACGCAAAATATGGCGTGCAAACAACGGCTTGCGGTTCCCTGCGCCGGAACCGTGCAATACCTCGCCTACAATCGCGGCAAACGCACATGAAGCAATCGGCCTGCGCGCACTGTTCCAGTTCCGTCGATAGCGCGCTCCGCCTCCCGCGCAGATTCGGCCGCGCGCTGATCTGGGTCTACCGTCATACGCTCTCGCCGCTGGTCGGCTACAATTGCCGGCACCTGCCGACCTGCTCCGTCTATGGCGACGAGGCGATCGAGCGGTTCGGGCTCTGGGCCGGCGGCTGGATGACACTGGCGCGGCTGCTCCGCTGCAATCCCTTCGGCACGTCCGGCATCGACAATGTCCCACTCGCTGCGCCGCAAGGCGCGCGCTGGTACCTGCCCTGGCGCTATGCGCTCTGGCGCGGCGTCAATGCATCCTGAGATTGCTGCGGCGCTTCGTGCATCGCTGCCCTGAGCGGAACCGGAACTTTCCCCTCGCGTTGTTGTGATGCTCCCACGGGAGGAAACAACAATGCGCTGGAAAATCAGCCGTCATTTCCACTTCGGGCCTGGGCCAGATCTCAGGTCTGGTTCGCGGGGCCATGATCCCAGGGCCCTCGACATGCTCGCCATCATCGCCCTGCTGGTGCTCGCGGTCGGCTCCGGATGGTATCTGGCAACGAGCCTTGCGACGCCGCCTAGCAGCACGGCCTTCATCGTGCCGAGCCAGAGCGTGCACTGGTAATCAGCGGAACCAGAAGAAACGCCCCGGCGGCGGCGGGATCGGCTCGGGCGGACGCGGCCGCTTCGGCCGCGGCGGCTTCGGCGTCGGCTCGGCCGACGAGGTTGTCTCCGCCGCCGGCGCGGTCTCGGTCCCCGGCACCTTCACCGACAGCAGCAAGTTCGACTCGTGCATGCGCCAGCGGTAGCCGACGCCGAAATCGATCGGCTGGGCGCGCGTGAACAGTTCGGCGTAGCGCTGCTGGTAGCGGCCGGGGAACTCGTCGATCGGCCCGAGATAGCGGCCGAACGGGAAGAAGCGCCATTGCCGCGTGCTGTAGTTCGCAAGCGGAATGCCGGAATCGTCCTGGATGATGGTCGCGCTGTTGGCGAGCAACCAGTCGCGCGCGACGGTGAAATTGCCGGAATGCAAGAGATACGACGCGCTCTTGAGCAGGCTGTTGCCGGGCCCGAGCGTTTCGCAGAACTTCAGGAAGCCGGCCGCGCGTGCACCGGAGTTGGAGAGATCAGTCGAGAAATAATACAGCGTGCGCGCTTCCCCATCGCTGCCGGCAAAGGTGATGCGGACGCCGCGCGTCGCGTTCGGTCCCGGATTGTCGTTCCCGACATGCATCCCGCCCTGGGCATCGAGCGCGACCATCTCGACATTGCGGATGGTCTTGCCGGAGCGCGCGAGGAAGACGTAGAGGATCGGCAGGGTGCCGTTGACCTGGTTGGTGTGCAGATCGACCTTCATCTGCTTGGTGATGAAGAAGGAAAAGCTCAGGATCGAGCCGAGCGAGCGCTCGACATTGTAGAGCGCGGCGCCGACCGCACCGCGCGGCAGCCGCGTCAGGTCGGGCACCGCCCCGACCGGCTCGAGCGCGCCGAGGACATAGGTGCTGGCCTTGGGATAGAACGCGTTGGCGTAGAGAAAGTCCGGGCCGCTGAACAGATAGAACATGGTCGGCCTGGGCGCGGCGAGATTGACGTCGGCCCAATTGCGGATCTTGGAGAGCTGCCGCTGCTCGAGCTGGGCGAAGGCGCCGTCGAAGAATTTCGCGTGGCGCTGCCAGCCCGGGTCCTTCGTGAGCGGCGTCAGCGGCGAGTCCGCCGAAGGCTGCATGCCCGCGAGGAATCGCGCGGTGTCGTCGAAGGTCACGTCGGCGGCACGTGCGGACGAGACGGCCGCAGCCAGCAGGACAAGAGCGACGGCGGCAATTCTCATGGGTCGAAACATGTCTATTCGCGATTGTGTGACGTGCCAGCGGCGACCGGCCGCCCGCGGAAAACAGCATAAATCAACAGGCCCGAGAGCATGACGAGCATCCCCGACAGCGACTGCAGCGGCCGCTCGGTCAACAGGTAGTACATCATGAAGGCGGTCACGAGCAGGAAAACGAGGGGCGTGAACGGGTATCCCCAGGCGCGATAGGGCCTGGGCAGATCGGGATCGGTCATGCGCAGCTTGATGACGCCGGCGACCGTGAAGAACGAGCAGAACAAGAGCGCGAACTGGATGAAGTCGAGCACCGCCTCGAAGCTGCGCGTGAACAGCAGCAGATTGGCGACCGCGAGCTGAAACAGGATGGCATAGGCCGGCGCGCCGCTCACCGACCGCTTCGAGAACACGCGCAGCGCCGGAATGTCCTCGCCCATCGTCATCATCACGCGCGGACCGATCCACATCATCGCACTGATCGAGGAGATCAGGCCGACGCAGATCATCGCGCCGACGATCCGGCCGCCGAGGCTGCCGAAGATGGCGGTGCCGGCAACGCTGGCCACGTCGAGCTGGCCGGCGAGCGCACCGACCGGCGTCGAGTAGAGGAACACCGCGTTCAGCGCGACGTACAGGACGAGCACGATCAGCGTGCCCGCGAGCAGCGCGCGCGGCAGGCTTTGCTGCGGCGTGTTCATCTCGCCGATGATGTAGGTTGCGGCATTCCAGCCCGAGAACGAGTACATCACGAAGACGAGTCCGATCGCGAAGGGCGCGCTGACGATGTGGGCGAGATCACCCGCCTGCGGCGTGAAGGCGATCGGCTGCGGCGCGCCGATGACGAAGCCGGCGACCAGGAAGGCGATGATCAGCACGACCTTCAGGATGGTCGAGATCAGCTGGAAGGTCGCGGAGTGCCTGACGCCGGTCAGCTGGACCATCGAGACCAGCCACACCACGCCGATGGCAAGCGGGATCGGCGGCAACGCGGGAACGACCGACTTGGCGTATTCGCCGAACGCCATCGCGGCGAGCGCGACCGGCGCTGCGAAACCAACCGTCGCCGAGACCCAGCCCGCGAGAAAGCCGAAGGCCGGATGATAGGCGCGGCCGAGAAAATTGTACTCGCCGCTCGAGCGCGGAAACATCGCCCCCAGCTCGCTGTAGGAGAACACGCCACACAGCGCGACGATGCCGCCGACGGACCACAGCAGCAGGATCGAGAAGCCGGACGGGATGTCCTTGACCTGGAAGCCGAGGCTGGTGAAGACGCCGACCCCGACCATGTCGGCCACGACGATGGCGGTTGCGACCAGAGCGGAAACCCCGGCCCCGCTTCCGGTCAGCCGGCCAGTCCAGGGCGCGGGTCCCGCATCTGATGCCGTCATCGGGGTCCTCAAACCTCAGGCGTCACGCCTCGTGGGGAGCATCGTGCAGTTTGGTCCAGTCAATTCAAGCAGGGTTAACAAGGGCTAAATGAGGCGGCCCAAATAGGTATTTTATCACCTTTTATGCTTGCTCTGAGGCAATAAGGCTGCGTTGGGCCCGGAATTTCCCGTTCCCCCTCCCCACAATCAGGACACGATTGCGTGGTCCTTTTGAGCGTTCCGGATGTGGGGAGTTTCTCCGGACACTTAACGTCGCCTAAACGCCAGTCGGCTCAATTGTTGTCTTAGAATGCCGATGGACGTGACTTTGGGGTCATGGGTGGATGGTCGGGGCCGTTCCGAAACTGAGAGATGACATGTGTGCCGACCGGACGACGTCCGGTGTGCGCGCTCGTGCGCTCCGGATCGTCCTGATCTCAGCCTTGGTGCCGTTGTCGCTCACGCTGGTTCAATGCGGCAAGGCGCCCAACCCGGCGGCGCTCGCGGCGAACTCGCAGGCCAATGTCCAGGTGGTCGCCAAGACCAACACCCAAGTCGCAAGCGCCGACACCTTCGACGATCGCTTCCCCGCCCCGCAATTCCGCGAGCGCTTCCCCTCCGCGAGCGAGAGTTTTCTGCAACGGCAGATGTCGGACTTCTCGCCCAAGCGCGCCGTGCAGCAACAGCCGCCGGAGCAGGCGCCCTACAAGGTGGCCTCGCTCGCGCCGCAGGTCCCCTACCAGCGTTCGCCACGCGACGACTTGACGACGCTCGTCAGCATGAAGTCGTCGGCCTTCCCCTATTTCGGCAACAACCCCGCCTCGGACGCACCGTTCCTCAACATCGCCAAGGGCGACCGCCGCGGCCACCGCAGTTATTCCGGGCGTGTCTACTGGCAGGACGAGACCTACAGCGACAGCCGCGTGCTGATGCACGTGCCCGAGCATTTCGACGTGCGCAAGCCGGGCGTGATCGTGGTGTTCTTCCACGGCAATGGCGCAACGCTGGAGCGCGACGTGCGCGACCGGCAGCTGGTGCCGCAGCAGATCACCGATTCCGGCGCCAATGCCGTGCTCCTCGCCCCGCAGATGGCCGTCGATGCCGCCGATTCCAGCGCCGGAAAATTCTGGCAGCCGGGCGGCTTCAAGCGCTTCATGGAGGAATCGGCCAATCACCTCGCCCGCGTCAGCGGCGATCCCAACAGCGCGCGGGCTTTCGCCAACATGCCGATCGTGATCGTCGGCTACAGCGGCGGCTTCCTGCCGACGGCCTGGAGCCTGGAGGTCGGCGGCATCAGCGACCGCGTTCGCGGCGTCGTGCTGCTCGACGCCGTTTATGGCGAAATGGACAAGTTCGCCTCCTGGATCGAGAGCCACCGCACCGGCTTCTTCGTCAGCTCCTACACCCGCTACACCGCACGGCGCGACCGCGAGCTGATGAGCATGCTCAGGCAAAAGGGTATCAGCGTCTCCGAGGACATGGACGGACCGCTGCGGCCCGGCAGCGTGGTGTTCGTCGAGACCGGCGACGGCATCACCCATCGCGACTACGTGACCCGCGCCTGGACGCGGGATCCGCTCAAGGACGTGCTGGTGAAGATGTCGGCGACGCCCTCGCTCGCGCTCACGCGCGTGGCCTCCACCAATCCTTCCGCATCGAGCCGCTAACCCTTGATATTGCGCCAGCCGGCATTTTGGCCGCGCTGCCTGCAATTCTCTCAGGCTTTGATCAAAATGTGATGTTGATGATCGACATCCCCGTGAGCCACCGGATTGTTTCCGCTGGCTACGATCATAATTTGCCGGCCACGTTGCAGTTCGAACTCCGCGGGGACAAGTCGTGCGTCAGGGATTGTACAAGGTCGACTTCCACACGGTTCACGGAACCGGCTGCGGCGTCCTCAATGTGAGCGATGGCAAGATGCGCGGGGGCAATTCCGCCTTCGCCTTCATCGGCACCTATACCGGCGAAGGCGACAGCATCAAGGTCAAGATCGCGACCCAGCGCTACAACGACGACCCGTCCTTCAAGGCGCTGTTCGGCATCGACCGGATCACGTTGACGCTCGCCGGCCGCGAGGACGGCGACACCGCGGAATTCGAAGGCACCGCACTGCAAGTGCCGGGCGTTGCCTTCAGGGCGGTGCTGAGCCGGATCAGCGACTGAGCATCAGCCTGCCGAGCATCGGCCCACCCAGCATCAGGTCTTGGGCAGCTTCGGAATGCTCTCGGCAAAGCCGTTGAAGCACGCCAGCCGCTCGTCCTCTTCCTTGAAGAATCGGCAATCGGCGTAGCCCTTGGCCTTCGCCGGCTTCGGCTTCGGCGTTGGCGCGATCACCGCGTCGTAGCAGTTCAGCCGGTCCTTGGTGCCGTCATCGAGCTCGAGGCAGGCCTGAAGCCGGGCCGCGATCGATTGCGGCTTGCCCTTCGGCGCTGCCGCCGGCTTGGCCGCTGCCTCCTTGGTGCCCGCCTTGGCCCCCTTGGGCTTGACCTGCACCAAGGGCTTGTCCCCCACCATCGGTGGCTTGTCGGCTTGCGCAAACGCGGAGGCTGAATAGAGCACCGCGGCAACCGCCAGAATCATCCTCATCTCAGTCAACTCTCTTTGGTCCCCATGACCGGCCTTCTAGCGCTCCCGCGCGCGGTTTGCCAAGCACCTTGCGTACACGAAACCGCGGGATTCAAGCCGCGGCAGCGGCAGGGCGGGGCCGGGTCAGCATCACCAGGATCAGTGCCAGCACGACGAAACCGACCGCGACGAAGCCGAGCGTATGCATGAGCTCGCGGGCGAACAGCAATCCGCCGACGGCGGATCCGACCGCCTGGCCGATATAGAGGACGGACGTGTTGAGCGCGACGGTGGCCGATGCGAGCGGCGGCGCCGCCGCGACCAGCCGCACCTGCTGCATCGAATTGGTCGAGGCAAAGCCGAGGCCCCAGATCGCAACCGCGCCCGCCATCAAGACGAGCGTGCCCGCACCGAGCGCCCAGCCCGTGATCCCCGCAAACAGCAGGCAGGTGAATATCAGCGAGGTCCGATACGGTCCCGAGGTGTCGACGATGCGGGTGGCGATGACGACGCCAAGGAAGCCGCAGACGCCGTAGAGCGCGAACACCATGCCGATTGCGTCGGGCCCGGCACCGGTGAGCTTGTTGAGCAGCGGACCCATGAAGGTGAACACCACGAACTGTCCCGACATTTGCAGCATGGTGATCGCAAGCAATAGCAGAATCGTCCTGCTGCGGCCGACTGCGCTCCAGGTCTTCAGATCCACGGGCGTGCCCTTCAGGCCCGCCGGCAGACGCAGCAGCAACAGCAGGAAGCTGACGCAACCGAGCGCGCCGATCCCGCCATAGGCCGCCCGCCAGCCATAGCGGCTGGCGACGAAGGTGATCAGCGGCAAGCCGACGGCGGCAGCCAACGACCAACCGAGGAAAATATAGGCGATCGTGCTGCCGCGCCGCTCCACCGGCACGATCAGCGCCGCCGTGCCGGCGGCCTGCGGCGTATAGAGCGCGCCGACCGCGAGCATCACCAGCCGGATGACGAGAAGGCTGGTGTAGTCCGGTGCGAATGCCGAAGCGAGATTGCCCAAGGCGAGCACCGCGAGCGTCGTCGCGAGCAGCGTCCGCCGTTCGATGCGGCTCGTCAGCCAGGCCGTCAGCGGCGAGCCGATGCACAGCGTGATCGCGCCGAAGGTGATCAGGAGCCCGGCGGCGTGGATGCTGATGCCGAGCCCCGCCGACAATTCCGGCAGCATGCCCGCCGGCGCCAATACCGAGCAGCCGGTGACGAGATTGCCGAGCATCAGGGCGGTGGCCGTGAAACGGCCGGCGCGTGCATTTTCCATGCAGTTGCATGTAGAGCGGGCCCAAAACGAGTTAAAGGGCGCAATCTGAAATAGTTGCCGGTTGCGCCGGCCGTGCCCGCCGATTTTCTTGGAAATGCCCAATTGCGCAGGCCGAATCGCCTGATATATCGCTCGTTCCCGCTTACCTGCGCTCGTTCGCAGGAGTGAGCCTCAGGAGAAAAGCAATGACCGACCAGCCCAAATCCGAGTCCGGCTTCCAGTACAGCCTCTCCAATCTCAAGCCCGTGAACCCCGCCGCCAAAGTTACCCTCACCTTCCCCGACGGCGCCCAGCGCCAGTACGACAAGAGCATCACCGGCCTCGAGATTGCCAAGGGCATCTCGCCGTCGCTGGCCAAGCGCACGGTTGCGATGGCGCTCGACGGCGTGCTCACCGACCTCAACGATCCCATCGAGGACGACGCCAAGATCGAGCTCGTCAACCGCGACGATCCGCGCGCGCTCGAGCTGATCCGCCATGACTGCGCCCACGTGCTCGCCGAAGCCGTGCAGACGCTGTGGCCCGGTACGCAGGTCACCATCGGCCCGGTGATCGAGAACGGCTTCTACTACGACTTCTTCCGCAACGAGCCGTTCACGCCGGAAGACTTTGCCGCGATCGAGAAGAAGATGCGCGAGCTCATCGCGCGGGACAAGCCTTTCACCAAGGAAGTCTGGGACCGCGAGAAGACCAAGCAGGTGTTCCGCGACAAGGGCGAGGCGTTCAAGGTCGAGCTGGTCGACGCCATTCCCGGCAACGAGCCGATCAAGATCTACTACCAGGGCGACTGGTTCGATCTCTGCCGCGGCCCGCACATGACCTCCACCGGCAAGGTCGGCAATGCCTTCAAGCTGATGAAGGTGGCCGGCGCCTATTGGCGCGGCGACAGCAACAACCCGATGCTGACCCGCATCTACGGCACGGCCTTCGCCAAGCAGGAGGACCTCGACGCTTATCTGAAGCAAATCGAGGAAGCCGAGAAGCGCGACCATCGCAAGCTTGGGCGCGAGCTCGACCTCTTCCACTTCCAGGAGGAAGGTCCGGGCGTCGTGTTCTGGCACCCCAAGGGCTGGACCATCTTCCAGCAGCTGATCGCCTATATGCGCCGGCGCCTCTCCGGCGACTACAGCGAGGTCAACGCGCCGCAGATCCTCGACAAGGTGCTGTGGGAGACCTCGGGCCATTGGGGCTGGTACCGCGAGAACATGTTCGCGGCGCAGTCGGCCGGCGACGAGGCCGAGGACAAGCGCTGGTTTGCGCTCAAGCCGATGAATTGCCCCGGTCACGTGCAGATCTTCAAGCACGGCCTGAAGAGCTACCGCGACCTGCCGCTGCGCCTCGCCGAGTTCGGCGTTGTGCATCGCTACGAGCCCTCCGGCGCCATGCACGGCTTGATGCGCGTGCGCGGCTTCACCCAGGACGATGCGCACATCTTCTGCACCGAGGACCAGCTCGCGGACGAGTGCCTCAAGATCAACGATCTGATCCTGTCGACCTATGCCGATTTCGGCTTCACCGGCGATCTCACCGTCAAGCTGTCGACCCGGCCGGAGAAACGCGTCGGCACCGATGCGATGTGGGATCACGCCGAGCGCGTGATGGCCACCGTGCTGCGCGAGATCCAGTCGCAGAACAATCACATCAAGACCGAGATCAATCCGGGCGAAGGCGCCTTCTACGGGCCGAAGTTCGAATATGTGCTGCGCGACGCCATCGGCCGCGACTGGCAGTGCGGCACCACCCAGGTCGACTTCAACCTGCCGGAGCGGTTCGGTGCGTTCTACATCGACCATGACGGCGGCAAGAAGCCGCCGGTGATGGTGCATCGCGCGATCTGCGGCTCGATGGAGCGCTATATCGGCATCCTGATCGAGCACTATGCCGGCAACTTCCCGCTCTGGCTCTCGCCGGTGCAGGCGGTGGTCACGACCATCACCTCGGAGGGCGACGAGTACGCCAAGCAGGTGCTGGAGCAGGCGCGGCGCGCAGGGCTGCGGGTCGAGATCGACCTGCGCAACGAAAAGATCAACTACAAGGTCCGCGAGCATTCGCTGGCCAAGATCCCGGCGTTGCTCGTGGTCGGCAAGAAGGAGGCCGAGACGCATTCGGTCTCGGTCCGCCGGCTCGGCAGCGACGGCCAGAAGGTGATGACGACGGAGGAGGCCATCGCCGCGCTGGTCGACGAGGCCACCCCGCCGGATGTCAGACGGGCGCGCGGCGTCGTCTGATCCCTGAAATCGATCTAAATTCGCTTCCGGTTGCGGGCGTGCATGCCTATCTACGTGTGGCACGCCCGACGACCAGCCGAAGAGGATCTCCCCGTGCCCGACGCCATCGAACTCCTGAAGACCCGCCGCTCGGTCAAGCCGCGCGAGATGACCGGGCCCGGCCCCTCCCCGGCCGAGCTCGAGACGATCCTCACCATCGGCGCGCGCGTGCCCGACCACGGCAAGCTCACGCCCTGGCGCTTCATCATTTTCGAGGGCGACGCCCGTGCGCGCGCCGGCGAGGTGATCGCGAAGGTGTTTACCCGGAAGAATCCCGGCGCGCCCGCCGCCGACATCGAGACCGAGCGCAAGCGTCTCACCGACGCCCCGCTGGTGATCGGCATCGTCAGCTTCACCAGGCCGCATCCGAAGGTGCCGGCCTTCGAGCAGGAATTGTCGGCCGGCGCCAGCGCCATGAACATCGTCACGGCCGCAACTGCGCTCGGCTACGGCGCCTGCTGGCTGACCGGCTGGTTCTCCTTCGATCGCGACGTGCTCGACGGCCTCGGCCTCAAGCCGGACGAAAAGCTCGCCGGCTTCGTCCATGTCGGCACGCCGACCAAGCCGAGCGAGGACCGCCCGCGACCGTTCCTTTCGGAAATCGTGACGCGTTTTTAATCGATGTCTTGTTGACGGCTTTGGCGTCTTGCGGCTTTGATCCCGGCGAGGGAGGAAGCCCGGATGAAACGCCGCGAATTTCTGGTCGGGGCCGCTTTGCTCGCCAGCACGATGGCCCGAAGCCGCGCCGCCGACATCCCTGCCCCGTCGTCCGACGGGCTCGACCGCATCACGGCGTACTTTGACAACGAGGTGACGAGCGGCCGCTTGCCGGGCGCCGTCATCCTGGTGCAGCAGCACGGCAAGCCGGTCTACCAGAAGACGTTTGGCGTGCGCGACACCAGGACGGGCCTTGCGATGACGCCCGACACCATCTTCGCCATCCACTCGATGACCAAGCCGATCACGTGCCTCGGCGCGATGATGCTGATCGACGAGGGCAAGCTCGCACTCACCGATCCCGCGTCGAAATACGTCCCCCTGTTTGCCGACACCCAGGTCGGCCTCGAGGTCACCGAGCCGGACGGCAAGCTGAAGCTCGACCTCGTGCCGCCGGTCCGCCCCGTCAACATCGAGGATCTGCTGCGGCACACTTCGGGCATCAGCTACGACTATATCGGCGGCAAATGGGTCGAGCAGGCCTACAAGGCCGCCAACATCTTCGAGGGAGCTTTCAACAACAGGGAATTTGCCGACCGCGTCGCCAAGCTGCCGCTGGCGCGGCAGCCGGGAACGCTGTGGCGCTACGGCCATTCCACCGACGTGCTGGGCGCCATCATCGAGATCATCTCGGGCCAGACCCTGTACGAATTCCTGAAAGCACGCATCCTCGACCCGCTCGGCATGAGCAGCACCAAGTTCGCACTCGCGACCGAGGACGAGCTGGCGCGTATGGCGCGGCCGCTGCCGAACGATTTCATCCTGCTCGCCGCCGAGCGCGACCGCCTCGACCATCCCGAATGGCAGTCCGGCGGCGGCGGCCTTCTCTCGACCATCACCGACTATCAGCGCTTCTCGCAGATGCTGCTCAATGGCGGCGAGTTCGAGGGCAAGCGCTATCTGAGCCCCGCCGCCTTCAAGGCCATGACGACCGATCACGTCGGGCCGGGCTCCGGCGTCGGACGCGACTATTTCTATTTCCCTGGCGACGGTTTCGGCTATGGCTACGGCCTTGCAGTGCGCACCGATCCCGGCAACGCGAAACCGCCGCCGCCGGGCTCGCTCGGCGAGTTGAAATGGGACAGTGGCAGCGGCACTTATTTCGGCGTCGATCCCAAGCTCGACATGGTCTACCTCATGATGCAGCAGACCCAGAACGAGCGCAGCCGCATCACGCCCGCCTTCAAGGCGCTGGTCTACGACTGCTATCCCGAGGGCCTACGCCGCCCGTGAGGCGCGCTGACCGAAATCGGCGAGCAGCTTTGCGATCTCCGAGGCCGGCCGCGCCGCGCTGAACAGAAAACCCTGCACCTCGTTGCAGCCTTCGGCGCGCAGCCAGTCGAGCTGGTCCTCGGTCTCGACGCCTTCCGCGGTCGTGGTGATGTTGAGGCTGCGGCCTAACCCGGAGATTGCGCGCACGATCGCGCCGCAATCGGGCCGCTGCGCCAGATCCTTGACGAAAGAGCGGTCGATCTTGATCTTGTCGAAGGGGAAGCTGCGCAAGTAGCTGAGGCTGGAATAGCCGGTGCCGAAATCATCCATGGAGATGCTGACGCCGAGTTCGCGGAGCTGATGCAGGATCGCGAGATTGGCATCGGTCTCGGCGAGGAAGATCGACTCGGTGATCTCCAATTCGAGCCGCTTCGGCGACAGGCCGGATTGCGCCAGCGCCGAGATCACGACCTGAACCAGATTGCGGCTACGGAACTGCGCCGGCGACAGATTGACCGCGACCTTGATGTCGACGGGCCATTTCACGGCTTCCGCGCAGGCTTCGCGCAGCACCCACTCGCCGAGCTGCGTGATGAGGCCGATGTCCTCGGCAACCGGGATGAACTCCGCCGGCGAGATCATGCCCTTGTCGGGATGACGCCAGCGCAGCAGCGACTCGAAGCCGGAGATGCGGTCGGACACGATCGACACCAGCGGCTGGTAGTGCAGCTCGAACTCGCCATTGGCAAAGGCGCGGCGCAGATCGAGCTCCATGTCGCGGCGCTTCTGCGCCTGCAGGTCCATCTCGCGCTCGAAGAAATGGTGCACGCCGCCGCCGTCGGACTTTGCCCGGTACAGCGCCATGTCGGCATTGCGCATCAGTTCCTCCGACGTCACGCCGTCACCCGGCGACAGCGCGATGCCGATGCTGGCGCCGATCACCATCTCCTGACCGTCGATCTCGTAGGGCGCCTTCAACATGTCGATCAGCAAGCTCGCGCAGGCACTGGCCTCGTTCGGCGAGACATCGGCCGCGAGGATCACGGCGAACTCGTCGCCGCCGAGACGTGCCGCGAGATTGGCGCCGCGAACCGCGGTGGTCAGACGTTCGGCGACCTCCTTCAGGAGGCGATCGCCCACCGGATGTCCGAAGGAATCGTTGATGTTCTTGAACAGGTCGAGATCGATATAGAGCACGCCGACCCGCTTGCCCGCGGCCTGGTCGAGCGCCCGCTTCAGGCGCTCCTGGAAATGTTCGCGGTTCGGCAGGTCGGTGAGCCCGTCATGGTGGGCCATGTGAGCGATCCGCGCCTCGGCCCTGCGCCGCTCGGTGATGTCGACGACCGCGACCAGATAGCCGTCTCGATCGTCGAAGGCGACGCGGCGGCCGAAGGTGAGCACCTCGATCTCGCTGCCGTCGGCGCGCAGATGGCGCCAGTTGCGCGAGGAATGATAGGTGTCGCCGACGCGCTCGAGCGCCTCGGCATGGCTGTCCCACTCGTCCTCCGGCCAGATCTCGTGCAGCTTCATGCGCAGGAACGTCGGACGGCTGTAGCCGTAATGCTGGACGGCGGCGTCGTTGACGCTGAGAAACTCCTTGGTCTCGGCGTCGAACACCCACATCGGCATCGGGTTGTTGTCGAACAGCAGGCGGAACGAGGCGTCGCGCCGCTTCAAGGCGGTGACATCGGAGATCGTCAGCGAGACCACGTCGGCGAAAGCGGTGGCGCTGAGCCGGAGGTGCCGTCCGTCGTTCTCGATCTCGAGCTGTTCGCCGCGGCCGCCGGAGACGGCCTTGAGCAGGAAGTCCATGATCTCGGGCAAGGCCAGCAGCGTGCTCCCCTTGCCGATCCGGCGCCACAACAGGGCTGCACCTTCCGCCTTCAGCAGCGCGCCGGCGCTGTTGTTGTGGTGCACGATCTGGAGATCGAACGGCTTGCCGGCAGCATCGCGCAACGCGGTCAGCGAGACCACCGCGTCGTCGGTCGATGAAAAGATCGCGTCCAGCAGATTGTATTGCGCGCCGCGTTCGTTGACGTAGGCGCCGACCAGCGTCGCGCCCCAGCGCGAGGATGTCGGCAGCGCCAGCAAATCGTAGGTCCTGACCATGCCGTCGCGTACGCAATGCGCGCTGGTCTGGTGCGGTTGCCCGGTCTTGAGCGCGCTCGCGGCCGCTTCCGACAAGGCCGTCGCGCAATCAGGCGGCAGTTCGGCGACCGGGATGTCCCAGCGCTCCTCGCCGAGCCATTTCTGCACGTAACGTCCGCTGCGCGACAATTCGAGCGCGCCGTCGCTCCTGAGCAGCGCGACGTGGTCGGCGAGCCGCCCGAGGCTGCCGAGCATCACGTCCTCGTAGCGCGGCAGCCGTTCACCCGGCTTCAACGCGGCACGCCATTTGCGCTGAAGCACCGGGATGTCGTCAAACATTTCGGCGGCCGGTTTTCCCGGCATCTTCTTCGCGGCAGTCATTGCAGTCCCCAACGCACATTCCCCGCGCATCCAAAGCAGCCGCGCTTAACGGCGTGTAAAGAGCGTGCGGGCGCGGGTTCCATTGGGTGATTATGACAGTTTTAAGTCGAGCGTTGGTTAGTGGGCGTTAGAGACTATGACGGTTGTGTTTTGCGTGCGTGTGGTGGGTCGCAACAATGCCTCTCCGCGTCGTCCTGGCGAAAGCCAGGACCCATAGCCACCGATGTGAGTCGCTGCGTACGCTGGTGGCCACATCGCGCTTCGGCAACGCTGACCGGGGTAATGGGTCCTGGCTTTCGCCAGGACGACGGTGATGAGATATCTCGCACAACTGTCTCCACATCGTCATATGTGGACGGCCCCTATTGGCAAGCGCTTTTTGAAGTATCGAACGAGTTGGTCTGCTTCGGTCATATGTCCGGCCTGTTGGTGCGGGGTTTATGACCGCTGGCCCTGATGAAATCCGA
>NZ_JAVAYM010000112.1:0-498 GCF_054185205.1 Bradyrhizobium sp. 14AA | reverse complement strand
AATAGTAACAGCGATGAAAGACAAACCCGTTTCCGCGTGGGTATAGGCTACACATTCTAATCATTATCCCTGTTTATTATTTATTCCCTTTTCCGGCTACTTTATAGGTAGCCGGTTTTTTTTACCTGGTGATGACCTGCGGATAATTATTATCGTGCGTTGGCCGGATAAGACGCGAATCGCCATCCGGCAACGAGATGTGCAGGAAACTATGCGCTTACATGATGCCCAGTAGACGGGGTAAGAACAGTGTGATTTCCGGAATGTAGGTAATTAATAACAGAACGCCGATAATCGCGCCGTAAAAAGGCAGCAACGGTTTAATCACTTCCTCAACTTTGACCTTACCGACGCTCGCCCCGACATATAAACCACTGCCAACTGGCGGCGTAATGGTGCCAATCGCCAGGTTATAGATCATGATAATGCCGAAATGCACCGGATCGACGCCCAGTTTAGCCATGATCGGCAGCAGAATCGGGGTAAAAATCAGAATGG
>NZ_JAVAYM010000022.1:0-176442 GCF_054185205.1 Bradyrhizobium sp. 14AA | reverse complement strand
GCGGCTGCTGCATTGACGGCAGGGCGGCGCCGTGCCGTGGATGCCTATGGACGGAAAAATTTTTTGGCGGATCGGATCGCGACACAACGGTGGATACAAACACTAAATCTTATTGATTTAATTGATGGTTTTGTGTTGCAATACTCCCTGCGCAGGGGAATGCAGCCAAGACTGGCGATAGTATGGTTGCGGATCCGTTGGCGACCGAATCAAGCCACGAGCCTCGGCCCCTCATTTTCCGTGACCATCGGGACGGGCGCCCCCACGATCCGCCGCAGCTCGGCCGCAACACCATCCAGCACCGCGCGTTTTTCCTTCATCCGCTTGGAGTGATTGTAGACCTTGCC
The DNA here is from genome assembly GCF_054185205.1 of Bradyrhizobium sp. 14AA. Classification (NCBI taxonomy): domain Bacteria; kingdom Pseudomonadati; phylum Pseudomonadota; class Alphaproteobacteria; order Hyphomicrobiales; family Nitrobacteraceae; genus Bradyrhizobium; species Bradyrhizobium sp. 14AA. The sequence goes on along the minus strand of NZ_JAVAYM010000022.1, from coordinate 176,095 downwards.
CGTCACGGTGGGCACGACAACCTCGACTTTCTTGCTCGCAGCATGGTCGAGGCACTTCGCGATCGCAGCATCATCAAAGCCCAAGTCGCCGGCCAGGGTCGCTGCCGTCCGGCGGAGGTCGTGCGGCGTGAACGGCTTGAGGCCGAGCAGCTCGCAAAGACCGGCAGTCTTCGTCTTGTCCTTGTTCTTCTCGTTCTTGGTGCCACGCAGGGCGTCGGCCATCGCCTTGCGGTGGATCGGCTGGCCCTTGTACATGGGGCTCTCGAACACAAACTGCCGATCATCCAACGCGAGCGCCTCCTTGATGATCTCAACCGCCAGATCCGACAATGGCTGCTGGATCACCCGCCGCTTCTTGACCCGCTTGAGGGGGACGTCGAAGCGCGGGTATTGGCCGTCGAGGTCGAACAGCTCATCCCGGCGCGCGCCGAGCAGTTCGCGAGACCGCAGCATGGTGACCAGCTCAAATTTGAGCGCTAGCCGCGTCCGGCGGTCATAGGGGAGGTCGTCGCGGTCCAGCCCATGCCAGAAAATCCTGATCTCGTCCTCGGACAGGACGAGGGTGCGGGGGTGCTCAGCATCGAGCTTCGGCAGATTGACGCAGGGGCTGGCCGTCACGTAATCGCGGCCGGCTTCCGCCGCCCAGTTGAACAGGCCGGAGGCCGCCTTGCGCATGTGCCGTGCGTTGCTGACCGAGGGCTTGCCGAACTTGCCCGCGACGATGTCGTTCGACAGGGTCGCGATGTCGTGTTTGGTGACCTCCATGGCCAGCTTCTTGCCGAGACGGGGGCGGATGAGGCGGTTGAGGTGGCTTGCCGTATTCTCCCAGCTTTCCAGCCGGGGGCGCATCTCGCCGTCCGGCTTCTTGACCGGCGTCTTCATCCACTTGATGCGCTCGTCGATGATCTCGGCGACGGTCTTGCCGCGCTTCGCCTCCACGACCTTTCGATCGCGGAAGGTCTCGAGGAGGGCGTCGCCGCCCATGGCTTTGAGACCGTAGACCTTGCTGCGGGCGTCCTCGACCGTGAAGGTCTCCGGATTGTAGATGCCCAGCCAGCCGGTGCGCTGTTTGCCGGTCTGCCTGTCCGTGAACTTGAAGGAGAAGGTCGCAATCCCGGCGGTCGTGATGCTGACGTACAGGCCACGGCATTTGCGGTCGTAGAACTTCGTCCGCTGAGCGACGCGTTTCTCGCAGAGGCGGTCGGTCAGGATGACGCTGCTGTTGCGGCCCCGCTTGCCGGCGAGGGAGGGGACAATGGTAGTATTCATGTGGTTTCGGCTCCTAAGGCTCGGGACCAAAGGGCTCGGCTTTGGGGCTTTCAGTCTGTCGTGCGGACGCTGAAAGACTTAGGGCCGGGCCCTTATTTTGGTGAAGCCCGCTGAAACAGCCCGCATCAGGGTAATCCAAAAGCCCTTCATTTAAAGGATTTTCGTAGTTTCGGCGTGTTTCACCGAATGCCAAAATATAGACGTGTGGTCCTGGCCGTCGTTGCTACGGTCAAGCCCTGGCGGATGCGGCAGTCGCGTCAACCGGCGCGCTGCCGGCGACTTTCGTCGGGGTGAGGGAGGCCAGAACGAACTCGGCTCCCGGGAGAGCACGGCATAAGCCGTCCAACCATCGCGCAGGGAAGGCCGAGTGATTGGCTACACCTGTATGCTGCTGTGCGGTCTCCTTTGCGCATTATTCGCGCAGCGGACCGCGGGTGCCAGCCGGCACCCGGCCTTCCCTGCGCCCTCTTGGATTGGAGGGGCGAGCGACGAAGCAAAGCTCGGGCGAAATGCGCCGCGAGGACGCGAAGGCATGCCTGAAAGCCACACACTCGCCGTCATCGCCCGCGCTCCGATTTCGTGCCCCGGACGCAGCGCAGCGTCCCTTCGACGGTGCGCTGCAGAGCCGGGGCCCATATCGCGGCGTCCTGCCGTGCCGCCATCTGGGTCCCGGCTCTGCGCAGCAACGCTTGCGCGTTGCAGCTTGTCCGGGACACGAGCGGGAGCTGCAATCTATCTGCCCAATTGCCCCACCCATTCACAACCCAGTGTCTTGATTCGGGAACGAGCATTCCCTATTATCCCGCAATGCAAAAGGTTGCCCGCCGCTCCCAACCCGTCGCCCGTCCGCCCGGCCGTCCCCGGGAGTTCGACATGGACACCGCGCTCGACCGTGCCGTGCGGGTGTTTTGCGAGCGCGGCTATCATGCCACCTCGATCGGAGACCTCACCGCGGCGATGCGGCTGGCGACGGGGAGCGTCTACAAGGCGTTTCGCGACAAGCAGGCGGTGTTTCTGGCCGCCTTCGAGCGCTACGCCACGGTACGCCGGGAGCAGACCCGCAGCGCGGCCGCGCGCGGCGAAAACGGCCGCGAGCGGCTGCGCCATATGCTGCTGTCCTATGTCGAGCACTCCCAGGGCATCGAGGGGCGCCGCGGCTGCATCGTGGTCGGCGGCGCGGTCGAGCTCGCCGCGCTCGATCCGGAAGTCCGCGCCCGCGTCAACGCGCAGCTCGAGACCAACGAAAGCTTCATCGCCGGCCTCATCCGTGAGGGCCAGGCCGACGGCTCGATTCCCGGTCATGTCGACGTCGATAACACCGCGCGGCTGATGATCTGCATCACGCAAGGCATGCGCGTCGTCGGCAAGGCGCGCCTGCCGCTCGACGGGACGCGCCTCGTCGGCGTCGCGATGAAACTGCTCGCCTGAATTTCTGCCTAATTAGGGAATGAACGTTCCCGATCCATGGAGTCTGTTGGAATGACGATGAATGCCACGATCGAGACCGCGCCCGAACCCGATGCGGTGTCGCAGCGACTGACCTTCGTGCTTGCCGCGGCCTGTGGCATGGTCGCCGCCAACATCTATTACGCCCAGCCGCTGATCGCCCCGATCAGCGCCGCGCTCGGCCTGTCGCACGCCGCCGCCGGATTGATCGTCACCATGACGCAGATCGGCTACGGCGTCGGGCTTCTCTTCATCGTGCCGCTCGGCGACCTCGTCGAGAACCGCACCCTGATCTGCTCGGTCATCACGCTCGGCGCCGCGGCGCTGCTCGCGGCTGCCTTCGCAACGCATGCGCTGCCGTTCCTGATCGCCGCGCTCTTCATCGGGCTCGGCTCGGTCGCGGTGCAGATCATCATTCCCTATGCCGCGCATCTGGCGCCCGAGGCCATCCGCGGCCGCGTCGTCGGCAACGTCTCGACCGGATTGATGCTCGGCATCATGCTGGCGCGCCCCGTGTCGAGCTTCGTCACTGCGGCGTCGTCGTGGCATGCGGTGTTCTTCGGCTCGGCCGCGCTGATGATCGTGCTCGCAGCCGTGCTCTGGATGACGCTGCCGAAGCGCAAGCCGGTCGCGCGCATGCATTACGGCACGCTGCTGCTGTCGATGCCGCATCTGGCCCGGACCACGCCGCTGCTCCGGCGCCGCGCGCTTTATCAGGCGAGCCTGTTCGGCTGCTTCACCCTGTTCTGGACCGTGGCACCGCTCCAGCTCGCCAGCGCGTTCGGCTTCACCCAGCGTGGCATCGCGCTGTTTGCCCTTGCCGGCGTTGCGGGCGTGTTCGCGGCTCCCATCGCAGGACGGCTGGCCGATCGCGGCCATAGCCGCATCGCCACGCTGGTCGCGATGCTGCTCGCGGCCGCCGGCTTCCTCGTGACCTATATCGGCGCGGCCGGCTCGACGCTGAACCTTGCTTGTCTGCTGGTGGCCGCGATCGCCATCGACATCGGCGTGCAGGGCAATGTCGTGCTGGGCTTCCGTGCCATCTTCGTGCTCGGGCACGAGCACCGCAGCCGCCTCAACGGCCTCTATATGGCGACGTTCTTCGCGGCAGGCGCCGCCGGCTCCGCGGTCGGCGCCTGGGCCTTCGCGCAAGGCGGCTGGGCGCTGGCATCGGCCATTGGCCTCGCTCTGCCCGTTGCAGGCCTGGTCTATGCGGCCACCGAGTAGAGGGAGCCGTACGATTGTGCGCCGCGGCCCAGGCCTCGTCCGGGAAACTCCGGGTGATGCGATTTCCACCTCGCGGTTTCGGCGCCGCTGTAGTACTTTGGTCGCAAGCGGGCCCGGTTAATGGGCGGCAGGGGGAGGCTGATGAGACGTGCGGGGCTGTTTGGCGTACCGTGGGTACGGCCATGGTCGTGGCAGGCGTTCCTGCTCGGACTAGCCGTCGTCGCAGTGTCGGCTGTGCTTCAGGGCATCTGTGTCGCGCTCGGCGCAAAACTCTATTTCGCAGCGTTCCTGCCCGGTCTGTTCGTGCTCGGGCTTGTGGCGGGCGCGCCGGCGGCGGCGTTCGCCGCGCTGCTCACCATTCCGCTGGTGTGGTGGGCGTTCATGCCGCCCTTCTTCGAGTTCAATGCGCTGACCAGCGCGAACACCGATTCCATCAACCTGTTCTGCCTGCTTGCCGTGCTGCTGATCGGTCTTGCCGATCTCTGCCGCGAGACCGCGGCGATCATCAGCCGCGGCGGACTGAATTCGGCGGGCAAGAGCGCGGCAACGAATTCGCAATAAATCGGCTTGGCACGCGCGCGCCCGTTGCGCGCGCGCAACAGTCCGGCAACCATCCGCGAGCTTGTTGCGCGCCGCTAACTTTTCGAAAAAGATTTGGCCGCAGTTTCTCCCCCGGGAATGACGAGGGAGTTTTCGGACATGAACGGCCAAACAAGCGGTCACGCCATCCTGGAGAACGTGCGCCGCTACCGCGGCATCGCATCGCTCTATCGCCAGACCGCTGCATTCCGCCCGGGCCAGAGCTGGTCGCTGCTGGAACAGGCGCGGGACTGGGAAGCGCGGGCGTTGGTAGAGCTGGAAGCCTATTTCGCGAGCCATATGGACCATGCCGCGCCGCTGGCGGCCTGATCGTTAACCATCGGCGCGGCCTTGGGCCGGCCCGCGAAGGGCGCGATCGCTGGATCGTGCACGGACATCTCGGGGCGACTACGGAGTTGTCTCGGCGCGCGCCTGTGCTAGCAACCTGCCGATCGAGATCTCGTTCACATCGGCCGGGGGCAAGCGATGACCACCTTCAACCGCATCTTCACGACGGAGCGTCTGCTCCAGATCATCGTGATTCTGGCGGCGACGATCGCGATGAAGCTGATGAGCTGAGTGCCGGCGATCTATCGCATGCCGAACTCGGGCACGTCGGGCAGATAGTTCGACCCTTCCGAGCCCAGAAAATCGAACATCGCCTGGGCCGGCGGCAGCAGCACCTTGTCGCTGCGGCGGATCACGTACCACTGCCGCACGATCGGCAGGCCCGCGACGTCGAGCACGATGAGCCGGCCCTCGGCGAGTTCATGCGCCACCGTGTGGGCCGAGATGAATGCGATGCCGAGCCCGGCGATCACCGCCTGCTTGATGGTCTCGTTGCTGCTCATCTCCATGCCGATGATCGGCTCGAGATCGGACTTCTGGAACATGCCCTCCATCAGCGTCCGCGTGCCCGATCCGGGCTCGCGGGTGAGGAAGGTCTCGTGCACGAGGTCGGTCAGGTTGAGGCCGGAATCCTTCTCCAGCCAGTGCCCCTTGCGCGCGACGATGATGTGCGGATTGCGCCCGAGCTGGCGGACGTCGACCGTGACGTCGGCCGGTGGCCGACCCATCACCGCGAAATCGAGGTCGTAGCCGTGCATGGCCTCGCGGATCTCCTCGCGATTGCCGATGGTGAGCTTGATCTCGATCTTGGGATGCCGCTTCGAGAACGCCGCGATCGCGTGCGGCACGAAATACTTTGCGGTCGAGACCGCACCGAGCTGCACCGTGCCGCCAGTCCGTCCCGCAAGCAGGTCGAGCGCGCCCTGGCAGTCCATGATCGCGGCCTCGACCCGCTCGGCCAGCGCCAGCACCTCCTTGCCGGCCCCCGTCAGCAGCATCCCGTCGCCGGTCCGCTGCACCAGCGGCAGGCCGGCGAGGTCCTGAAGCTGCCGAAGCTGCTGGGTCACGGCCGGCTGGGTCAGCCCGAGCTGGGTCGAGGCCGCCGTGACGCTGCCCTTGGCCGCAAGTGCCGCAAGCGAGCGAAGCTGCCGGATCGTCAGATGCCGGAGCTGGGTCGCCGCATGGCCGGGGCCATTATAAGAAAATTCTTTGGCGCTCATTATGAATAGAAATTTTCCTTATTAAGCCGCCCCTGTCAATCTCCTCATGCCGGGACTGACCGCACCGACCTCCGCCGGAGGGGAATGGAAGCGGCGCCGGCAAAGGGGATGGACGCAGATGACCGGGCAACTCAGGCTGGACGACCACCTTCAACGGTATTCAGAGACCGCGCCCCATGCGCTGGCCGTGGCGGCCGCGCTCGATGCCATCGCGGCGGCCGCGATCGAGATCGCGGACCTCATCGCCACCGGCGATCTCGCCGACGCCTCCGGCCTCAGCACCGGTCGCAACAGCGACGGCGATCTCCAGCGCGATCTCGACGTCCAGGCCGATGCGATCCTGCGCCGCTGTCTCGGCAAGCTGCCGGTCGCAGCGCTGGCCTCGGAGGAGATGCGCGAGCCGCAGATCGGCGACCGCGAGGCCAGGATCTGCGTCGCGATCGATCCGCTCGACGGCTCCTCCAACATCGACATCAACATGACCGTCGGCACGATCTTCTCGATCCTGCCGGCGCCGGACGATCTGTCGCTCGCCTTCCATCAGCGCGGCTCCGCGCAGCTTGCCGCGGGCTTCGTCACCTACGGGCCGCAGACTTCGCTGGTGCTGACGCTCGGCGACGGCGTCGACATCTTCACGCTCGACCGCAAGGCCGGCTGCTTCCGCCTCGCGCGCAACGGCGTGCAGATCTCCGAGGCCTGCGAGGAGTTCGCGATCAACGCGTCGAACCGCCGGCACTGGGATACGCCGGTGCGCGCCTTCGTCGACGAGTGCCTCGCCGGTGTCGACGGGCCCGCCAACCATAATTTCAACATGCGCTGGGTCGGCTCGCTGGTCGCCGAGGCCTATCGCATCCTCACCCGCGGTGGCGTGTTTCTCTATCCCTCCGACGCGCGCCCCGGCTACGGCGACGGCCGCCTGCGCCTCGTCTACGAAGCGCACCCGATGGCGATGATCATCGAGCAGGCCGGCGGCTCCGCCACCACCGGGCGCGAGCGCATCCTCGATCTCTCGGCGCAAAGCCTGCACCAGCGCGTGCCGCTGATCATGGGCTCGAGCAACGAGGTGCGGCGCGTCGAGGAATTGCACTGCGATCCGCTGCTGGTCGCGAGCGTCTCCGCACCGCTGTTCGCGCGGCGCGGCTTCTTCCGGCTCTGAGCGAGGCGTCCCATGTCCAGGAAGCATCCGATCATCTCCATCACCGGCTCCTCCGGCGCCGGCACCACCTCGGTCAAGAAGACCTTCGAGCAGATATTCTTCCGCGAGAAGGTCAACGCCGCCTATATCGAGGGCGACGCGTTCCATCGCTATGACCGCGCCGAAATGCGCACGCAGATGGCGAAGGAGGCCGAACGCGGCAACAAGCACTTCAGCCATTTCAGCCCCGAGACCAATCTGTTCGAGGAGCTGGAGCGCGCCTTCCGCGACTATGGCGAGACCGGCTCGGCGGTGACGCGGCACTACGTGCATGATGCCGAGGAATCCGCGCTGCATGGTACGGCGCCGGGCACCTTCACCGATTGGAAGCAGCTGCCGGAAAATTCGGACCTGCTGTTCTACGAGGGCCTGCACGGCGCCGTCGTTACCGACAAGGTCAACGTCGCGCGCTATGCCGACCTCAAGATCGGCGTCGTGCCCGTCATCAATCTCGAATGGATCCAGAAGCTGCACCGCGACCGCAGTGCGCGGGGCTATTCGACTGAGGCCGTCACCGACACCATCCTGCGGCGGATGCCCGACTACATCCACTACATCTGCCCGCAATTCACCGAGACCGACATCAACTTCCAGCGCGTGCCGACGGTGGACACCTCCAATCCGTTCATCGCGCGCTGGATCCCGACGCCGGACGAATCGATGGTCGTGATCCGCTTCAAGAATCCGCGCGGCATCGATTTCCCCTATCTGCTCTCGATGCTGCCGCAGAGCTGGATGTCCCGCGCGAACTCGATCGTGTGCCCCGGCGCGAAGCTCGATCTCGCGATGCAATTGATCCTGACGCCGCTGATCATGCAGCTGATCGAGCGCAAGCGCAGCCTGAAGTGAACGAGGAGAGAATCCGATGAACATCTCCGTCCACGCCGAAGCCGACCTCACGGCGGTCACGCACAACGATCTCGCCAATGCCGTCCGCTTCCTTGCGGTCGACGCCATCGAGACGTCGCAGTCGGGCCATCCCGGCCTGCCCATGGGCATGGCCGATGTCGCGACCGTGCTGTTCTCGCGTTTCCTGAAGTTCGACTCGGCGCATCCCAACTGGCCGGACCGCGACCGCTTCGTGCTGTCGGCGGGCCATGGCTCGATGCTGCTCTATGCGCTGCTGCATCTGACCGGCGGCGATGTCAGCCTCGACGACATCAAGGCGTTCCGGCAATGGGGCTCCAAGACGCCGGGGCATCCGGAATATGGCCACACGCCTGGTGTCGAGACCACGACCGGGCCGCTGGGGCAGGGGATCGCGACCGCGGTCGGCATGGCGCTCGCCGAACGCATGGCCAATGCGCGGCATGGCGACGGTCTCGTCGATCACTTCACTTATGTCATCGCCGGCGACGGCTGCCTGATGGAGGGCATCAGCCAGGAGGCGATCTCGCTCGCCGGCCACCTCGGGCTTGGCCGCTTGATCGTACTGTTCGACGACAACGGCATCTCCATCGACGGACCGACCTCGCTGGCGACGTCCGATGACCAGCTTGCGCGTTTCGCCGCCTCCGGCTGGTCGGTGCGCCGCGTCGACGGACACGATCCCGAAGCGGTGGCGCAGGCGATTGCAGAAGAGCGCGAGACCGCAAAGCCGTCGCTGATCGCCTGCCGCACCATCATCGGCTACGGCGCGCCGGACCGCCAGGGCACCGAAAAGGCGCATGGCGCTCCGCTCGGCACCGAGCAGACCGCGGCAGCGCGACGGACGCTGGGCTGGGACTATCAGCCTTTCGTGGTGCCGATCCCGATCCTCAAGACGTGGCGGATGATCGGGCAGCGCGGACAGGTGGAGCGTCTTGCCTGGCTCGATCGTTATGAATGCGCGACGCCCGAGCAGCGCGACCTGTTCGTCGAGGGCAAGGCCGTTGCCCTACCGGCCGCCTATACGCTGGCCGCCGCGAAATTGCGTGAGCGCTTTGCCGGCGAGCGTCCGAAGCTCGCGACGCGGCAGGCCTCGCAACAGGTGCTCGACGGCATCGCCGGGACCATTCCCGGCCTGGTCGGCGGCTCTGCGGACCTGACGCATTCGAACCTCACGCACGCCAAGGCGCAGGCTCCGGTCAAGAGCGGTGCGTTCGCCGGCGACTACATCCACTACGGCATCCGCGAGCACGGCATGGCGGCTGCGATGAATGGGCTCGCACTGCATGGCGGCTTCATTCCCTATGGCGGCACCTTCCTCGCGTTCTCCGACTACAGCCGACCTGCCATCCGCCTTGCCGCTTTGATGCGGTTACGCGTCATCCATGTGATGACGCACGACTCCATCGGGCTCGGCGAGGACGGTCCGACGCACCAGCCGGTCGAGCATCTCGCGGCGCTGCGTGTCATTCCGAACCTGCTTGTGTTTCGCCCCGCCGACGCGGTCGAGACGCTGGAGGCCTGGGACTGCGCACTCGAGGCGGAAGATCGTCCATCCGTCCTGTGCCTGTCGCGTCAGGCGCTGCCGACCTTCCGCAGCGATGTCCGCGGCAGGAATCGCGTTGCGCGCGGCGCCTATCTGATCGTATCGCCGGATGGCGGTCGCGACGTCACGTTGATGGCCACCGGCTCGGAAGTCTCGATCGCGCTGGAGGCGGCTCGCCTGCTTGCGACGGAGCACATCCGTGCGGCCGTCGTCTCGGCACCGTGCTTCGCGCTGTTCGAGGAGCAGCCGGATGACTATCGCGCGGCCGTTCTCGGCACCGCGCCCCGTGTCGGTGTCGAGGCCGCCGTCGTCGGCGATTGGCATCGCTGGATCGGCACAGATGGCGAGTTCGTCGGCATGCGCGGCTTCGGCGCCTCGGCGCCGGCACCCGTGCTCTACCGCGAATTCGGCATCACACCGCAAAGCATTGCGGAAGCCGCCCGCCGCGCGATCGCCCGCACTGGCAAACGATAACAGGAGGACTCTTCGTGGCACGTATCACCCTCAGGCAACTGCTCGACCACGCCGCCAGCCACGGCTACGCGGTGCCGGCGTTCAACATCAACAACATGGAGCAGGGCATCGCGATCATGCAGGCGGCGGCCGAGGTCGATGCGCCCGTCATCATCCAGGCCTCGCGGGGTGCGCGCAGCTATGCCGGCGATCTCATGCTCTCGCACATGATCGACGCGCTGGAGCGGACCTATCCGGACATCCCGCTCTGCATGCACCAGGACCACGGCAATGACGAAGCGACCTGCGCCTCCGCTATCGCCCACGGCTTCACCTCGGTGATGATGGACGGTTCGCTGAAAGCCGACGCCAAGACAGCCGCTGATTACGACTACAATGTCGCGATCACCCGCCGCGTCGTCGATCTCGCCCATTGGGTCGGCGCGTCCGTCGAAGGCGAGCTCGGCGTGCTCGGCTCGCTCGAGCATGGCGGGGGCGAGCAGGAGGACGGTCATGGCGTCGAGGGCAAGGTCAGCCACGACCAGCTCCTGACCGATCCCGACCAGGCGGTCGACTTCGTTCGCGCGACCAAGGTCGATGCGCTGGCCATCGCGATGGGCACCTCGCACGGCGCCTACAAGTTCAGCCGCAAGCCGGACGGCGACATCCTGGCGATGCGGGTGGTCGAGGAGATCCATCGCCGGCTGCCGAATACGCATCTGGTCATGCACGGCTCATCGTCGGTGCCGCAGCCGCTCCAGGACATGTTCAACCAGTTCGGCGGCGAGATGCCGCAGACCTGGGGGGTGCCGGTCGAGGAGATCGTGCGCGGCATCAAGAGCGGCGTGCGCAAGGTCAATATCGACACCGACTGCCGGTTGGCGATGACCGCGGTGTTCCGCAAGGTCGCCGCACAAACGCGCTCCGAGTTCGATCCGCGCAAGTTCCTCAAGCCCGCGATGGACGCGATGCGCGACCTTTGCCGCGATCGTTTCGAGCAGTTCGGCACGGCTGGCCACGCGAGCAAGATCAAGGTGATCCCGACGAGCGAGATGGCGCGGCGGTATCGCGCCGGTGAACTCGACCCGCGGATCGATGCCCGCGAGCCCGTCGCCGCCTAGGTCATTCAGAGAGCAGAAGAGAGAAACGAGGAGAACAACATGAACGCACATACCGGCACGGTCCGCGGCAAAGAGCGCTATCGCTCGGGCGTCATGGAATACAAGCGCATGGGCTATTGGGAGCCCGACTACACGCCAAAGGACACCGACGTCATCGCGCTGTTTCGCGTGACGCCGCAGGATGGCGTCGATCCGATCGAGGCGTCGGCCGCAGTGGCCGGTGAATCCTCGACCGCGACCTGGACCGTGGTGTGGACCGATCGTCTGACGGCCGCGGAGAAATACCGCGCGAAGTGCTATCGCGTCGATCCGGTCCCGGGCACGCCGGGCTCGTATTTCGCCTACATCGCCTATGACCTCGACCTGTTCGAGCCGGGCTCGATCGCCAACCTTTCCGCCTCGATCATCGGCAACGTGTTCGGCTTCAAGCCGCTCAAGGCGCTGCGTCTGGAGGACATGCGCTTCCCGGTCGCCTATGTGAAGACGTTCCAGGGACCGGCGACCGGCATCGTGGTCGAGCGCGAGCGACTGGACAAGTTCGGCCGGCCGCTGCTGGGAGCGACGGTGAAGCCGAAGCTCGGGCTTTCCGGCCGCAACTACGGCCGCGTGGTCTACGAGGCGCTGAAAGGCGGGCTCGACTTCACCAAGGACGACGAGAACATCAACTCGCAGCCCTTCATGCATTGGCGCGATCGCTTCCTCTATTGCATGGAGGCGGTGAACCGTGCGCAGGCGGCCTCCGGTGAGGTCAAGGGCACCTACCTGAACATCACCGCGGGCACGATGGAGGACATGTACGAGCGCGCCGAGTTCGCCAAGGAGCTCGGGTCCTGCATCGTCATGATCGACCTCGTGATCGGCTACACCGCGATCCAGTCGATGGCGAAATGGGCGCGGCGCAACGACATGATCCTGCATCTGCATCGCGCCGGTCACTCGACCTATACGCGGCAGAAGAGCCACGGCGTATCGTTCCGCGTCATCGCCAAATGGATGCGCCTGGCCGGCGTCGACCACATCCATGCCGGCACCGTGGTCGGCAAGCTCGAGGGCGACCCCAACACCACGCGCGGCTATTACGATGTCTGCCGCGAGGACTTCAACCCGACGAAGCTCGAGCATGGCCTGTTCTTCGATCAGTCCTGGGCGAGCCTGAACAAGATGATGCCTGTCGCCTCGGGCGGCATCCATGCCGGCCAGATGCACCAGCTGCTCGACCTGCTCGGTGAGGACGTCGTGCTGCAATTCGGCGGCGGCACCATCGGCCATCCCATGGGCATCGCGGCCGGCGCGATCGCGAACCGCGTGGCGCTGGAAGCGATGATCCTCGCCCGCAACGAGGGCCGCGACTACGTCCATGAAGGGCCGGAAATTCTGGCCAGGGCGGCCGAGACCTGCACACCGCTGAAGGCGGCGCTCGAGGTCTGGAAGGACGTCACCTTCAACTATCAATCCACTGACACGCCGGACTTCGTGCCGACCGCGCTCGAAACCGTCTAGGGAGAGCCAAGATGAAACTGACGCAAGGTTGCTTTTCGTTCCTGCCTGATCTGACCGACGACCAGATCACCAAGCAGGTGCAATATTGTCTTACCAAAGGCTGGGCGGTGAATATCGAATTCACCGACGATCCGCATCCCCGCAATACCTATTGGGAAATGTGGGGCCTGCCGATGTTCGATCTCCAGGACGCCGCCGGCGTGATGATGGAGCTCGCGGAGTGCCGCAGGGTGTACAGCGACCGCTACATCCGTATCAGCGGCTTCGATTCCAGCCATGGCTGGGAATCGGTGCGGATCTCCTTCCTCGTCAACCGGCCGCCGCAGGAGGCGGAGTTTGAGCTGGTGCGGCAGGAGGTGGGCGGCCGCGCGATCCGCTACACCACCGTGCGCAAGCAGGCCGTGCACGCGTCAACTTGAGCCATCCGTTCCGCGCGGAGCTCTCCCTGCTCCGCATCCTTGGGCGGACCACTGCTTCGCCGCTCCCCCGCGGCGAAGCTCTTTTCTTCGAGGTGCCAATGCTCGATGTGCCCCATGCAACGACCACTGAGCCCACCGAAACCAGTTTCGACCTCCGCAAGGAGGCCGAGGCGGCCGGGATCACCGGCACGCTGCAACAGCTCGAGCAGGAACTGATCGGATTGAAGCCGGTCAAGAGCCGCGTGCGCCAGATCGCGTCACTGCTGCTGATCGAACGCATCCGGCAGCGTGCGGGCCTGGCCTCCGCGCCGCCGACGCTGCACATGTCGTTCACCGGCAATCCCGGCACCGGCAAGACGACCGTCGCGCTGCGCATGGCCAAGATCCTGCACGGGCTCGGCTTCGTGCGGCGCGGGCAGGTGATCTCGGTGACGCGCGACGATCTCGTCGGCCAGTACATCGGTCACACCGCGCCGAAGACCAAGGAGATCTTGAAGAAGGCGATGGGCGGCGTGCTGTTCATCGACGAGGCCTATTACCTGCACAGGCCCGACAACGAGCGCGACTACGGCCAGGAAGCGATCGAGATCCTGCTCCAGGTGATGGAGAACCAGCGCGAGGACCTCGTGGTGATCCTCGCCGGCTATGGCGAGCGCATGACGAGCTTCTTCGCCTCCAATCCCGGCTTCCGCTCGCGCATCGCCCACCACATCGAATTTCCCGATTATGCGGAGGACGAGCTGCTCGTTATCGCCGAGCTGATGCTGAAGGAGCGGGGCTATCGCTTCTCGGCGGCGGCGCGCCAGGCGTTCGAGAAATACATCGCGCTGCGCCGGACGCAGCCGTTCTTCTCCAATGCGCGCTCGATCCGCAACGCCGTCGACCGCATCCGCTTGCGGCAGGCCGATCGGCTGGTGTCCGATCTCGACCGCATGCTCGACGTCGCCGACCTCGAAACGATCGACCCCATGGACGTTCTGGCGAGCCGCGTCTTCAGCGGCGGCGCCGATGCGCGGAGTGCAAAGCCATGACCAGTGAGATCATCATCGCTCCCTCGATCCTGGCCGCGGATTTCGCGCGGCTCGGCGAGGAGATCGCGGCAATCGACGCGGCCGGCGCCGACTGGATTCATTGCGACGTCATGGACGGACACTTCGTGCCGAACATCAGCTTCGGCGCCGATGTCATCAACGCCATCCGGCCGACGACAAAGAAGGTCTTCGACGTGCATCTCATGATCGCGCCCGTCGATCCCTACCTCGAGGCGTTCGCGAAGGCCGGAGCGGACTTCATCACGGTGCATGCGGAAGCCGGCCCGCATCTCGACCGTTCGCTTCAGGCCATCCGCGCGCTCGGCAAGAAGGCCGGCGTCAGCCTGTGTCCCGCCACGCCCGAGGGCGCGATCGCCTATGTGCTCGACCGGATCGATCTCGTGCTGGTGATGACGGTCAATCCGGGATTTGGCGGCCAGTCCTTCCTGGAATCTCAACTCGCGAAGATCGGACGGATCAAGGCCATGATCGGCGACCGGCCGATCCGGCTCGAGGTTGACGGCGGAATCACGCGCGACAATGCCGCTGCCGTCGCCGCCGCGGGCGCCGATACGCTCGTGGCGGGTTCCGCCGTGTTCCGCGGCAAGAGCGCTGCAGAATACGCCGCCAACATCGCGGCGATTCGCCTTGCTGCCGAGACCGGCCGAGTTCCAAAGCGGCGAGACAACGCAGCGTAGCTGTGCGCATCGGTGGCGACGCACGCATCCGGTAGATTACGGATGGGCATGATGAGGTGATGATACCGAGGCATCGATGGCCTCGTTGCATACGATTTGCCCGGGGTCTTACGGAGAATCCATCACGAGTCGGCCTTGCGCTTCATGCGCGGGTAACCAACGGTGCCGAAGCACCCGTTCGATTAACGGCGGGGCAATGCGCGGCGCGACAATCTGTGGTTCAAGGACTGCAGAGAGCGTGGGATGCAGATTCAATACCTTCACTGGAATGCTGCCCATGGCTGGCGCGGAGCAGATGCCCTGCGCGAGCCTCCCCAACTCGTGCTCTATTTCGGCTGCCGTGAAGGACTGGAGAACGGCGAGCGCTATCGCGAGCTTCGCGGTCGCTATCCCGTCGGCCATATCGTCGGTTGCAGCACCGGCGGACAGATCCATGGCGACGACATCTGCGATGACGTCATCGTCGCCGTTGCCTTGCGCTTCGACCATACGCAGGTGCGGCTCGTGCATGACGTCGTCGAAACCCGCGAGGCGTCGCGCGCCCGCGGCGCGCGTCTTGCGCGCCAGCTGATGGCACCCGATCTGGCGGGCCTGTTTGTCCTGTCGGATGGATTGGCGGTGAACGGCGGTGAGCTGCTTGCCGGGATCACGGAGGTCGTGGGCCCCGACTTGCCCGTCACCGGCGGGCTCGCCGGCGACGGCACCCGTTTTGAACAGACGATCGTCGGGGCGGATTCCGCGCCGCTGCCGAACCGCGTCGCCGCAATCGGATTTTACGGCGCCTCGTTCCATTTCGCCCATGGCTGCGCCGGCGGCTGGGATGTGTTCGGCCCGCGGCGCAAGGTGACGAAGTCGGATGGTCCGGTAGTGGCGGAGCTCGACGGCGAGCCGCCGCTGGATCTTTACACGCGCTATCTCGGTGAGGAGGAGGCTGCGGCCATGCCGGGTTCCGGCCTGGCATTCCCCTTGCGGATTCACGACGAGGCAGAACCGGGTCGGCAGATCGTGCGCTCGGTGTTCGCCGTGGACCGCGATGCCCGGACCCTGACGTTCGCCGCCGACATTCCGGAGGGATGCACCGCGCAGCTGATGCGAGCCAATTTCGACAGTCTCGCGGCGGGCGCCGGCGAGGCTGGCCGGCAGGCGCGCAGCGCTCTCGCGGGCGAGGTTGCCGGCGACAAGCTTGCGATCCTGGTGAGTTGCACCGGCCGCCGCAGGGTGATGGGGCAGCGCACGCAGGACGAACTGGACGCCGTCGCCGCCGAACTCGGCGAGGACGTCGTGCGGATCGGTTTCTACTCCTACGGCGAGATTGCTCCGCCGGCCGCGTCCGGCCGCTGCGAACTGCACAACCAGACCATGACCGTCACTGTCATCGGGGAGGCGGTCGGTTGACCATGCATCGCCTGCTCGCCAGACAGATTCGCCAGTCGACGGACGAATCCGGAAACGTCGATCTGGCCAGGCTCGGCGAGCTCGTCAGCGCGGCCTATGAGGAGAGCGACCGCGACCGCCGCCGCACCGACCGCGCGATCAAGCTGATGATCGAGGAGCTCGAACAGACTCACAAGCGCGCCGAGCAGGACCTGCTGCGGGCGCGCGAGTTCCTCGACAGCATCATCGAGAATATCCCGATCGCGGTGTTTGCCAAGGATGCGAAGGATTCCCGTTACGTCCTGCTCAACCGCGCCGGCGAGGAATATTACGGAATGCCGCGCGAGGTCATGCTGGGCAAAACCCCGGAGCAGATCTTTCCGGACGACATCGCCCGCGTCGTCAACGAGCAGGATCGCCGCGTCGTCGACAGCGGCTCGCCGATGTTCCTGGAGGGGCATCTGCTCGAAGTCGGCGTCAAGGGCCGTGATCGTCTGGTCAATTCGCGCAAGCTGCTGATCAGGGACGACAGTGGCGCGCCGCAATACCTCGTCGGCGTGATCGAGGACATCACGGAGCGGATCACGAACGAGGCGCGGATCAGCCATCTTGCGCATCATGATGCGTTGACCGACCTGCCGAACCGCAGCGCTTTCAACGCAGCGTTGGACGAACGGCTGGAGCGGGCGCAGGAGGTGGCAACCAGTTTTGCGGTGCTCAGCCTCGATCTCGACCGCTTCAAGGAGGTCAACGACGTGTTCGGCCATCCCGTCGGCGACATGCTGATGCGGGCTGCCGCGGATCGTCTTGCGGCGGAAGCCGACGGCGCCTTCGTTGCCCGCATCGGCGGCGACGAGTTCATGATCCTGATGCCTGACCACGTCCGCCGCGAGGACGTTCTGACGCTCGCCGAACGCCTGGTCGAGGCGATTGGAAAGGAGCTCGAGGTCGACGACTATCTCCCCCATGTCGGCCTCAGCGTCGGCATCGCGTTCTATCCGGATGACGGCGTGAATGCCGCCACGCTGCTCGCCAACGCAGATTCCGCGCTCTATCGCGCCAAGCGCGAGGGCAGGGGCAGGGTCCGCTTCTTCGAATCCGAGATGGACCAGGAGCTGCGCGATCGAAGGCTGTTGCAGCACGATCTGCGACTGGCGCTGGAGCAGAACCAGCTCCTCGTCTACTTCCAGCCGCAGGCGCGGATGGATGGCGAGGTCATCGGCTTCGAGGCTCTGCTGCGCTGGAACCATCCGACGCGCGGCTTCGTGCCGCCCGACCAGTTCATTCCGCTCGCAGAGGAGAACGGGATGATCGTCCAGATCGGCGAATGGGTCTTGCGCGAGGCGTGCCGCGAGGCGGCGTCTTGGCCGCGCCCGTTGCAGGTCGCGGTCAATCTGTCGCCGGTCCAGTTCCAGGCCGGCGACCTCGAACGGTCGATCCACCAGATCCTGCTGGAGACGGGGCTTTCGCCGATGCGGCTCGAGGTCGAGGTTACCGAGGGCGTGCTGATCGGTGATTTCACCCGCGCGCTCAATCTGCTGCGGCGGTTGAAGGCGCTCGGCCTCCGTATTGCGATGGACGATTTCGGCACCGGGTACTCCTCGCTGTCCTATCTCCAGTCGTTCCCGTTCGACAAGATCAAGATCGATCGCAGCTTCATCTCCAATCTCGAGGCGACGCCGCAATCGGCCGAGATCGTCCGCGCGGTCCTCAGCCTCGCGCACGCCCTGAAGATGCCTGTCATCGCCGAAGGGGTGGAGACGGAAGCGCAGCGCACCTTCCTGGCCCGCGAGGCCTGCGAGGAGATGCAGGGCTATCTCGTTGGTCGTCCCGACCTGATCGAGCGCTATCTCGATCTGGTCGGCGTGACCGTGGAGCGCCGTCTCTATGCCTAGCTCCCGGTCTTGTGGCGGCAGGATTCCGAGCGCAAGCTAGCGCAGTTTTGGAACTTTCGCGTCGATACGCATTTCCCAAGAATTAACTTGAGGCCGGGCGCGTAGCGGGCGCAGTAAATGTTTTGCACAACCGCCATCGGCCTGACGCAAATCAGGGCAATAAGCCGTGTGAGTGCGAGGGAGGGTCTCATGGAGAACGTACGTCGCTACCGGGCGCTGGCGTCCCTCTGTCGTCAGCAGGCGGCCTACCGGCCGCTCCAGAACTGGGAACTCCTCGGCCAGGCCGAACATTTCGAATATCTTGCGGAAGTCGAACTCAAGGCGCATTTCGACGCGTGCAATGCGCAACGCAACGAGGAAACCGTCGCGGCCACGGCGTGGGAGACGCCTGCCGCGGCGTGAAGGCGGGGCTGGCTTCGCTAATGCGACATCAGCGTCGGGACGGTCATGGCCGACAGCATGGCGCGGGTGACGCCGCCGAGGACGCGTTCCTGCAATCGCGAATGGCCGTAGCCGCCCATCACCAGGAGATCGAGGGTCTCGTCGGCCGCCAGCGACAGGATGGTCGGCTGGATGTCGGCGCGCGCGGCCGACAGGCCGACCGTGCGGGTCGAGAGGCCGCGCCGGCCGAGATGTCTCGCCAGATTGCTCGCTGAAGCCTCGCCGGGGGCCACGTCGGCTTCGTTGATGGTGATGATCACGATCTCTTCGGCGCGCGCCAGGAATGGTGCCGCGTCCCGCATCGCACGGCCCGCGAGACGGCTGCCGTCCCAGCAGATGCCGATCCGGTTCGCCCTGAAGGCCCCACGGAAGGTGTACGGCAGGAACAGCACCGGGCCGCCCGCCTGAAACAGGATCTCGCCGGGTACATCGTTGTCGAATGAGCCTTGCGCCGGATCGGGCTGGAGCATGATGCTGAGGTCGTGCAGTCGCGCCATCTCGCCGAGAAAACCGACTGCATCCGCCGGGATCGCGCCGAGCGGGTGGCAGGCGTGGGAGATGCCGGCGTTCACCGCTTCGCTTGTGAACACCGCGAGCGCGGCCTCGGCCCGCTCCATTGCGCGCTCGCGTTCCAGCTCGAACACGGCCGCTACGGCCGCGCCGCCATCCATGACGTAGGCTGCGCCGGTCGTGACATAGCCGACCGCGACCGCGTCGAGGTGGGCGTTGAGGTACGCCGCGAGCGAGACCGAACCGTCGATCACGGGGCGCATCGGGCGCTCGGTCGGGATGTGGACGAGAATGTCTTTGTACATGACGCGCCTCCGATGGACAGGATCCGGTGGCCGCAGTTTTTCACCGCCCGCACGGGGCGCGTTGAGCTGCATCAAATGTACGATTTTCCAGCGGCGCCGGGCGGCGGATTCTTTGCCAACATTTAATCGCGTGGACGGGACGCCGTAAGGTGGCAACGACCATGTTGGGGGCAAGGCGACATCTCCTCAACATGGATATTTCGACATGAACGATCGCGTCAATTCCGACACCGCGGCCCGCAAGATCTTGAGGCCGCGCCGGCTCGCGCTGCTCGGCACCGTGGCCGCGCTTGGCATGGCGGTGCTGGCGACCGCTCCCGGCTCTTCCCCGTTCAGCGCGATCTCCTTCATCGCGCCGGCACAGGCTGCGGAAAGCGCCGCGACCCCACCGGGCTTCGGCGATCTCGTGGCCAGGGTCAAACCCGCCGTCATCTCGGTGCGGGTCAAAATCGACCAGGACAACGACAAGAGCGCGATGCTGCAGCAGAACCGGATGGATTCCGATGAGGACTCCCCGTTCGACCAGTTCTCGCGGCAGTTCGGCTTCCGCGGCCCGGGCATGAACGGCATGCCGCGCCAGCGCCACCAGACGATCACGGGCGAAGGCTCCGGCTTCTTCATCTCGGCCGACGGCTATGCCGTGACGAACAACCACGTCGTCGACCACGCTGCGTCGGTGCAGGTGACCATGGACGACGGCACGGTCTACACCGCGAAGGTCGTCGGCACCGATCCGAAGACCGATCTCGCTCTGATCAAGGTCGACGGCAAGAAGGATTTTCCGTTCGTCAAATTCTCCGACCAGAAGCCGCGCATCGGCGACTGGGTGGTCGCGGTCGGCAATCCCTTCGGCCTCGGCGGCACCGTGACAGCCGGCATCGTCTCGGCCAGCGGCCGTGACATCGGCAACGGCCCCTATGACGACTTCATCCAGATCGACGCGCCCATCAACAAGGGCAATTCCGGCGGTCCCGCCTTCGACATGAACGGCAACGTAATCGGCGTGAACACCGCGATCTTCTCCCCCTCGGGCGGCTCGGTCGGCATCGGCTTCGACATTCCGGCCTCGACGGCCAAGCTCGTCGTGGCGCAGCTGAAGGACAAGGGCGCGGTCACCCGCGGCTGGCTTGGCGTGCAGGTGCAGCCGGTGACATCGGATATCGCCGACAGCCTCGGCCTGAAGGAAGCGCGCGGCGCGATCGTCGACAACCCGCAGGACGGTAGCCCGGCGGCGAAGGCCGGCATCGAGGCGGGCGACGTCATCACCGCCGTCAACGGCACCGCGATCAAGGATTCCCGCGATCTCGCCCGCACCATCGCCACCTTGGCGCCGGGCACGTCCGTGAAGCTCGACGTCTTCCACAAGGGTGGCAGCAAGACGGTGACGCTCGCGCTCGGCGAGCTGCCGAACGAGCAGCAGGCCAAGGGAGACGGCAAGTCCGACGAGGGCAAGGCGCAGCCGGATGCCGGCACGCCGCGGCTCGGGCTCAGCCTGGCTCCGGCCGGCGACGTCCAGGGCGCCGGCCAGAAGGGCGTCGTCGTCACCGAAGTCGATCCGCAAGGGCCGGCGGCGCAGCGCGGCATCCAGACCGGTGACGTCATCCTCAATGTCGGCGGCAAGGCCGTCGCCAATGTCGGTGACGTCCGCTCGGAGCTGGCGCAGGCCAAATCGTCGGGCAAGCGCAGCGTGCTGTTGCAGGTCAAGAGCGCGGAGGCGACGAGGTTCGTCGCGGTGCCACTCGCGTAAGTCGAGCGCCGATCGACGCAAGTCCAAAAAGGCGGCCCTCGGGCCGCCTTTCCTGTTCGCACTCAGGAGTCCCGCGAACCTGCCGATAACATTCTCGTTAACGGCAGGAACGATGACCCGGTTCGTCCGAAAAAGCCGTGTTCGGTCATCACAGTTCCGGAGTCGCACATGCGGCGGCAAGGAAGCCGCCACGGCGACGGGTTGCAAGCGTGGAACTCCGAACCGTCCGGCGCTTCGGCCGGCGGTTCGCATTTGATCGGTGCCGACATGGATCGATTGAAGCTCTCGCTGTGGCGTGTGCTGCTGGTGGCGCCATTGGTGCTTTGGGGCGGTAACGCCCTCGGGCGTGACGACGGCCGCTACGCCGACTCACCGCTGAAGCCCTGGTTCGATAGCTTGCGCAGTCACCTCGGTCCGTGCTGCTCGGATGCGGATGGTTTTGCCGTCGCCGATCCCGATTGGGAATCGCACAACGGACATTATCGCGTACGCCTCGATGGGGAATGGGTCGAAGTGCCGGATGAAGCCGTCATCACCGAGCCGAACCGGGCCGGCCGCACCATGGTGTGGCCGGTGAAGACCGCGTTCGGGGTTTCGATCCGCTGCTTCATGCCGGGCAGCATGATCTGACGGAGATCAGCGCGACCGTTTGGAGGATTTGCGCTTCGACGATGTCTTCGACGACTTCTTCTTGGCGCTCTTTTTGGCGCTCTTCCGCTTCGAGGCCTTCTTCGGGACCTTCTTGCCCTTCTTGCGGGCCTTCGACAGTCCGATCGCGATCGCCTGCTTGCGGCTCTTCACGCGTCCGCCACGGCCTTTGCGGCCGCTCTTGGCCGTGCCCTTCTTGTAGCGCCGCATCTCGCTTTCGACATCGCTGCCGGAGCTGCGCGAGTAGCGGCGTTTCTTTGCCTTGCGTGCCATGCATGTTCTCCCTTGGCCGAGGAGAACCATCCGACACAGCCATGGTTCCGAGAGCGCGCGCCACGTTCCGGACGCGCAAGGCAGCCTAGAATGAGTTCGCCAGCTCGATCTCGTCTTCCAGCACCCGAATGCGCCGCGCCGCCTCGGTGAAGGAAAGGTCCCGCGCATATTGCGTGGGCTGATACGCCTCTTCGCTCAGCCGTTTCAGCCTGAGGCCCTGCGCCCTTGTCATCTGCTCGCTCAGGAAAACCCTGGCGTCATATTTACCCTGAACCTGCATCTCACCTCTCCGTCCCGAAATCTGGCTTGACTATATGTTCTTATTTTGTTCTAACAAGCCATGGACAACAGAATTAATGAAATTCGACGTAAAATCAGCGCCTTGAGGCTGGAAATGGCCGATATCGAGGCGTCGGTGCGCGACCTCGTCGATCGCGATCGCGACTGCACGGAAAAGGCCCTGGCGCAGATGGACCTGCGCCGGAAGATCAACCTGCTGATCGGCGAATGGCGGCCGGTGGCGGCGACGTCCTGCCTGATGTCCGCCATCGGGCGCGCCTTCGCCTCGTGAAGAACGTCGGCAATCCCGAGCGCGCGATCGCGCGCCGCTGAGTCCTTTGGGAGTGTGCCGTGGAGGAAGACCCGAACACGTACCGGATTCTAAAACTGCGCGCCGAGATTCTCGAACTCGGCTCCGCCATCCGGCAGTTGCAGCGCGAGGGACTCGACGACGCTGCGGCCCAGCTCCTGATCGCACGCAAGCGCGCACGGCTCGATCATCTCGTGAAGACAAATCCGGCAGGCGGTCATCCTGACATCACGGACGGCCATCGCAGCTGAAGCGTGCGCGCGATGCGAACGATGATGTCGAATATCTCAAGTAAAGAGCCCCGCCATGGCGGGGCCCTGCAGAATTTCGGCGAGCGCCTACTTGGTGTTGCTCATGCCGCTCTTGTTCGTCATGGTGCCGCCCTGATCGGAGCCGGGGCCAGAACCGCCCTGGCCGGAAGGATCCGCGCCCTTGGTGGACTTGGTGTTGGCACCCGTGGTCTGCGATGACGTCGACATCGAGGACCCATGCTTGGCCTTGTGCGACTTGGCCTGCGCGGCGAACGGCGCGGCGGCAAGGCCGGTTGCCAACATCACGGCGAGAGCGAGCTTGGTTGTCTTCATGCGGGGAACTCCCTGAGTTAAATTGACGCAGGCAGCCAACCGTCATTGGCCGCAGGAGTTCCCAACAAAGCGGGCTCCCGCGCTTCGCGCACGCTTCAAGATTGCTTGTCCTCTGCGAGAATGAACACGACGCCCGTGAGCGTTGCGCCGATTGCGAACGTCGTGACCAGCGTCAGGGCAAAGACGACAACAGCCTGGCTTCCGCCGTGATTCAGCAGGTTGGCGACGGCCGGATTGGAGAGAATGAGCGCGAGACTGAAAGCGAGGCCGAGCGCCGCGCCCATCAGCGCATGCGTCAGTAACTTGATGAGGCCGCTGGGAGAGATCAGGTCGGACGATTTTTTCGTGCGCATGGGAACTGCATCCCGATCTTGCATACAAACGCGCGCGATATCCTCTGGTTCCAGGCGGGTGAAGGAATTGTCATCGTCCGCTTCATCCGACGTTCATGCCGGGCTTGCGAGGATGAAGGCCATCAACACGGGAACATTCGACATGGGTAAGGTAGTCTTTCTTTACCGCTCGCTGGCCTACCGCAACGCCGCCGCAGACATCCTGCGTAAGGCGCGCAAGCTGCCGCGCGGGGCAGAGCGAAGCGCGGCCCGGCGCTATGCGAAAGCGCTGCGCGATCTCGCCCAAACGGAGGCTTGGCTCGAAGGACGCGTCGCTCGCGAGCCGCGAACGGAGCAGCGCATGGCGAGCGCGGCGTCCGGCTAGAGCTTTTTTCCGCTCCCATCGAATCGGAAGCTCTGGATTCTTGCTGTGACGTGTCTTCTTGACGCGAACCGGCCGCCACTTCGCTGCAAAATGCTCTAACCGGATGCGCGTTGCAATTCGGCGGAGCTGGCGGCCTCGAATTTGCCGGGTGCCGCCGTCGCCGCAGTCTTGCGCGTCAACGGCACCTCCAGGCGGCACAACAGGCCTTCGGCTCGCCAATCGAATTGCGCCTGGCCGCCGAGCTGGGACTCGACGCTCGCGAGCAGGCTCCGCGTACCGAAGCCGCGAGATTTCGGCGTTCTCACGAGCGGACCGCCGGACTCCTCCCAGATCAGGGTGAGGTGGTCGTCCTCGACCTGCCAGCTGATCATCAGCCGCCCCGATCGCGTCGAAAGCGCGCCATACTTGGCCGAGTTGGTGAAAAGCTCATGCAGCGCCAGCGCCAGCGTCTGGGCGGTCGTCGGCAGCAGCTGAACTTCGGGACCCGCCAGCCTGATCTGGCCGCCGAGCGAATAGGGCGCGAGCTCCTCGTCGATCAGCTTCGAGAGCTCGGCGCCCTGCCAGCTCGACAGCGAGAGGATCGTGTGCACGCGCGCCAGTGCATTGATGCGCCCCTCGACGGCGTTGACATAGGCCTTGACCTCGTCCGCGCGGGTCAGCCGCACGATCGATTGCGCCAGCGCCAGCGCATTCTTGGCGCGATGGTCGACTTCCCGCGCCAATAGGTTTTGCCGTTCCTCCGCGCGCTTGCGTTCGGTGATGTCGACGGTGACGCCGCTCACGCGCACCACGCGGCCGCTGTCGTCCACGGTTGCGGCCGCCGTGCCGACGCACCAGCGCACCTCGCCGTCGGGCCGCACGATGCGGAATTCCGTCTCATAAGCACGCGTGCCCTTGTTGAACTCGGCGATCGCCTTGCGCAACTGATCGACGTCATCCGCATGCAGCAGCGCCTGAACGCTCGCCGGAGTGACCTCGAAGCTCTCCGGGGTGACGCCGAAGATGCGATACTGTCCCTCGTCCCACATCCAGTCGCCGCTGATCCAGTCCCAGTCCCAGGATCCCATCTTGCCGGCCGCAATCGCCATGCTGCGCCGCTGTTCGCTCTCGCGCAGCTTGGCGGTGGAGTTCTCCAGTTCCGCCGTGCGGGCGCGGACGCGGTCCTCGAGTTCCTGATTCAGCCGTTCGAGCTCGCGGGTCTTGCGGTAGAGCTCGGAAAACACCTTGATCTTGGCGCGCAGCACCTCCGGCACGACCGGCACCGGCACGTAGTCGACCGCACCCATCTCGTAGCCGCGCAGCCGGTCGATGTCGCTGACCTGAATGGCCGAGATGAAGATCATCGCGGTCTTCTGGAAGCGCGGATGCTCGCGGATCATCGCTGCGAGCTCGAAGCCGTCGAGCTCCGGCATGCAGACGTCGACCAGGATCACCGCAATCTCGGTCTTGAGCAGAACCTCCAGCGCCTCGCGGCCCGAAGAGGCAACCACGAGGTTCTCGCCGAGATCCTTCAATATCACCTCATAGGCGAGCAGCTTGGCCGGCTGGTCGTCGACGAGCAGGATGTTGACCTTTTCGTGGTCCATTCGCGGATCCAACTCAGCGGTGCAGCCACATGCGGATCGCAAGCAGCAATTGATCGGTGTTGACGGGTTTGGCGAGGTAATCGGACGCGCCGGCTTCGAGGCATTTTTCCCGGTCGCCCTTCATCGCCTTGGCGGTCAGCGCGATGATCGGAAGGCGGGCGAAGGCCGGGTTTTCGCGAATGACACCGATGGTCTGATAGCCATCCATCTGCGGCATCATGATGTCCATCAGCACGATCGCGATTTCCGGATTGGATCCGACCAGCGTCACCGCTTCGCGACCGGTCGTGGCCGTCAGCACCTTCATGCCGCGTCGCTCCAGCACGCTCGACAACGCGAAGATGTTGCGGGCGTCGTCGTCGACGAGCAGTGCGGTCTTGCCGATCAGGTCCTCGTCGGAACTGTTCAGCTTCTCCAGCATGCGCTGCTTCTCGACCGGCAGTTCCGTGATCACGCGGTGCAGGAACAGAGCGGTCTCATCGAGCAGGCGTTCCGGCGATTCCACGCCCTTGACCACGATGCTGCGCGCCATGGTGTGGAGTTCCGCATCCTCCTCCGCCGAAAGCTCGCGCCCGGTGAAAACGACGACCGGGATGTTGGACAGCGCCTCGTCGTTGCGGATCTGATCCAGCACCTCGAAGCCGCTCATGTCGGGCAGCCTGAGGTCGAGGACCACGCAGTCGCAGGGTGCTTCGCGCAGCGTCGAGAGCGCGCCGGCGCCGGTGTCGGTCGCGACGATCTCGATGTCGTCGTGATGCAGCAGCTCGCGGATCGAGAGCTGTTCGGCCTCGTTGTCCTCGACGATCAGGAGTCGCTTGCGCCTGGGACGCGCATATTCCTTGATCTGGCTCAGCGCGGCCGAGACGCCCTCGGTCGTCGTCGGCTTGTTGACGAAGGAGAAGGCGCCGCGCGCCAGCGCATGCTGCCGGTCCTCGTCGAGCGTGATGATCTGCACGGGAATGTGGCGCGTCAGCGGGTTGTGCTTGAGCTGGCTCAGCACGGTCCAGCCGAGCATGTCCGGCAGGAACACGTCGAGCGAGACGGCCCGCGGCTGATATTGCTTGGCCAGTTCCAGTGCTTCGGCGCCGCGCGCGGCGACCAGGACCTTGAAGCCCTTGTCGCGCGCAAGATCGACAAGAATGCGCGCATAATGCGGGTCGTCCTCGACGATGAGCAGGATGCTGTCGCCGGGCTCGAGATTGAGCCTGTCGTCAGGGATCTGCTCGATGACCCGCGGTTGCTCGGGGGCGGCCGGTTGCAGCGCCGGCGGCTGGCCGTGTTGCTGGGGCGCGGGACGCGGCGCGAGCGTCGGGCCGGAATATTTCAGCGGCAGGTAGAGCGTGAAGGACGAGCCCTTGCCGGGCGAGCTGCGCAGATGGATCTCGCCGCCGAGCAGGCTGGCGAGCTCGCGGCTGATCGCAAGGCCGAGGCCGGTGCCGCCGTATTTGCGGCTGGTGCCGGCGTCCGCCTGCTGGAACGCCTCGAAGATCAGCTTCTGCTTCTCTAGGGGGATGCCGATGCCGGTATCGGACACTTCGAACGCGATCACCGCCGGCGCGGAGTTCAGCACCGGGTGATCCATGCCCCAACCGCCGACCGCGGCGACGACCTTCAGGCGCACTTCGCCTTCGGCGGTGAACTTGAAGGCGTTGGAGAGTAGGTTCTTCAAGACCTGCTGCAGGCGCTTGGAGTCCGTGACGATGCTGCGCGCGAGGTTCGGGTCCACGTCGATCTTGAACGACAAATTGCGGTTCTCGGCCTCGTGCCGGAACGGTCGGCCGACGGTTTCGAGCAGGTTCGCGGTCAGGATTTCCTCCGCGTCGACCGTCACCGTGCCGGACTCGATCTTGGAAAGGTCGAGAATGTCGCTGATGAGGTTCAAGAGGTCGGTGCCGGCGCCGTGGATGGTGCGGGCGAACTCGACCTGCTTGGCGGAGAGATTGCCGTCCGGATTGTCCGTGAGCTGCTGGCCCAGGATCAGGATCGAATTCAGCGGCGTGCGGAGCTCGTGGCTCATATTGGCGAGGAATTCGGACTTGTACTTCGAGGTGAGCGCAAGCTCGGTCGCCTTTTCCTCCAGCGCGCGGCGGGCTTGCTCGATCTCCTGGTTCTTGCGCTCGACCTCGACGTTGCGCTCCGCGAGCTGCTGCGCCTTCTGTTCGAGCTGGTCGTTGGTCTGCTGCAATTCGCGCTGCTGGGTCTGGAGCTCGCCGGCGAGCTGCTGCGACTGCTTCAGCAGGCCCTCGGTCTGCATCGTCGCCTCGATCGAATTGAGCACGATGCCGATGGAGTCGGTGAGCTGCTCCAGGAACGTCATCTGCGAGGTCGTGAACGAGGTGAGCGAGGCGAGCTCGATCACCGCCTTGACCTGGCCTTCGAACAGCACCGGCAGCACGACGAGGTTCTTCGGTGCGACACGGAATAGCGCCGAGTTGATCGGCACCACGTCGGGCGGGATGTCGGCGATCACACGCGGCCGCTTGTCGAGCGCGCATTGGCCGATCAGGCCGTCACCGAACGGCAGCACGCGCTGATAGGGATAGGCGCCGTCGCCGGCATAGGAGGCGAGCAGCAGGAGCTGCGGATTGTCCTCGTTCTCGACCTGATAGATCACGCCGGTGTGGGCGTTCACCAGCGGCGACAGCTCGGTCAGCAGCAGCCGGCCGACGGTGGCGAGATCGCGCTGGCCCTGGAGCATGTTGGTGAATTTGGCGAGGTTGGTCTTCAGCCAGTCCTGCTCGGTGTTCACGTCCGTCGTCAGACGGAGGTTCGTGATCATCGTGTTGATATTGTCCTTCAGCTCGGCGACTTCGCCGCGGGCGTCGACCTGGATTGATCGCGTCAGGTCGCCCTTGGTCACGGCGGTCGCCACTTCAGCGATCGCGCGCACCTGCGAGGTGAGGTTGGCCGCCAGCAGGTTGACGTTGCCGGTGAGGTCCTTCCAGGTGCCGGCGGCGCCGGGCACGTCGGCCTGACCGCCCAATCGTCCCTCGACGCCGACCTCGCGCGCCACCGAGGTCACCTGATCGGCGAAGGTCGCGAGCGTTTCGGTCATGTTGTTGATGGTGTCGGCGAGCGCTGCGACCTCGCCCTTCGACTTGACGGTGAGGTTCTGCTTGAGGTCGCCGTTGGCGACCGCGGTCACCACCTTGACGATGCCGCGGACCTGTTCCGTCAGGTTCGCCGCCATGAAGTTGACGGTGTCGGTGAGATCCTTCCAGGTGCCGGCCACACCAGGAACCTGCGCCTGGCCGCCGAGCTCGCCCTCGGTGCCGACTTCGCGGGCAACGCGCGTCACCTCGCCGGCAAACGCATTGAGCTGGTCCACCATGGTGTTGATGGTGTTTTTCAGCTCGAGGATTTCACCCTTCACGTCCACGGTGATCTTGCGGGACAAGTCGCCGCGCGCCACGGCCGTGGTGACTTCGGCGATGTTGCGGACTTGCGTGGTGAGGTTCGCCGCGAGCAGGTTGACGTTGTCGGTAAGGTCCTTCCAGGTGCCGCCGACGCCGGGCACGACGGCCTGACCGCCGAGCCGGCCTTCGGTGCCGACTTCGCGCGCGACGCGCGTCACTTCCGCGGCGAAGGAGCGAAGCTGCTCCACCATCGTGTTGAGCGTGTCCTTGAGCAGCAGGATCTCGCCGCGCACGTCCACCGTGATCTTCTTCGAGAGGTCGCCGCCGGCGATCGCGGTCGCGACCTCGGCGATGTTGCGGACCTGGGCCGTCAGGTTCGAGGCCATGAAGTTGACGTTGTCGGTGAGGTCCTTCCAGGTGCCGGCGACGCCGGGCACCTCGGCCTGGCCGCCGAGCTTGCCTTCGGTGCCGACCTCGCGCGCCACGCGTGTCACTTCGCCGGCAAAGCCGTTGAGCTGGTCCACCATGGTGTTGATGGTGTTCTTCAGCTCGAGGATTTCGCCCTTCACGTCCACTGTGATCTTGCGGGACAGGTCGCCGCGCGCCACGGCGGTCGTCACTTCGGCGATGTTGCGGACCTGGGCGGTGAGGTTGCCCGCCATCGAGTTCACGCTGTCGGTGAGGTCCTTCCAGGTGCCGGCGACGCCGGGCACGTTGGCCTGGCCGCCGAGGCGGCCTTCGGTGCCGACCTCTCGCGCGACGCGCGTCACCTCGCCCGCGAAGCGGTTGAGCTGGTCGACCATCGTGTTCAGCGTGTCCTTGAGCTGAAGGATCTCGCCGCGCACGTCCACGGTGATCTTGCGCGAGAGGTCGCCGCCGGCGATGGCGGTCGCGACCTCGGCGATGTTGCGGACCTGGGCGGTGAGGTTGCCCGCCATCGAGTTGACGTTGTCGGTGAGATCCTTCCAGGTGCCGGCGACGCCCGTCACCTGGGCCTGGCCGCCGAGCTTGCCCTCGGTGCCGACCTCGCGCGCGACGCGCGTGACTTCGCCGGCGAAGGCGTTGAGCTGATCGACCATTGTGTTGAGCGTTTCCTTCAGCTGAAGGATTTCGCCCGACACGTTCACCGTGATCTTCTTCGACAGGTCGCCCTTGGCGACCGCGGTCGCGACCTCGGCGATGTTACGAACCTGGCCCGTCAGGTTCGAGGCCATCGAGTTGACGCTGTCGGTCAGGTCTTTCCAGGTGCCGGCGACGCCGCGCACCTGGGCCTGGCCGCCGAGCTTGCCTTCGGTACCGACCTCGCGCGCGACGCGCGTGACTTCGCCGGCGAAGGCGTTGAGCTGGTCCACCATGGTGTTGATGGTGTCCTTCAGCTCCAGGATCTCGCCGCGCACGTCCACGGTGATCTTCTTCGACAAGTCGCCGCCGGCGACCGCCGTCGTCACCTCGGCGATGTTACGAACCTGCGCGGTCAGGTTCGACGCCATCGAGTTGACGCTTTCCGTCAGGTCCTTCCAGGTGCCGGCGACGCCGAGCACGTTGGCTTGACCGCCGAGCCGGCCTTCGGTGCCGACCTCGCGCGCGACGCGCGTGACTTCGCCGGCGAAGGCGTTGAGCTGGTCCACCATGGTGTTGAGCGTTTCCTTCAGCTGAAGGATCTCGCCCGAGACGTTCACCGTGATCTTCTTCGAGAGGTCGCCGCCGGCGATGGCGGTCGCGACGTCGGCGATGTTGCGGACCTGCGCGGTCAGGTTCGACGCCATGAAGTTGACGTTGTCGGTGAGGTCCTTCCAGGTGCCGGCGACGCCGGGCACCTGGGCCTGGCCGCCGAGCTTGCCCTCGGTGCCGACCTCGCGCGCCACGCGCGTCACTTCCGAGGCGAAAGAGTTGAGCTGGTCCACCATGGTGTTGATGGTGTCCTTGAGCTCCAGAATTTCGCCGCGCACGTCCACGGTGATCTTGCGCGACAGGTCGCCGCGCGCCACGGCGGTGGTGACGTTGGCGATGTTGCGCACTTGCGCGGTCAGGTTGCCGCACATCGCGTTGACGGAGTCGGTGAGATCCTTCCAGGTGCCGGCGACGCCGGGCACGATCGCCTGGCCGCCGAGCTTGCCGTCGGTGCCGACCTCGCGCGCCACGCGCGTCACTTCGGAGGCGAAGGAGCGGAGCTGGTCCACCATCGTGTTGATGGCTTCCTTGAGCTGAAGGATCTCGCCGCGGACGTCGACCGTGATCTTCTTGGAGAGGTCGCCGTTGGCGACCGCGATCGTCACTTCGGCGATGTTACGAACCTGGTTGGTCAGGTTGTTCGCCATCGAGTTGACGCTCTCGGTCAGATCCTTCCAGACGCCGGTCACTTCCGGCACCTGGGCCTGGCCGCCGAGCTTGCCTTCGGTGCCGACCTCGCGCGCCACGCGCGTCACCTCGGAGGTGAACACGCCGAGCTGCTTGATCATGGTGTTGACGATGGTCGCCGACTGCAGGAATTCACCGCGCAGCGGCCGGCCGTCGACGTCGAGCTTGACGGTCTGGAGCAGGTCGCCTTGCGCGACCGCCGCGACCGCGCGGGTCACTTCGCGTGTCGGCCAGAGCAGGTCGTCGATCAGGGTGTTGACGGAGCCTTCCATGTCGGCCCAGGAGCCGCTGGCGAGGCCGAACTTCACGCGCTGGCGCGTCTTGCCCTCGCGGCCCACCACCTGGCCGACCAGTTCGAGCTGCTGCGCCATGCGCTGGTTGGCGGCGATGATTTCATTAAAAGTGTCGGCAATTTTGCCGTCGATGCCGAGATAGTCGCCGCTCATCCGCACGGAGAAGTCGCCGCTGCGCATGGCCTGCAAGGCGAGCAGCAATTCCGCCCGCGAATCCGGCTCCGAGAGACCGTTGGTTTTTGGCTTTGGGACGCGACGACCGGAGCGTGATGCAGTTCCGGGATCGAGGTCGCTCATACTGATTCCCCCGCAGGCGTCGGCCGAATCCTGAGGCACGACGCGATTGGTCAAAATAGAGCGTCAGCCCAATTCGAAATCAAGCGCCAAGGTTGCGGCGCGAGGAAATGGAACCTGCTTTGCTCAGCCCGGCCAAATTAACGAGGGGCAATCGGATTGGTTCCAAACGAGGTCGGAAAAATCATCCGTGGTCCGCCGCCCCGTTTCGTGCCCCCGCGCACCCCGCCCTTCGGAACGGAGCGCCGGCCCTGTCGGTTAGCCCGCAAAGACAGGGAGAGCTCATATGAAAGCAGGATTTGCCGCGTTGGCCGTCTTGTTGTTTGCCGCCGGACCTCTGCTCGCGCAGGGTGGTTCGCCCAGCGGTCGCGGGGCCGTGTCCGGCGATCCCGCCGCAAGCTCGGCCACCCCGCGCGCGGAAACGCCGACCACGGGCGCGGCCACCCGGTCGAACCCCAGCGGCAGCGGCACCTCGAGCTCGGGCGGCAAGGATGACAATGGCGATGCCGGCAGGGACAGGATGCCGGAGAGCGACCGCACCGTGCGGCCGGAGAGCCAGCAACATCATCCCAACGACAAGTAAGACAAGCAAGAGCGGCTATTTGTCCGCCATGGTGCGCTCGGCGTCCTTCACCTGCGAGCGCAACGCCGGCAATTGTCCGCGCGCGAACGCTGCCAGCGCCGCATTGTCGGGCGCCTTCAGATAGCGTTCGAGCAGGGCAATTGCGGAGGCATATTCGGGGATCTGCGCGGCATAAAAGCTTCTGACGTAAGTCGGGCCCTCCGAAGTTTCGGGCTCGGCGAGGCTCGCGCCGGCAGACGACGCCTTGGTGGTTCGCGGCTCGGTACCGATCGCTTCCTGAATCTGCTTCAATGTCTTGTCGCGCTTGGCGGCTTCTTCGGCGCGCAGAGCGGCAAGGTTCTTGATCTCCGCATTGCCCTTGAGGTCGGTGCTCTCAAGAAGGCCCTGCTGGAAGCGGCCGAACGCGTAGAGGCCGCTGATGACTTCGGTTGCCGTCGGTGCGCGGTCGCCTCGTCGTTCGCCGGTGCTGTCGGCGAACGCCGTGGTGGCGAATGCCAGGACCAGTGCCAGAACTATTGCGCCAAGATTCCGCATGCATCTCCAATCGCCGATGGTGCACCTGGTTCCCCGAACGTTACGATGCGGTAAGGGGCGGTTGCGACGCTGGAGTTCCATCCCCAGTTCTTGTTGATGAAACAGTCTGACATTTTCAGGGATAACGCCGACAATTGTCTTCAGCTCGCCGAGCGGGCCGAAGGACAGCCGGCTCACAAACGCTTTTCGCGCATGGCGGATGCGTGGACTGCGCTCGCCAACGAGCAGGATTGGCTTGATGGTGAAGTCCCGCCCGTCGGGGTCCGCACGCCTTCAAAGAGGGAAGCGTAAGCGCTCTCTTTTTCGTGAATCCGCGTGTGAGACCGCTCACGGAAGGCAGGCGACCAATCCAGGATCATCGGGAACAGTCGATCGCTTGGTTTTTGATTCCAGAAGGAGGTTTTGCGATGGCTCCACGTCTGGCTCTTCTTTCACTCATTCTCGCCTTTGGCGTCTCGGTCGCGTTCGCGACGGTGACGACGGTGCGGCAGGTACATCTGGAAAATGCATCGGCTGCGGTCCATGCGGCGCACAGTTAGCGTCACGCCGGAACATTCGACGTGGCGGTGCGTAAGCGCTTCGATACCTCGAGAGGCGAGAGCACATCATGGCCCATTCCCACCACGGCATCGTCAAGGACAAGCGCGCCGAAGAGCAACCGAGCGACAAGCAGCGTGCGCAGACCGTGCACAAGACGGATTCCAGGACGGAGCCGAAGGGTTCGCCGTCGCGTGAGGCGACGCGCGATCCCAAGCTGAACGACAATGCCAAGACGCCCGGCTCCGGCATGACGCCGGATGATTCGGGCGCCGCGCCGAGCGGCTGAATCTGCAAGGAACGAATCCCCGCGCGAAGAGTCGACGGGTTGCTTCCGGTTGTCATGCCCCCGGTGCGCCGGAAGCAATCTCCAAGAACGGCCCTGGCACCCTCCGTGCCGGGGTCGTTTTGTTGACGGATGGCTTCTGTGGATCATTCCCCGGTGCCGTTCTCGGGATCTCCCTGAGTATGTCCCTCAGGTCCGCGGCCAAACACGCCGAAGCTGCTTGACTTCACGCCGGCCGCGGCGTCGACGCCCGCGGCAGCCAGTCCGAACTTGAGGAGTTCGCGGACCGCTGCCGCTCGCGTCGGCATGCGATGTTTGAACCGGAAACTGTCAACAGCGGCCAACTCTTCCGGCGAGAGCATGACCTGAAGGCGCTCGGCGCGAAGGTCGTTCATGGTCGATCACGCAAATTGAGTAGGTTGAGTAGGTTACTCAACGAACCAACTTGGCGGGAGTTCCACAAGAGTCGAGAAAGCCCCCAAATGAGTAAAAATATCAAGCAAAATCAATAAGTTATATTGAAACGACTTTCGCCGTGGCGCATTCTCATGGAAAGGGAGAGAGGCCATGACGGACGAAGTCAGGTTACCCCGCAAGCTTTCCGACGAGCCCGAAGCGCCCAAGCCGGTGCGTCCGAGTCATCAGAAGGTCATCGATCATGTGGAGCGCTGGGCCAACAGCCCGGGCCTCCGGCCGCCGGAGTTGCAGTCTTCCACGGATGCGGAAGCAAGCTAGGGCTTCGCGAAGGGAGAGTCCTTTTCCGATGGCAAATGGGCTGATCGGCGCGGTTTGCGGGAGACGATGCGAAGCTTGCGCCTGAGCCACCAGGTCGACACGGAAACTATAGCCCAAACCGTCAACGCTGCGATGAAAGCAAATGCGACGCTTGCTTCCACTGTGACGTGGAAGACTGCGGCGAAGCCCGCGAGGCCGACGCTGCCCAGCGCCGCCCCTGCCGCATCCAGCGCCGCCGCCTGCTGTCCGCGCCGGCCTCCGCTCAGACCGGCCTTCTCCTTGGCCCGACGTTCGTGGCTTTCGATCAGCGTCGCGCTGGCGCAAAAGATGGCCGGAAGCGCGAGAAAGAGCCCGCCGACCGAGACGCCGAAATGCGAGCCGACGAAGCCCGCCAGCACCGTCGCAAGACCGCCCAGCACGAAGCGAACGGCGTATTCGTACCAGCGAGTCTGTTTCAGAGCCGATGAAGACAGCTTGACCAGCATCAGGCGGCACCTCCAAGACCCGCAAGCAGGCCGAAGGCGACGGCAAGCCATACGGCCAGAGCGATGATCGTGGCCGACAGCGCGGCAAGACGAAGCCTCATCAGCATCTGGCAGACGGCGAAGCTGTAGCAGGCAAGCGCGATTGCGCCATAGATCATCGTCCAGCTTTCGGCCGCGGCATATTGCGCGCCATGCTGGACGATGGCGATGCCGAGGGTGGCCAGCGCGACCGACGGCGCCGCGCCGAGAAGTCCGGCAAAGCTCTTCGGTTTGAGCATGTCGCCCAGGATTGCGAAGGCAGAGACGATGACGCCGCCCGCGATGAAGCGCACGAGATACTCCGTCATCGCCGTGCCCGCGAAACCGTGCGCGACCGCGCCAGCGTCAGCGGGCGAAGCAGCCGCTCGACAGCGATGCCCAAAGTGAAACCGGCCAGCACGTCACTCGCCCAGTGAGCAAGCAGGACAACGCGTGTCAGGGAAAGCCCCACTGCGAGAGCGCGAACCACGCGCCGCGGCCTTGTCGGCAGCAGACCAGCGGCCGAGGCGAGGGCGCCCATGTGCACGGCATGACCGGAGGGAAATGCGTCTTGGGATCGTCCCGATACGGGAATGCCGCGCCAGTGGCCGATGGCCGTCAGCCGATCCGGTCTCGTCTGATCGAACACTGATTTCAGGACATGCGGGAGCACGGCCGTGGCCAGCGATACCAGCAAGAGGTGAGTTGCAGCCGGACGCTGCTCCGGCCGGCGCAATTGGGCGTAGAGCCATCCGGCCGCGGCGAGCCCGATGAGCACGTGCTCGTCGGCTCCCCAAGTCAGCGCCTCGGCCGCATTCTCGAGCCCCGAATTGGTGTGGTTGGCGATCTTGTCGGCGATCGCATGATCGACGCGGGTTGGTTCTACTGTTACGAGTGCCATTGGTCCGTTGTTGGCGAGCTGTCTTCGTGACGGTTTCGTTACGCGCGTGCGACAACGAAAAATCCGATCCGGCGGTTCCTACGGCTGCCCGGATCCGCCGGCGGAGCCATACACCTGGCCGGTCGCATAGCTGGCGTCGGCGGCCGCAAGCTGCACATAGATCGAGGCAAGTTCGGCGGGCTGGCCGGGACGGCCGAGCGGAGTCATGCCGCCGAATTTCTCGAGCTTCTCCATCGTGGCGCCGCCGGACACCTGGAGCGGTGTCCAGATCGGCCCCGGCGCGACGCCATTGACGCGGATGCCCTTGGAGGCGAGTTGCTTGGCCAGCGACTTCACATAGTTCATCGTCGCAGCCTTGGTCTGCGCATAATCGTAGAGATCCGGCGAGGGGTCGTAAGCCTGCTCCGACGTGGTGCCGATGATGCAGG
The DNA here is from genome assembly GCF_054185205.1 of Bradyrhizobium sp. 14AA. Taxonomy (NCBI): domain Bacteria; kingdom Pseudomonadati; phylum Pseudomonadota; class Alphaproteobacteria; order Hyphomicrobiales; family Nitrobacteraceae; genus Bradyrhizobium; species Bradyrhizobium sp. 14AA. Next base: position 139,699 of record NZ_JAVAYM010000022.1, on the reverse strand, counting down.
AGCCGGGCTTGAGATGCGGCAGCGCCGCCTTGATGATCCAGAACGGCGCATAGATGTTTGTCTTCATGGTCGCGTCGAAATCGTCGGACGAGACGTCGAGGATGGAGGCGCGGGTCTGCTGCCGCGCCGCGTTGTTGACGATGATGTCGAGCCCGCCGAGGCCGTGCACGGCCTGCTCGACCAGCGTCTTGCAGAAGGCTTCGTCCTTGAGATCGCCCGGGATCGCAAGCCCGGTGCGCCCTTCCTTCCTGATCAGCGCGATCACGTCCTTCGCGTCGGGCTCTTCCGCCGGCAGATAGTTGATCGCGACGTCGGCCCCCTCGCGCGCATACGCGATCGCGGCGGCGCGGCCCATGCCGGAATCGCCGCCGGTGATCAGCGCCCTGCGGCCGGTGAGCCGCCCAGCGCCCTTGTAGCTGGTCTCGCCATGGTCCGGCCGCGGCTCCATTTTGCCGGCGAGGCCCGGCCAGGGCTGCGACTGCTTCTTGAACGGCGGCTTCGGATAGCGGCTGACGGGGTCGATCAGGTCCTGCTCGGCCATCGATGTATCTCCTTTCGCTGTCGAGGCGGCCAGCGAAGCGGCGGCGAGCGTTGTGCTCGCGGCAACTTACTTGGACTGACCGACGCTCGGCGCCTTGCCGAGCTCCTTGGCCATGTCGAGGTGGTGCTTGAGCGCCGGCAGCGTCTTGCCGGCCCAGTCCTTCAGCGCGGAATTGTCACCGCCCTTGGCGTAGCGTTCGAACAGCGACACGGCGTCCTCGTGCGCGCTGACCTGATAGGAATTGTAGTCCGAACTGAAGTCCTTGCCATTTGCCCCCTTGAGCTTGTCGAGCTTGCTCTGGTGCGAGCTGTCGAGCGCCGTCGGCAGGGTTGCCTGCACCTTGCCGTCGCTGACGAGGCCCTTGAGCTCGCCGCTGGTCTTGGTGTGGTCGGTCACCATCTGCTGGGCGAAAGTCTTCTCCCGCGCGTTGCCCTTCTGCTCGGCGAGCTTGCTCGACTCGATCTCGAACATGTCGCTGATGGCGACCTCCTTGACGAAGTCGGCGGTGGTGGGCGCGACGCCGAGCGCCGAGTTGACGCCGGTCTTCTCGCCCAGCGATTGGGCGAGCGCGGGGCCTGCGACAAGCACGCAAGCAAGGGCGATGATGGTGCGTTTCATGGTCCGGTCCCTCCGATTGGGCGCGCGGGCCGTCGCCGCGCGATGTTGCGCCGACCAACACGCCGTACTGCACGAGGTTCCTAACGGCTAGTCCGTGGGATGGCGACCGGTGCGCGGATTGATGGGATCGGTCGGCTTGCGCCGAAGGCGCTCGGGCAGAAACGGCTCGGCCGGCTTGGCGGTCGCGTTGGCGCGCACATCCGCGTGGCGTTGCGCACGCTCATGCGGCGTCCGGTTGTCGTTGAACTGCCAATTCACGTCGACGCCGTCGACGGGATCGTTGATGCCATGTTGGATATCGCGGTAATCGCTCATGGTTCACCTCATTCCTTTCCGGGCAGGATCTTCTCCAGGACCTGTCGAGCCGCCCCCTTGATCGCTCCGCTCTCGTTCGGATCGCCCTTCATCAGGGCGAGCGAAAAGTTCTTCGCCTGCTGCAGCGTGATGTGCGGCGGCAGCGGCGGCACCTCGGGATCGGTCTTCACTTCCAGCACCACGGGCATCTCGCTCGCCAGCGCCTGCTCCCAGGCCGAGCCCAGCAGCTGAGGGCTGTCGACGAAAATGCCGGTGAGGCCGATCATCTCGGCGAAGCGCGAGTAGGCGACGTCGGGAATGCGCTGCGAGGCTTCGAATTTGGGATCGCCGTTGATGACGCGCTGCTCCCAGGTCACCTGGTTGAGATCCTCATTATTGAAGACGCAGACGATGAAGCGCGGATCCTTCCAGTCGCGCCAGTACTTCGCAGCGGTGATCAGCTCGGCCATGTTGTTCATCTGCATCGCACCGTCGCCGACGAGCGCGATCACGGGACGGTCGGGATGGGCGTATTTCGCGGCAAGCGCATAAGGGACCGCGGCGCCCATCGAGGCGAGGCCGCCGGAGAGTGACGCCGTCATGCCGCGGCGCATCTTCAGGTCCCGCGCGAACCAGTTGGCGCACGAGCCGGAATCGCTGGTGATGATCGCGCGGTCGGGCAGGCGCGGAGACAACTCCCAGGCGACGAGCTGCGGATTGACCGGCGCGGCGGGCTGATGCGCGCGCTCGTCCAGGGCCTTCCACCATTTCGTTACGTCGTCCTCGATGCCCTTGCGCCAGGCACCGTCGGTCTTGGGCGCGAGCCGCGGCAGCAATGCGCGCAGCGTCTCGGCGGCGTCGCCGACGAGGCCGACCTCCATGGGAAAGCGGATCGACATCATGCTGGCGTCGATGTCGATCTGCACGCCGCGCGCAACGCCTTCCTCGGGCAGGAATTCGGCGTAGGGAAAGGCGGACCCCACCATCAGCAGCGTGTCGCATTCCATCATCATGTTGTAGCTGGGCTCGGTGCCGAGCAGGCCAATCGAGCCGGTGACCCAGGGCAGGTCATCCGGCAGCGCGGCTTTGCCGAGCAGCGCCTTGGCGCAGCCGGCCGACAGCCGGTCGGCAACGGCAATCACCTCGTCGGTGGCGTGGAGCGCGCCGGCGCCGACGAGAATGGCGACCTTCGTGCCGGCGTTGAGCACCTCCGCGGCGCGGTCGAGCTCGGTTTCGCGCGGCGTGATGCGCGGGGCGCTATAGCCGACACCGGAATGCAGCGTGCCGTGCGCGCGCGGCGGGCTTTCGTAGGGCTCTTCCTGGAGATCGTTGGGCAGGATGATCGCGGCGGGAGTCCGTCGCGCCAGCGCCGTTCGCACCGATCGATCAACCAAATGGCGCACTTGCGAGGGCGAGGATGCCTGCACGACATAGGCGCCGGCGACGTCCTTGAACATCGAGACCAGATCGAGTTCCTGCTGATAGCTCCCGCCCAGCGCATTGCGTGCCTGCTGGCCGACAATCGCCAGCACCGGCTGGTGATCGAGCAGCGCGTCGTAGAGCCCTGTGATGAGATGCGAGGCGCCTGGCCCCGACGTTGCGATGCAGACGCCGAGTCGGCCCGAGAATTTCGCGTAGGCGCTTGCCATGAACGCCGCCATCTCCTCGTGCCGCGCCTGCACGAAACCGATCTTGCCGTCTGCCCGGTTCATCGCGCCGAACACGCCGTTGATGCCGTCGCCTGGATAGCCAAAGATGTGGCGCACGCCCCATTGATGCAGACGCTGGACGATGAAGTCGGAGACAGTCTGGGACATCGCGCGGCCCTTTGTTTCGAGAGCTGTTTGAAACTCAGAGAACCGCTCGTTGCTTGCGATGTTCCTGATCCGCTCGCGGAACACGTACCGGAACGATCGCTCGCCCATCAGGTTGATTCATGCACTGGCTGATGGAGAATTGAGATGCTGAATCAAGGCGAGCTGGATCGCAGCGAGATGGGCCGGCTGATCGGCAGCGACAAGGTCGAGGGAACATCGGTTTACGGCGCCGATCGTAGCCGCATCGGTTCGATCGAACGCGTGATGATCGACAAGGTGAGCGGCAAGGTATCTTACGCGGTGCTCGGCTTTGGCGGCTTCCTCGGGCTCGGCAACGATCACTATCCCTTGCCCTGGCAGTCCCTGAAATACGACACCGAGCTTGGCGGATATGTCACTGGCATCACCGCCAAGGAACTGGCAGGCGCGCCGAAATACGGCGAACGGAGCGATTGGAACTGGGGTGATGACGCTGCAGTTCGCGGTATCAATTCCTACTACGGCGTTCCCTTTGCATAGTGCTGCATAGAAAGGGAGATCGATGAGCAAGGAACGGCCAAACGACGATCCCCGGCAACAGAGTGACTGGGGATCGCACGCCCAGACAGACAAGCCGTGGAAGGGCAATCCGGAGAAAGAGCAGAAGTCGGGCGAGGCAAAGCCCGACCTCGAGAAGTGGCACAAGACGAAGACGCATTGATGATGCGGTGAACGAGGTGTGGGGCGCTTCCGGCGCCTTCCCTACGCTCTGCCAGTAGCTCACACCACCGCTTCCTTCCGCCCCGGTCCCGCATGCACATGCACCTGTTTGGCGTGCAGCGGCTCGCCGCATTCCGAGCACACCATCACCGGATCGAACTGCTTGCCGCAACTCTTGTGCTCATGCAGTAGCGGGCGGCCGCGCTCGTCGCCCATGTGGGTATCGCCCCAATGCACCATCGTCATGATGATCGGGTAGAGGTCGAGGCCCTTCTGCGTCAGGATGCATTCGTAGCGCTTGGGCGCCTCGGAATAGGGGACGCGGCGCAGGATGCCGAAGCGGACCAGCTTCTTCAGCCGTTCCGAGAGCAGGTGCCGCGTGATCTGGAGCGAGGACTGGAACGCCTCGAATCGGCGCACGCGCAAGAAGCAGTCGCGCAGGATCAGCTGGAGGCGCTCGGTCCGAACGCGCTCGACAATCCCGACCTCCTGGTGCCACCATCATCGGTCGCGGACGCCTATTGGCAGCTCTATCAGCAGCCCAAGAGCGCCTGGACCTTCGAGATGGAGATCCGACCCTTCGGAGAGAAATGGTGACCGCGGCACGATAGTCCGGCTAGACTGATCCCAACATCAACAAATCCCGGGGAGGTACTTTAGTGAAGACCGCGATCACCGAACTGTTCGGCATCGAGCATCCCATCATCCAGGGCGGCATGCATTTCGTCGGTTTTGCCGAGCTGGCTGCTGCCGTCTCCAATGCCGGCGGGCTCGGCATCATCACCGGCCTCACGCAGAGGACGCCGGAATTGCTTGCGAAGGAGATCGCGCGTTGCCGCGACATGACCGACAAGCCGTTCGGCGTGAACCTCACCTTCCTGCCGACCTTCTCGGCGCCACCCTATCCAGAATACATCGCCGCCATCGTCGAGGGCGGCATCAAGGCGGTGGAGACCGCGGGCCGCAGCCCGGAGCAATACATGCCGGCGCTGAAGGCCGCCGGCATCAAGGTCATCCACAAATGCACCTCGGTCCGTCATTCGCTGAAGGCCGAGCGCATCGGTTGCGACGCCGTCAGCGTCGACGGTTTTGAATGCGGCGGCCATCCCGGCGAGGACGACATTCCGAATATGATCCTCTTGCCGCGTGCGGCGGAGGAATTGAAGATCCCGTTCGTTGCCTCCGGCGGCATGGCCGATGGGCGCAGCCTCGTCGCGGCACTGTCGCTGGGCGCGGCCGGTATGAACATGGGCACGCGCTTCATCGCCACCCAGGAAGCGCCGGTGCATCAGAACGTGAAAAACGCGCTGGTCGCAGCGACCGAGCTCGATACCCGCCTGATCATGCGCAGCCTGCGCAACACCGAGCGCGTGCTCAGGAATGCCAATGTCGATCGCCTCATCGAGATCGAGCGCGAGAAGGGCGACAAGCTGAAGATCGACGACATCCACGACCAGGTCGCGGGCGTCTATCCCAGGATCATGCTGGAGGGGCAGATGGATGCCGGCGCCTGGAGCTGCGGCATGGTCGCCGGCCTCATCCACGACATCCCCTCCTGCAAGGAACTCGTCGATCGCATCATGGGGGAGGCGGAAACCATCATCCGCAGCCGCCTGATGGGGTTCCTGGATGGGACGGGGGCGACGCGAAAGGTCGCCTGACACCGTCAAACTTCTTAACCACGGCGGCACTTGGCCGCTGGAATTGCGCGCGACGCCTCCTAAATAGGGGTAAATTACCCCATTCAAAATCAATTTCAGGAGGCGTCCGTGGTCCTGAAAAGCGTTCCTTTCGCAATTGCCGTTGCCCTCGTGATCGCGTGGGGCGGCATCGCGCGCGCTGACGACTACAAGCCTGGCGAATATCTCGGCCTCGACCTTTCGAAGGCCGTGCTGTCGCCGAAGCGTCTCGGACCCGAGACGCAATTCGCGCCGGTCGCACTCGAAGCGAAGGGGGGCAACGAGGCGCAGGCCCGCGCCGAGCCGGTCGACGTGCCGAAGAAGGTCGCAGCCGAACGCGTGCACGTGGCCGAGCCGAAGGTCGTGCACGCCAAGCCCGCGCAGCCGCGCGGTGCAGCCCGCGCCAAGCTCGCGCATCGCCGCGGCAATCCGCTGGATGCACAGGCGAGAGATACCCGTATCCAGACCTGGCCATGCCGTTCCGGCGGCATCTGCAACTGGCAGCGCTAGGCGCTTGTTTCGCCTCGTGCACCTTCACTGCATCTCGCCCGTCATCCCCGCGTCGCAAAACCGTAGGCGCGGAGTCAAGAAACCGTAAGCTGGGAGTCAAACGGCGCAGGCACCTTCCGTCGCGATTCGACGAAGGTTTCCTGAATGGCAACGCTCCGCGCCGCGCGCGCATGGACCCGGCGGCAATTCCTGGTCCGCTCGACTTCAAGCCTCGCCGTTGCCTCGCTCGGCACGCTCGCGACGCCCCGCCTCAGCCGCGCGGCCGATCGCCCACAGATCGCAGGCGGCATTCAGTCCGGGGATGTCTCGGACGAGTCCGCCGTGATCTGGGCGCGCGCCGACCGGCCCGCGCGCATGCAGGTGGAATGCTCGACCGTCGAAAGCTTCAAGACGATCATTGCGTCGGCTTCGCGCGATGCGTTGCCGGACACCGATTGCACCTCAAAGCTGCTGCTGAACGATCTGCCGCCCGGGCAGGACATCTTCTATCGCGTGCGCTTCGACGACATCGCGACCGGCATCGCCGGCGAAAGCCGCATCGGCCATTTCCGCACACCGCCGGCCGCCGGCCGGTCGATCTCGTTCGTGTGGTCCGGCGACGTCGCGGGGCAGGGCTGGGGCATCGACATCTCGCGCGGCGGCTATCGCGGCTATCGCACCATGCGCGACAACCGCCCGGACTTCTTCATCCACTCCGGCGATCACATCTACGCCGACTGCACCATCCCTTCCGAGCAGAAGCTGCCGAACGGCGAGACCTGGCGCAACCTGGTGACGGAAGAAAAAGCCGAGGTCGCGCAGACGCTGGCGCAGTTCCGCGGCAATTACAAATACAACCATCTCGACGAGCACTTCCGCGCCTTCCACGCGGAAGTGCCGATGTTCGCGCAATGGGACGACCACGAGGTCACCAACGACTGGTCGCCCACCGGCAGCTACGATGACGCCGGCTTCGAGGACGACGGCACCCCGCGCCTGGTCGCGCGCGCCCGCCGCGCCTTCTTCGACTTCATGCCGGTCCGCGACATCGGCGCACGGCAAGGCCGGGTCTATCGCCGCATCGGTTACGGTCCGCTGCTCGACGTCTTCATGATCGACATGCGCAGCTATCGCGACGACAGCTGGAACAAGGGCGGCGATCACCGCGGCTGGATTCTCGGCGCCGAGCAGCTCGCCTGGCTGAAGCGGGAGCTAGCCGCCTCGCGTGCGACCTGGAAGGTGATCGCGGCCGACTTGCCGATCGGCCTGATCAGCCTGGATGCCGTCGCGCTCGGCGACGGGCCGCCCGACCGGCGCGAGCACGAGATCGCCGATCTTCTGGCGTCGATCAAGCGCGCCGGCGTGCGCAACATCGTCTGGCTCACCGCCGACATGCACTACACCGCCGCGCACTATTACGATCCGAACAAGGCGCAGTTTAGGGAATTCGAGCCATTCTGGGAGTTCGTCTCCGGTCCGTTGCACGCAGGCACCTGGGGGCCGGGCGAGCTCGACAACACTTTTGGCCCGGTCGCAATGTACCAGAATGGCTGTAGCCCGGCGCAGGGTGAGAACCTCGCGCCCTGCTTCGGCTTGCAATTCTTCGGCCGCGTCGACATCGACGGTGCCAGCGGTGTCATGACCGTGACCCTGAAGGATGTCGACAACCGTGACCTCTGGTCGGTCGACATCGAGCCGAAGCCGCAGACGCGCCCGGCCGTGGTGGCGCAGCATTCGTGAGGGACGGGTAGCTCCAACGCCGGTCGTCATGCCCGGGCTTGTCCCGGGCATCCACGTTCTTCGTGTCGCAAAGCAAGACGTGGATGGCCGGGACAAGCCCGGCCATGACGTCGGAGAGGCATTGCGCGCCCCAAACTAACCCGATCTTGATTGGTCGCGGCGTGCCTCCCGCGCTATGCTGGCCGTTCCCGCCATCTCTTTTTCCATCACCGAAGAGACTGCTCACGCGGCAACGCCGCGCGCATCCGGCGGGCTGAACTATGTCAGGAGCCTGTTCATGGACAATCTGAAGACACAGGGCATCAGCATGCCCAAGCTCGGCCTCGGCACATTTCGCATGCAGGGCGATGCCTGCCGTGCCGCGGTCGAGAGCGCGCTGTCGATCGGCTATCGCCACATCGATACCGCCGAGATGTATGCCAACGAGGAGGCGATCGGCGCCGCGCTGGCCGCCGCCCGCGTGCCGCGCGGCGAGCTGCATGTCACGACAAAAGTCTGGCACGAGAACCTCGGCCCCGACGCGATCTGTCGCGCCTTCGACGCCAGCCTGAACAAGCTCGGGCTCGACCATGTCGACCTCTATCTCGTGCACTGGCCGTCGAAGGCCGCGAACTGGGGCGCGGTGTTCGAGACCTTGATGAAGCTGAAGCAGGAGGGGCGCACGCGGGCGATCGGCGTTGCCAATTTCACCACGGCGCTGCTCAAGATCGCGGTCGAGGACATCAAGGCGCCGATCGCCTGCAACCAGATCGAATATCACGCGATGCTCGATCAATCGAAGGTGCTGGCCTATCTCAACGCCAGGTCGATTCCGCTGGTGGCCTATTGCCCGCTGGCGCAGGGGCGCGTTGCTTCCGATCCGGTGCTGGCCGAGATCGGCGCGAAGCATAATGCGACTGCTGCGCAGGTCGCGTTGAAATGGTTGCTCGACCAGAACGGCGTCGCCGCCATTCCCAAGGCGTCACGCCGTGAGAGTCAGCAGGCCAATCTCGATGCGCTGAAGATCACCCTCGACGATGCCGATCGCAACAGGATCGCGGCGCTGGCGAAGGACAGGCGCTGCGTCAATCCGGGCTTCGCGCCGGCGTGGGATTGATTCCGCCGAATGTTTCAAGCATGCAAGGAAATGGCCCCGTGAGGGACCATTTCCACGTTTGCGTTGCGCATTAGTCCCAGTGGTGGCGATGGCTGCGCTTGACCACCACGACCCTGTCGCCATGGTGACGCCAGCCGCGATGCCAGCCGTTATCGCGATGCATGCCGTATTCGGCACGAGCGCCATACAGGCCGTGATGATGACCACGCTTGATCACCACCGTTTCCGCACTCGCCAGCGTCGGTGCTGCGATCGCGAGAGCGCCGAGGGCCGCAACCACATAACCAAGCTTCTTCATGATGTCCTCCTCCAATCGAATGCCAATCTAAACCGCGCATTCGCATGAACGTTCCGGAGCAATCGCAGGAGAATTCTGAACGGATGTTCAGATGAGGTTAATCGCAGCGTTGTTGTGCCGGCGTCGGCGCGCCCGTTGCGACGTACTTGCCGTCTCTGATCGTGTATTCGCCTCGTTCGCTGCGATTGTAGATCGCGCGCAGGCTGCCTTCCTTCGCCAGCAGCAGCCCGAACTCGCGGGTCTGGTGGAGCGAGGGGAAGTACACCATCACATTGAGCACGCCGTCGGCGTTGGCCGTGGCGGACACCACCTCGTTCTCGTCCCTGGCCTCGCCGAAATTGCGCCGGTACATCACCCGGCCGTCCTTCCGGATCTCGTAAGTCAAGAGCGCGCCCTTGTCGCGGTCGGGCCGAACCGCACAGTCGACCGCCCACGAGCCGAGCAGGCCCCATTGCTCGACCGTCGCCGCAAGCGTCTCGGCACCAGCCGTGGATACGAACGCAACCCACAGCACCGCAGCCGCCACCCAGCGGCCTAGACAACGCGTCATGTTCTGAAAACCCCGCCTCGAAGAATTCCAAAGTGTAGCATCCTGCCCGCGGCCGTCCACGGCAGCCACCGATCGCGCGCGAATTTGATCCGCGTCAATGAGACCGGGCTTTTCCGGGTTAGGATGGCGTTTCCCGAAGGCGAACGTGGGTAGACCAATGCTGAATCAAGTCATGGATTTTGCGGGCGAAGTGCTGCCGGGGAGCTGTGCCGCGCCGCCATATTCGGAGACCGCGTTTCTGACCGAGCTGGGCGACCGCCTGAGGTCCTCGCGCATGCGCTGCGACCTGTCGCGCCGCGAGCTCGCCCGCCGCTCCGGGATTTCCGAGCGCTACATCGCCCAGATCGAGGCCGGCAAGGGCAACGTCTCGATCGTCCTCCTGCTGCGGCTGGCATCCGCGATCCACGGCAGCCAGCCCCAGGCGGCTTGACGCTTCGAGGTGGCCACCATGGGGCAGCTCGTACTCGCGGCCAAGGTCACCCACGTTCCATCATTGATGCTGTCGGAGCAGCCCGGCAGCCCGTTACGTGCCGCGCGCAAGGCAGCCGTCGATTCTCTGCGAGAGCTCGGGCAGCGGGCGAAGGAGCGCGGCGTCACCAGCTTCGTGGTGTTCGATACCCACTGGCTCTCGAATTTCGGCTATCACATCAACGCCAATGCGCGGCACCGGGGCTCGTTCACCAGCCACGAGGCGCCGCAGATGATCCGGGATCTGCGCTACGATCTGCCCGGCGATACCAGGCTTGCTGAAGCCATCGCAGGCCGGGCCGAAGATGCAGGTCTGAATGTCATTGCCCACCAGGTGGCAAGCCTCGGGCTCGAATACGGCACCATCGTGCCGATGCACTACATGAACCCGGACGGCTTCGCGAAGGTCGTTTCGGTTGCCTCGCCGCTGTTCACATCGTTCGAGGAAAGCCGGGTCCTCGGCGAAGCGACCCGCCGTGCCATTGCAGAATCCGGCGAACGGGTCGCGGTCCTCGCCAGCGGTTCGCTCTCTCATCGGCTCTGGCCCAACAAGAAGCTCGGTCCGGAGGCGTGGACGTCGGTCGCCAGCGAGTTTAACCGCCAGGTCGATTTGCGCGTGCTCGAGCTCTGGCAGAGCCGCCGTTACCGCGAATTCCTCGACATGCTTCCCGACTACGCCATCAAGTGCAATGGCGAGGGCGGGATGGCGGACACCATCATGCTGTTCGCGGCGCTCGGCTGGGATGACTATTGCGGTGCCGCCGAGCAGCTTTGCGACTATTTTCCGTCCTCGGGCAGCGGCCAGGTCAACGTGGAATTCCACGTCGATGCATGAGGCGTCAGGCCCGCTTCTCCACATTGGCGCTGCGGGCCGGCACCCCGAATTCCTTGCGGCAGACCTCGGCCAGCACGGCGACGCCCTCGCGGATCTGCTGGTGCGAAGGGCTTGCAAAGCACAGCCGCAAGTGCGAGCTGGAATGGTTCTTGTTGGTCGACCATTCCGGTCCCGGATTGATCGAGACGCCGGCGGCGAGCGCGGCCTGATAGAGCTTTAGCGTATCGACCTGCTCGGGCAGCTTGACCCACAGGAAGATGCCGCCCTTGGGCTCCTCGAATTCGGCGGCGGTCCCGAACTGCTCGTTGAGGGCTTCCATCAGCGTATCGAGCTTGGTGCGCAGCGCTTTCGTCAGCGCCGGCACGTGGGTCGAAAAATGCGGCTTGCAATAGGTTGCGAGCACCATCTGCTCCAGCGCGCCGGAGCCGGCGTCCGTCTTCAGCGCCAGCATCCGCGACATCACATCCCAGGGCGCCACGATGAAGCCGACGCGCAGCGCCGGCGCGATCGACTTCGAGAACGAGCCGATATGGATGACCCCGCCGTTCGGGCTCATCGCGTAGATCGCCCGCGGCCGCTGCCCCGACCAGACGAGGTCGGCGTAGCAATCGTCCTCGAAGACAGGAACGCCGTATTCCGCCGACAGCCGCAACAGTTCGGCGCGGCGGCTCTCCGGCATGATGCTGCCGGTCGGGTTCTGCACGGTCGGGATGGTGTAGATGTATTTCGGCCGGATGCCGCGGCTCTTCAGGTCGGCCAGCGTCGCGGCCAACGCGTCCATGCGCATGCCGTCCTTGTCGAGGGGGACGCCAACCACGTTGACGCCGAGCCGTGCCAGGCGGGTCAACGATCCCTGATAGCTGTCCTGCTCGAAGATCACCGTGTCGCCGCGCGTGAGCAGCGTCGCGTTGACGAGGTCGAGCGCCTGGAGCGAGCCGGAAACGATCAGGAGATCGTCGACCGTGCAGTTGATGCCGGCATCGCGCTTCAGTTTTGTCACCAGGAATTCGCGCAAGGGCAGGTAGCCTTGCGGCCCGTGCGCCAGCCCGTAGGTGGCGAGCGAGCGCCCCTCGCGCTGCAGCACCGTGTTGGTTGCTTCAATCAACTCGTCGAGGGGCACCTGCTCGGAGTCGTTATTGCCGCCGACGAAGCTGTATTTGGCGAGGCCCGTCCAGCGCGCAGAAGGGGCCGGCAGCCCTGCGGGAAACAGGGGCGCGAAATCGAAGCTGGACGTCATGGGAGCGTTCCTCGTTTTGTTCTTGTTGAACGGCCGGCTTTGCTCCGGCTGTCTTGGTCTTGCTGGCCGCCCGGCTCTTACTTCTTGCCTGCCGTTCGGGTCGGACGGCCCTGGCTGATGAAAGCGTAGTGCGCATTGGCGACGCCGCCAACCATCAGGGCCTCGACCACGGGCTCGGAGATCTCACCCGTCGCGGCCCAGTCGACGATGAAATTGGCGCCCGTCCCGCCGCGCACATCGTCGGTCGGAATGAAGATCGAGACGGTGGCGAGCGGCTTCAGGGCGACCGGCGCCTTCAGGTAGCTCTCGACCTGCTTGCCTGCGGTGTCGAAATAGGCGATGCGCTTGACCACCAGCGGCTGGGTCTCGGAGGCGTTGTGCACGCTCAAGGTCACCGAGAAGTCGACCCGGAGCTTGCCCTGGCTCATCGCAACGCTGGAATAGGCCGGCACATAGAACCCGCCGGAGACGGCGAGTGCCTCCTTCGGCAGCGCGGTGAGCGAATCGGCAAAGGTTTGCTCGATATTGATCTTGGCTTGAGCGGCGGCGGGTGCGGCGAAGGCGCATAGCAGCATTGCCGCGAACAGCCCTTCGCGCATGTGACGAATTGCTCGCTTGCCGCGCCGCAACCCGTCTCTAGGGTGCGGCAAAACGGACCAATTTGGCATGCATGAGCTCATTCGCGACATCACTCTCTGTATCTTGTTTGCCTGGATGCTGGGCCTGCTCGCCCATTTCTCCCGGCAACCGCTGATCCTGGCCTACCTTATCGCCGGCTTCTGCATTGGTCCATTCGGCGCCGGCTGGGTCAAATCGCAGGAATCGATCAGCGTCATTTCCGAGCTCGGCCTGATCTTCATGCTGTTCATGATCGGGCTGGAGATCGACCTGAAGAAGATCGTGCGGGCGGGCAAGGTGATCCTGTTCGCGGCGGGTGGCCAGCTCCTTGGCGGCTGTCTGCTCGGCGTGCTGTTCTTCGTCGGCATCGGCCTGTCGCTGACCGGCGGGCATTTCGATGCGGTCTATCTCTGCGTCGCCTGCGCGCTGTCGAGCACCGTCATCATCGTCAAGGTGCTCTACGAGAAGCGTGAGCTCGACACGCTGCCGGGCCGCATCACCCTCGGCGTCCTGGTGCTCCAGGACATCTTCGCCATCCTGTTCCTGGCGGTGCAGCCGAGCCTCGCCAATCTCGAGGTCAGCGTCATCCTGCTCTCGATCGGCCGCGTCGCGGTACTGGTTGCGGCGGCGCTGCTGGTCAGCCGCTATGTGCTGCCGCGCCTGTTCCACCAGATCGCCCGGCGTCCCGAGCTCATCCTGCTCGGCGCGCTCGCCTGGTGCTTTCTGGTCGCCGAGACCGCGGAGCGGCTGTCGCTGTCGCGCGAGATGGGCGCGCTGATCGCCGGCGTCTCGCTCTCGACCTTTCCTTACGCGCTCGACGTCACCGCCAAGGTCACCACGCTGCGGGACTTCTTCATCACGCTGTTCTTCGTCGCGCTCGGCATGACCATCCCCGTGCCCGGGCTCTCCGTGATCGGCCTGGCGCTGATGATCGCGGCCTTCACCGTGGTGAGCCGCCTCGTCACCACCTTCACCCCGCTCTATCTGCTGAAGCAGGGCCTGCGCGCCAGCCTGTTGCCGGCCCTCAATCTCGCGCAGATCTCCGAGTTCTCGCTGGTGGTGATCCAGACCGGCGTCGCCGATCACCACATCGCAGCCGAGACGGCGAACGCGGCCTCCTTCGCCTTCGTGGTGCTCGCGGTGCTCTCGACCTTCGTGATGACCCGCAGCGACGAGATCACCCGCTGGGCGATCGGCCCCCTGAAGCGGATCGGCCTGCGCGATCTCGATCACGGCAACGGCCACGCCGAGGAGGGTCACGAGGGCGGCCATGGCGAGGCCCGCCGCATCGTCATCCTCGGCTTTTTCCGCGCGGCGAGCGCGCTGCTGGCCGAGATCGAACGGCAGGCTCCGGTGCTGCTGGAGCAGATCACGGTGATCGATTTCAACCCCAATGTGTACCAGACGCTGCTTTCGCGCGGCCTGCACGTGATCTATGGCGACATCAGCAGCGCGGATACGCTGCTCCATGCTGGCGTCGGCAAGTCCGAGATGATCATCCTCAGCGTGCCGGATGCGCTCCTGAAGGGCGCCAGCAACGAGAAGCTGGTCCGCCACGTCCGCACCCTGAACCCGACCGCCATGATCGTTGCCACGGCCGATCTCCTGTCGGACGTCGGCGAGCTCTACGAGGCCGGCGCCAGCTACGTCACGGTGACCCGGCTCAGCGACGCCCATGAGCTGTTCACGGTGATCGAAGCTGCCCAGGCCGGCCTGCTCGCGGACAAGCGCGCCGAGCTCGATCAGCGGCTCGGCGAGCGGCGCGAAGTGCTGCCCTAGGGCCTCCGGCTGCCTTCCGCTCCGGCCGTCCGCGCCTATATCCCCTGGTATCTTCGGTGCAAGCCCGAATGCCGGTCCGGAGGCTGTCCCCGGACATATGTGGTTGCGTCCAGGACACTAGCGCGCCGGCCCAAGTCCGGCTAAGCCACCCGCCGATTAACCGACAGAGATTGGGAAATGCCCGATAGCGTTCAGGAAGTCTTGCAGGCCTTTGCCCGGGGCGAGCTCGTGGTCGTCACCGACGACGAGGACCGTGAGGGTGAGGGCGATCTGATCGTCGCCGCTTCGCTCTGTACTGCAGAGAAGATGGCGTTCATCATCCGCCACACCTCAGGCATCGTCTGTGCGCCGGTGACCACCGAGGACGCGCGCCGGCTGCGGCTCGATCCGATGGTCGCCCACAACGATTCCGCGCACACCACCGCGTTCACGGTCTCGATCGACTACAAGCCCGACGGCGGCACCGGCATCTCCGCCGAGGAGCGCGCTTCGTGCTGCCGCGCGCTTTCCAATCCCAATGTCGGCGCCAACGATTTCGCCCGTCCCGGCCACATCTTCCCGCTGATCGCCAAGGACGGCGGCGTGCTGCTGCGCTCCGGCCACACCGAGGCCGCGGTCGATCTCTGCAAGCTTTCCGGCCTGCCGCCGGTCGGCGTCATCAGCGAGCTGATGAACGACGACGGCAGCGTGATGAAGGGCGAGCAGGTCGCGCAGTTCGCGGCCCAGCACAAGCTCAAGCACGTCACCATCGCCGACATGATCGCCTACCGCCAGGCGCGCGAGAAACTGATCGAGCGGGTCTCGACCTTCGTCACCGAAAGCCCGATCGGACCCCTGCAGGGCTATGCCTACCGCTCGCCGTTCGATTCCATCGCCCACGTCGCCTTCGTCTACAATGGCGTCGGCGACGGCAAGAACGTGCTGACGCGCTTCCACAAGCCGAACATCGTCAAGGATACCTTCACCGGGCACAAGCGCATGGCCGCCGTGCTCGAGCATTTCAAGAAGACCGGCCGCGGCGTGCTGGTCTACCTGCGCGACGGCGCCGCCGGCGTGCCCGTGTCCCCGCTTCCGGACGAGACCTCGACGGAGGCCGACCGCAACCGCCAGTGGCGCGAAATCGGCGTCGGCGCACAGATCCTGCGCGATCTCGGCGTCACCTCGATCCGCCATCTCACCTCTTCGGTGCATGACTACAAGGGCCTGTCGGGCTTCGGCATCGAGATCGTCGCCAACGAGCAGCTCGAAATTTGACCGCGTCGTTTCCGGGTTCGCGCCGTTGCGCGACCCGAAATGACCGAGATCAGGATGCAATTGCACTTGTTGCCGCGGCGCTTTAATTTGTCGGGCAATTCTTGACGGAACCAGATGCGAAAGGACGTTTCATGAGCGTGCGCCCTCAGTCCAAGGACAAGCCGGCTGCGGCTTCTTTCCAGTGGGACGATCCATTCCTGCTCGACGAGCAGCTCACCGAAGACGAGCGCATGGTGCGCGACACTGCCCGCGCCTACGCCCAGGACAAGCTGCTGCCGCGCGTCACGAAGGCCTATCTCGAAGAGACGACCGACCGCGAGATCTTCAACGAGATGGGTGAGCTCGGCCTGATCGGCATCACGCTGCCAGAGGAATATGGCTGCGCCAATGCGAGCTACGTCGCCTATGGCCTCGTGGCGCGCGAGATCGAGCGGGTCGATTCCGGCTATCGCTCGATGAACTCGGTGCAGTCCTCGCTGGTGATGTACCCGATCTACGCCTATGGCGACGAGAACCAGCGCAAGAAGTACCTGCCGAAGCTCGCCAGCGGCGAATGGGTCGGCTGCTTCGGCCTGACCGAGCCGGACGCCGGTTCCGATCCGGCCGGCATGAAGACCCGCGCCGAGAAGGTCTCGGACGGTTATCGCCTCACCGGCAGCAAGATGTGGATCTCGAACGCGCCGATCGCCGACGTGTTCGTGGTCTGGGCCAAGTCGGCGGCGCATGACAACCAGATCCGCGGCTTCGTGCTGGAGAAGGGCATGAAGGGCCTCTCTGCCCCCAAGATCGGCGGCAAGCTGTCGCTTCGCGCGTCCATCACCGGCGAGGTCGTGATGGACGGCGTCGTGGTTCCCGAAGATGCGCTGCTGCCTAACGTCTCCGGTCTGAAGGGTCCGTTCGGCTGCCTCAACCGCGCCCGTTACGGCATCTCCTGGGGCGCGCTCGGCGCCGCCGAGGACTGCATGCACCGCGCCCGCCAGTACACGCTCGACCGCAAGCAGTTCGGCAAGCCGCTCGCCGCGACCCAGCTGGTACAGAAGAAGCTCGCCGACATGGAAACCGAGATCGCACTTGGCCTCCAGGGTTCGCTTCGCGTCGGCCGCCTGATGGACGAGGGCAAGTTCGCGCCCGAGATGATCTCGATCATGAAGCGCAACAATTGCGGCAAGGCGCTCGATATCGCCCGCGTCGCCCGTGACATGCACGGCGGCAACGGCATCTCGATCGAGTACCACGTGATGCGCCACGTCCATAACCTCGAGACGGTCAACACCTACGAGGGCACCCACGACGTCCACGCCCTGATCCTGGGACGCGCGATCACGGGCATCCAGGCGTTCTTCTGAGCCCGCGCTCTTCGGCGTGGCGATGCGAAAACTCCCAATTGCGTCGTGGCCGGGCTTGTCCCGGCCATCCACGTTCTAGTCGGAGAGAAGAACGTGGATGCCCGGCACAAGGCCGGGCATGACGAAGTCAGCAAGGTATGAGCAAGCCATGTCCGACAACGACGACATCCCGTTCAACCGCAACTTTCCTCTGAAAGCCGGAATCGTCGAGGAAGTCCGCCCCGGCGTGCGGCGCGTGCTCTGCAACAATCCGAGCCCGTTCACCTTCACCGGCACGGTCAGCTACATCGTCGGCAAGGGCAACGTCGCGATCATCGATCCCGGTCCGGACGATGCGGCGCACGCGGCAGCATTGCTCGATGCCGTGCGCGGCGAGACCGTGAGCCATATCTTCGTCACCCACACCCACCGCGACCATTCGCCGAACACCGCCCGGATCAAGCAGGCAACCGGCGCGCCCGTCTATGCCGAAGGCCCGCACCGCGCCTCGCGGCCGCGCTTCGAGAGCGAGAAGCACAATCCGGAATCCGGTGTCGATCGCGACTTCGCGCCCGATGTCAGGGTCGCCCATGGCGACGTGGTCGAGGGCGACGGCTGGCGGCTCGAGGCGGTGGCGACGCCTGGTCACACCGCCAACCATCTCGCCTTCGCCTGGCCCGAGCGCAAGTTCAACTTCGTCGGCGATCACGTGATGGGCTGGTCGACCTCGATCGTGGCGCCGCCCGACGGCTCGATGATCGACTACATGGACTCGCTCGACCGCCTGGCTGCCCGCGAAGAGGATCTCTATTTCTCCGGCCACGGCCCGGAGATTCCGGACGGCCCGCGCTTCGTGCGTTTCCTGATCCGTCACCGCAAGGCGCGCGAGGCCTCGATCCTGCACCGCCTTGCGAAGGGCGAAGCCGACATCCCGACCATGGTCCGTGCGATCTATATCGGCATCGACCCGCGCCTGACGACGGCCGCCGGCTACTCCGTGCTGGCGCATCTGGAAGATCTGGTCGCGCGCGGCGTGGTGGCGACGGACGGCGATCCCGTGATTGGCGGGACCTATAGGATGGCGGGCGCCTAGCTCCGCTCGTCATTCCTGGGCGCCCCGAAGCGGCGAGCCTGGAATCCAGAGATTGAGGCGCGAGATTCTCAGGTGCGCAACGGCGCACCGGAGTTCGCGCTGACGCGCGTCCCGGAATGACGCTAGCGCGTCACTTCTTCACCGTCTTCGCGGGTGTCTTCGGCGGCGCGACCGGCGTCTTCTTCACCGGTTTGAGCGCATCGGCATCGGCGGCGGTGTTGAGATCGTCCATGAATTTGGTCACGCGCGCGGCGTTGCTGCCGAGGTCGCTGTCGAAATAGCGCGAGGCGGAGCGGATATCGACCCGGGAATCGTCGCCGTCGGGCACGACCCTGATCGAAATGTCCTCGCGCAAACCCATGATCGGCGTGCGCGCCACCGCCTCGATACGGCCGATGCGGCGCGGCGGCTGCGGTTCGCGCTCGTCGATGACGAGCCATTTGCGCTTGATGACGAGCTGGCGCGCGATCGCATAGGCGCGGTCGACCGAAATCTCGAGCTCGATCGGCTCGATACTGGGGTAGAACTGGCGTTGCTGCTCGGCCGAATAGAGGCCGGCATAGACCGCGGTGTTGGCGCCGTCGCCGCCGCGCAGGCGCGCCAGCGCGTCGAAGCGCGGCGGATCGATCGGATCGGTGGTGATGTCGTGGATCGCCGGCAGCTTGCGGTATTGCAGGCCGAGATAAGCGGGATAGGCGAGGATTGCCCCGTCGATCAGGAAGGCGAGCAGGATGCGCGCCATGCCGCGCGAGCCGTTCTGCCAGATGGCGGCGAAGCCCGCGAGCCCGAACAGGATCGATAGCCCCGCGATCGCGAGGCCGCCGAAGAAGGTGGCGAGCGCCGGCTTCGGCTCCAGGAAGCCGAAGCGGACGATCAGGATCGAGACGACCACCGCCACCACCGCGAACACGGCCAGATTGCGCGCCCAGCTCGCGAGGCTGGACACGGGCTCCGACTGATAGGGAGCGGAAAACCTGCGGGCCATCGGGTGAGCTCTGCCGGGGTCTCGGGGCGGTGCCGGCCGAATTGGCGCGACGATGGTCCGTTGAGACCACGGCCCGGGGGCAAATTCAAGGGAGACCGGGCTGTTACGGCCCGTCATTCCGGGGCGCCCGAAGGGCGAACCCGGAAGCTCGAGATTCCCCGGCCCGCAATTGCGCACCTGAGGTCTGGTCCTTTCGGACCATCCCGGAGTGACGGTGGGTGGGTGCTTGGCCCGCTTACGCCGCCGCGTTCGGGAAGCGGTAATCCTTGAACTGGTCGCGCAGCGCGGTCTTCAGGATCTTGCCGGTGGCCGTGTGCGGGATGCCTTCGACGAAGGCGACGTCGTCAGGCATCCACCATTTGGCGATCTTGCCGTCCATGTATTTCAGGATGTCCTCGCGGCTGGCCTGCTGGCCCTGCTTGAGCTGCACGATCAGCAGCGGCCGCTCGTCCCATTTGGGGTGGAACACGCCGATCACGGCGGCTTCCGCCACGGCCGGGTGGCCGACCGCGAGATTCTCCAGGTCGATCGAGGAAATCCACTCGCCGCCGGACTTGATCACGTCCTTGGAGCGGTCGGTGATCCGCATGTAGCCGGCCTCGTCGATGGTCGAGACGTCACCGGTGTCGAAGAAGCCGTCCTCGTCGAGAATGTTGGTGTCGACCCGATAATAGGCCTTGGCGACGGCAGGGCCGGAGACCTTGAGGCGGCCAAAAGTCTTGCCGTCCCAGGGCAGCTCCTTACCGGCATCGTCGGTGATCTTCATCTCGACCGCGAACGGCGCGTAGCCCTGCATCTGGAGCACGTCGAGCCGTGCATCGCCGGTGGCATTCTGGAACGGCGGCTTCAGCGCCGCGACGCTGCCGATCGGGCTCATCTCGGTCATACCCCAGGCGTGGCGGACGTTCGAGCCCATGTCGAGGAAGGCCTTGATCATCGAGCGCGGCATCGCCGAGCCGCCGCAGATCACCATCTTCAGTTCCGGCAGCTTCAGATTGTTGGCGGCCATGTGCTGGAGCAGCATCAGCCACACCGTCGGCACGCCCGCGGTATGTGTCACCTTCTCGGTCGAGAGCAGCTCGTAGACCGAGGCGCCGTCGAGCTTGGCGCCGGGCATCACCAGCTTGGTGCCCTGCGAAGGCGCAGAGAACGCGATGCCCCAGCTGTTGGCATGGAACAGCGGCACCACCGGCAGCATCGTCTCGGAGGCGCTGGTGCCGAGTGCGTCGACATTGTTCGCCATCAGCGCGTGCAGCACGTTGGAGCGGTGCGAATACAGCACGCCCTTGGGGTCGCCCGTCGTGCCCGAGGTGTAGCACATCGCGGCCGCCGTGTTCTCGTCAAAATCCTTCCATTTGAATTTGCCGTCGGCCTCCGCGATCCAGTCCTCGTAGGCCACCACATTCTTCAGCGTGGTCTGCGGCATGTGCGCCTTGTCGGTAAGCACGACGTAGCGTTCCACGCTGGTCAGCTTGTCGGCGATCTTCTCCAGGACCGGAACGAAGGTGATGTCGGTCATCACGATGCGGTCCTGCGCATGGTTGATGATCCAGGCGATCTGCTCGGGGAAAAGGCGGGGATTGACGGTATGGCAGATGGCGCCGATCCCCATGATGCCGTACCACACCTCGAGATGGCGCCAGGTGTTCCAGGCGATCGTTGCGACGCGGTCGCCGAGCTTGATGCCGTCGCGCTCCAGCACTTGCGAAACCTTGAGCGCACGCTTGTGGATTTCAGCATAGTTGGTGCGGTGGATCGGTCCCTCGACCGACCGCGTCACGACCTCCTGCTTGCCATGAATCCTGGCGGCGTGTTCGATGATCCGGTGGCAGAGCAGGGGCCAGTCTTGCATCAAACCAAGCATTCCGATTCCTCCGAGAAGCCGCTGGGCGCTTTATCGCTCTCAGCGTTGGGCCAATGAATTGTCATGAGTTTTAGCCTGCCGGACTTTCGCCGCAAATGGTCTTGTCGCGGCTATATGTCCGCTGGCGCGGCAATGGTTACCGCCGCGCTCGGGCTATCCCTTGTGCTCGCCGAACGGGCGGAGGCGCGAAAATATGCTTCCCCGCTGGATATCTTCGGCATTGCTGCACCACGGCCGCGCGCGACGGTTCATTCCGCGAAGATCCCGCTACCGAGACCTCGCCCCGAGGAGGCCCCCAAAGCCTCCGACGAGGCCCCGCCGGAGGCCGACGGCAAGCCGTCTCCGGACAAGCCCGGCGGCAGCAAGCCCGCCGAGGCCGCGCCGCCGCCCGAGAAGCAGGTTTCGGCCTGCCGGCTCGCTCTGACCGAGGAAATCGCGATCGCGCCGTCCATTCCCGACATCCGCGGCCCCGGCGCCTGCGGCGGCGAGGACCTGGTCCGGCTGGAGGCCATCGTCCTGCCGGACAAGCGCAAGGTGGCGGTCAAGCCGGCGGCGATCCTCCGCTGCACCATGGCGTCCGGGATCGCCGACTGGGTGCGCAAGGACATGGTGCCGCTGGCCGCGAGCCTCGGCTCGACCATCAGCGATCTCGACAATTTCGACAGCTTCGAATGCCGCGGCCGCAACCGCATTGTCGGCGCGCTGCTGTCCGAGCACGGCAAGGCCAACGCGCTCGACGTCCGCGCCATCAAGCTCGCCAACGGGCAGTCGATCGGCCTGACCGACCGCACGATGTCGCGCGACGTGCGCGAGCGCGTGCTGCATTCGGTCTGCTCGCGCTTTTCCACCGTGCTCGGCCCGGGTTCGGACTGGTACCACGAGGACCACATCCATCTCGACCTCGCCCAGCGGCGCAACGACTACCGGATCTGCCAGTGGAACGTCTGGGATCCCCTGCCGCAAGTCGCCCCGCTGCTGCCTGCGGAACGCCCTGAGGACGCGCCGCCGCGCGAGGTCGCGGCCAAGCCCGAGGCAAAGGAAGGGGCCGATGACGAGGCAGCGGAGAAATCCCCGGCGCCTGCGGACAAGCCGGCGGCCAACAAGGCTCGGCCATCCAAGCGGGCAACAAAAAAGCGCCGGTGAAACCGGCGCTTTTGAATGTTCAAAAGTCGAAGGCGATCAGTAGCTGCCCGCCTGGCCCGTGCCGCCGGCGCCGAGCGCCAGACGCGAATTGTAGGGCGAGTCGCCGTGCTTCGGCTCGAGCACCACGACGATGGTGCCGACCTTGACGCGGCCGTAGAGATCGATCGCGTCCTCGTTGGTCAGGCGGATGCAGCCCGACGAGATCGAGGCGCCGATATATTCCGGCTGGTTGGTGCCGTGGATGCGGAACAGCGTGTCCTTGCCGCCCGAGTAGAGATACATCGCGCGGGAGCCCATCGGATTGTCCGGACCGGGCGCGACGAAGGTCGGAACGCCGAGGCGCGAAATCTCACCCGGGGTCGGATGCCAGGCCGGCCATTCGGTCATGCTGCCGACCTTGGCGATGCCCGACCAAGCCATGGCCTCTTCGCCGACGGTGATGCCGTAACGGATCGCCTTGCCGCCATCCAGCACGTAATAGAGGTAGTGATTGTCGGAATCGACCACGATCGAGCCCGGCGATTCCTTGCGGTGATACTCGACGATGGCGCGGCGGAACGGTTCTGCGACCGGGGTGTTCTCGTACCGCACCTTGGCGAGCAGTTCCTTGTCCTTCGGCTTGAAGGCCTTGGTGTCGGTCGCCTCGAAATGCGTGCCCTGCATGCAGCCCGACAGCATCAGGCCAGCGGCCAAAATCCCTAACTTAACTTTCAGCGACGACATGATTTGCTTCCAATCAAAACAATACCGCGCGGGAAAGCTTGAGCTTAGCGCCCAAGTTCCTCGACTCCGTTAATCCCATTATCGTTGAAATCTGCCACAATTCCAGCACTGAAGGCCTTTTCCCGCGCTGCGAGACCGCAGCTGTGGCTTTTCTGCCGCAAGTTTTGCGGCGCTGTGGGGTTTTTTGGGCAAAGGGCGCCGGACTGTCGATTCCGTGCCACAGTTGAGCCATGGCGTCGCCACAAATGCAAACCGTCCGTTAATGTGGTTGTCATCGTGAACTTGTCAGAATCGCGCTAAGGGCTGTCATTCTGTCGCAGGTTCTCTGGAGTTGTCATGTTTTCGGTGTTTGTTCCCTCCGAGTCCGCCCTCAAGAAGGCCGTTATCGAGGATCTCACGGTGTTGCCGGAGAGCGCGGTCTGGATCGACCTCTTCAATCCGAGCGCCGCCGAGGACAAGGCGGTGGAGCGGCTCGCGGGCATCGCCATCCCGACCCGGGAAGACATGCAGGAGATCGAGATCTCCAGCCGGCTCTATATCGAGAACGGCGCGCGCTACATGACCGCGACGCTGATGTGCCACTCCGATACCGACATGCCCCGGACCACGGCGGTGACCTTCATCCTCGGCGACCACCGCCTGGTGACGGTGCGCTATGACCTGCCGAAGCCGTTCGCCCTGGTCGAGGCCAAGCTTGCCCGTTCCTGCACGCCTGCCGTCACCGGCGAGATGGTGCTGATGGAACTCCTGGACGCCGTGATCGACCGCTGCGCCGACATTCTGGAGCGCTGCGGCGCCGAGATCGACCAGGTCAGCCACGACATCTTCGAGCCCGAGAGCGAGCGCCACGGTCATGCCAAGCAATACTCCCAGATCCTGATCTCGATCGGCCGCAAGGGCGATCTGACCTCGAAGGTTCGCGAGAGCCTGGTGTCGATCGGCCGCGTCGTCACCTTCCTCTCGGCGGTGGTGGAGGGCGTGAAATGGTCGAAGGACATGCGCGAGCAGCTCAAGACCATGCAGCGCGACGTCGCTTCGCTGACCGACCACGCCTCCTATCTCTCCAACAAGATCACCTTCGTGCTCGATGCCATGCTCGGCGTCGTCAATCTCGAGCAGAACAACATCATCAAGCTGTTTTCGGTCATGGCCGTTGTCCTGATGCCGCCGACGCTGATCGCCTCGATCTACGGCATGAACTTCAAGGCGATGCCGGAACTCGAATGGGCGCACGGCTATCCGATGGCGCTGGTGATGATGCTGATCGCCGCGATTCTTCCGTACTGGCTCTTCAAGTGGAAGAAGTGGCTGTAATAGCTACCGAGACCTTACGCCGGTCGCAGAGACACGGTGCATCGTGTCGCAGAATAGATCGGGATTGAGGCCGCGCGGTGATGTGTGCGCAGTGCCCCAATTCCTCCGGTAAAATTTGAGCGGTGGGCTGAACGTTTGCGCGAAACTTGTCTGCGATAAGTAGTGCGTAGCCGCGAGGAACAACCATGGTTGAAAAACACATAACGTCGCCCCGCAACGTCATCGACCTGGCGAACTATCGTCAGGTCCTGGCGAGCGGCAAGGCGTCGTCGATGTCGGCACGCATGTGCCGGCACTGTGGTGCTCCGCTGCTCGACGGTGAGAACGACGACGACTGCTCGACTGCATTCAGCACGGCCGCTCCGCGGCCGCGCGAGAGGTCTCGTCGGATTCGAGTCGATTGAGGAACGGAAGGTAAGGGCGATCCAGGTCTTGCGGCGGCGTTGTCTGGATCGCCTTGCTTCCCTAGTCACTATTCCAATTCAGTCATCGCGAGGAGCCTGTCATCGGGCCGCGCTGCGCGGACCCGTTGGTTCGCAATGACGAGAAGAGCCTAGACGTGCTGGCCGCCGTTGATGTGGATCTCGGCGCCGTTGACGTAGGAACTGGTGTCCGTGCACAGCACGTAGATGATCTTGGCGACCTCGTCGGGCGTGCCGAGCCGGTGCATCGGAATCTGCTGGTCGACGATCTTCTCGGTGCCCGGCGACAGGATCGAGGTGTCGATCTCGCCCGGCGCGATCGCGTTGACGCGCACGCCGACGCGGCCGAAGTCGGAGGCCATCTCGCGCGTCAGCGCCGCCAGCGCGGCCTTCGAGGTGGCATAGGCGGCGCCCGCGAAGGGATGCACGCGCGAGCCCGCGATCGAGGTGACGTTCACCACCGAGCCTTTGGCCGCCTTCAATTCCTCGATCAGCCCGCGCGCGATCATGATCGGTGCGAAGAAGTTGACGTGGAAGACATGCGTCCAGGTGTCGAGCTCGGTGTCGACCGAGCCGAGCCTGGAGCCGCCCGCGCCCTTCGGCGAAATCGCGGCGTTGTTGACGAGCGCATGCAGCATGCCGCCCTCGAGCCGGTGGCGGATCTCGGAGATCGCGCGCGCGGTGTCCTCGGGGTTGCCGAGGTCGACCTGGATGTGGTCCTCGGGGCCTGCGTCCCACGGGCAGTCTTCCGGGAAGGGATGCCGCGAGCATGTGATGACGCGCCAGCCGGCCGACGAGAAGCGGATCACGGTGGCGTGGCCAATGCCGCGGCTGGCTCCAGTCAGGAGCAGCGTGCGGCGCGGCGCATTGGACGAATGCGGCATGGACATCTTTCAGGTCGGCCCAAAGCTTTAAGGGTACATCCGCGTCTTGGACCACGGTTGGCCGGCCGCGTCACGGCGAAATTCGATGCGGTCGTGCAGACGGAATGGGCGGTCGTGCCAGAACTCGATGCGCGAGGGCGTGATGCGCCAGCCGCTCCAGCCCGGCGGCCGCGGCACCTCGCCGATGATGTGCCTCGCAGCGACCTTCGCGATGGCCTGCTCGAAGGCGAAGCGGCTCTCCAGCGCTTCGGACTGCTTGCTCGCCCAGGCGCCGATCTGAGCCTGCTTGGGGCGGGTGGCGAAATAGGCGTCGGCCTCGGCCTCGGTCACCGGCGTCACGTTGCCGCGGATGCGGACCTGACGGCGCAGCGACTTCCAGTGAAAAAGTAACGCTGCCTTAGGATTTGCGGCGAGTTCGCGGCCCTTCTGGCTCGCGATGTGGCTGTAGAAGACGAAACCCTCGGTATCGAAGCCCTTCATCAGCACCATGCGCACGTCAGGCAGCCCGTCGGGGTCGACGGTTGCGAGCGCCATGGCGTTCGGATCGTTCGGCTCGCTCTTGATCGCTTCGTTCAGCCAGGCCTCGAACAGCGCAAATGGTTCGTCGGCGGCGGTGAAATCACCGGATGTTAAGGGTGTCTGGTGTTTCATCGAGGTCGTGTCGGTCATGTCTGGAGTCCGAGTTGCGTCCCGCGGTCCAAAACGCGTTGCTGTCCGCTACCGCCCTATATAGGGCATGGGGACGCGTTGGCCTATCGGCGATCAGGCCGTCCGGCTTTGTCATGACGATCATTCTCATAGGGCTCGGCACCGGCGGTTGCAGCTTTTCCCGCAGTGACAAGAGTGCCTACGCCAAGGCCGACGACAGCGACCTGACCGGCTCGATCTTGCTGCCGGCGAAGGAGGCCGCACCGACCGAGACCGATCTTGCCTTCGCCCGCAACGCCGCCTCGGACGTGCTGAGCAAGGGCGACAAGGATTCCAGCCAGCATTGGGAGAATCCGGAGACCGGGGCGCGCGGCTCGGTGACGCCGATCGCGCAGTCCTATGCCGCCGAGGACGGCCGCAAGTGCCGCGATTTCCTGGCGAGCTATGTCAACGGCAGCACCGAAAGCTGGCTCCAGGGCGCAGGCTGCCAAAGCACCCGTGGCCGTTGGGAGATTCATACGCTAAAGCCGTGGCGGAGCTAGGATTCGGCGCGCGCCCCTAGTTGCAAAAATGCCACTCTCTTCCCACATGAATGCGCAGGTGGGGCGGGGAGCCCTTTGAACAATTCGATTTCTTGAAGGAGACGTGACGGATGCGCGACCCCTATGAGGTCTTGGGGGTGCCGCGGAGCGCCAACGCTGCCGCGATCAAGAGCGCCTATCGCAAGCTTGCCAAGAAGCACCATCCCGACAGCAACAAGGACGACCCCAAGGCCGCCGAGCGCTTCTCCGAGATCAATTCGGCGAACGAGATCATCGGCGACGAGGACAAGCGCAAGCAGTTCGACCGCGGCGAGATCGACGCCGACGGCAAGCCGCGCTTCCAGGGGTTTCCGGGCGGTGGCGGCGGGCCGCGCGGGCGCGCGGGTCCCGGCGGATTCGAAAGCTATACGTTCCGCTCCGGCGGCGCGGGCGGTGGCCCGGGCGGCGGCGCGTTCGAGGACATCCTCAACAGCATGTTCGGTGGCGGGATGCGCGGCGCGCGGCCCGGGGCCGGCGGCGGTGCCCAGTTCGAATTCGACACCGGCGGGGTCGGGCTCGATCTCGACGTCAACGTCGCCATGTCCGTCTCGCTGGAAGAGGCGGTCGGGGGCGGCGAGAAGCGCGTCCGGCTGCCGACGGGCAAGGAGCTCAACGTCAAGATTCCGGCCGGCGTCACCGAGGGCCAGCAGATCCGGCTGAGGGGACAGGGCGAGAGCGCGCAGGGCCATCCGCCCGGCGACCTCCTGATCACCATCAGCATCGCGCCGCACCCGTACTTCAAGGTCGAGGGCGCAGACTTGCGGATCGATCTGCCAGTCACCCTCTATGAGGCGGTGCTTGGGGCTAAGGTCCGTGTGCCCACCCTCGGCAATGCCGTGGAGCTATCGGTCCCCAAGAACACCTCCAGCGGCCGGACCTTCCGTCTCAAAGGTAAGGGCTTGCCGAAATCTGGTGGAACCGGGGATCTCTTCGTCACCATCAGGATTATGCTACCGGACGGGAACGACGCCGAGCTTGAAGCATTGATGGAGAAGTGGCGGGACCAACACCCCTACAATCCACGTAGCGGGCTTGGTTAGGGCTAGTCGGCAGCTGAAGGGGTTTTCCTGAAAGCCTGGAGCATCTCCTGACAGATGATGCTCATCATATGCCTGAGGCGCGAGAGCGCTTCTTGGTTCGTGTGCTCGACGTGTCGGCTGTCCGGCGGGGCAGCCGATAAAAAAGTGCGGCCTCGAGAGGGGGACCAGCGCGGTACCAAAAACCCCAATCGAGGCCGCCTGCGTCGATCGGCGGATCGAACGCTGCTCATTTTCGCGTGATCATCCGGTGCGATAATGAGACGCGCCGATGTCTTGATTCCAAATTTTCAATGACGGAATCGAGGCACCGCGCCTGCGCGGTTGTCTAGGTGCCGTTTTTCTCTGCTTGGTCGTACACGGCCTGCGCCACCTTGGTCAGCCGGTCGCGATCGGCGCCGCCGCCGCTGACGACGTAGCCGACGCCGCGCTCGGACCAGAACAACGCGCCGTCCTTGTCGGTTCTTGCGTAGCGCATTTGCGTCGCACCATTCTCGGTCTTTGCAGTGTAGATCGTGTACCGCTCGCCCGAGGCGCCCTCGTACATCAGGAACGACGCCGGCCCGTTCGGTCCCGGCAAGAGCCGGCCGCCGACGAGCTTGAGCCCGCTCGCCTCCAGGTTCGGCGCGAACACGGTCCAGCCGCAGCGCCTGGTCAGCCAGGCCTGGAGGTGGTCGCGCTCGTTGCCGCCGACTTCGACGGGGTGGCGGACTTCGACGACATAGAGGCGGTGGGCGTCGAGTGCGTCGGTGGTGAAGCTCTGGAAGGTGGAGGGGGCGTTGGCGGCGCCGTGCGCGACCCAGCCGGCCGTGCCGCCGGCGACGAAGGCGACGAGCACCGCTGCGGCGGCGCCATAGAGCCATTGCCGCGGGCGGCGCTCCAGCCGCTCGAGCTCCAGCCGTGCCGGCACCGGCTCCTGGGCGACGGAATCGTAGCGGGCGTGCAGCATCTCGGCCATGGCGCGCCAGGACTGCACGCGCTCGGCATCCTCTGGGTGGGCGGCAAGCCAGGCCTCGACGTCGGCGCGGCGCTCGGCCGGCAGCTCGCCATCGACATAGGCGTGCAGCTCGTCTTCGGTGATGGGAATATTGCGGTCGTTCATATCGGTCGTCTCTGGCTCTGCGGCCCAAAATATCGTTTGCGGTTCAACTGCGCCTCGTCCCTCCACATGCAGGGGACGTGGAACGTGCGATGCATCAACCCTGCCATCATTTCACGCGCCTGAGCGCCGGGCGCTCGCCCTCCAGCGAAGCTTTAACGTGGGCTCTCGCCCGCGCCAGGCGCGACATCACGGTGCCGATCGGCACGCCCTGGATGTCGGCGACCTCTCGGTAGCTCATGCCCTCCAGCATCACCAGCAGCAGCACCGAGCGCTGCTCCTCGACGAGCGTCGCCAGCGCCCTCTCGATGTCGCGCCCTTCGGCTTCGGTCCCGCTTGCATCCGGGTTGTTCTCCGTCAGCTGCGTGAATTGCGGGCGCCGCGCCAGCGAGCGCCGCCGGTTCTTGTTGAGGTTGGTCAGGATCGTGTAGAGCCAGCTCCTGACGTCGCCTCCGAGGAACAGGCGCTCCGAACGCAACGCGCGCACCAGCGTGTCCTGCACCAGATCGTCGGCCGCATCCGCATCGCGCGTGAGCGCGCGGGCGTAACGGCGCAACGCCGGGATCATGGCTTCCACACTCTGGCGAAACGCACTCATGCCGTCTTCGATGTCCTGCCGTTCGGCGCAAGCGCCACAATCATCATAACACCCGAACGGAACGGCTATTCCGGCGCTCGAAACAGCGTTAACGCCGCGTATTAGGACTGTACCGCAAGGGAGGGCTGGTGTACCTCCAGACCTCAACGAGAGCTCGACGGGACGTTCAAAAATGGCGCAGAATTCAGGTCTGATGCAAGGCAAGCGCGGGGTGATCCTCGGCCTTGCCAACAACCGCTCGATCGCCTGGGGCATCGCCAAGGCATGCCACGCGGCCGGCGCCGAGCTCGCCTTCACCTATCAGGGCGACGCGCTGAAGAAGCGCGTCGAGCCGCTCGCCGCCGAGATCGGCGGGCTCGTGCTCGGCCATTGCGACGTCACCGATGCCGCGACCATCGACGCGGCCTTCGCGGTGCTGAAGGAGAAGTGGGGCAAGATCGACTTCCTGGTGCATGCGATCGCCTATGGCGAGCAGCTCGACGGCCGCTACG
This sequence comes from Bradyrhizobium sp. 14AA, assembly GCF_054185205.1. Classification (NCBI taxonomy): domain Bacteria; kingdom Pseudomonadati; phylum Pseudomonadota; class Alphaproteobacteria; order Hyphomicrobiales; family Nitrobacteraceae; genus Bradyrhizobium; species Bradyrhizobium sp. 14AA. The sequence continues at coordinate 109,480 of NZ_JAVAYM010000022.1, read as the reverse complement.
TCGACACCACGCCGGAGAATTTTTCCAAGTCGATGCTGATCTCCTGCTACTCGTTCACGGCCGTGGCGCAGCGTGCCGAGAAGCTGATGACGGACGGCGGCTCGCTCATCACGCTCTCCTATTACGGCGCCGAGAAGTGGATGCCGCATTACAACGTGATGGGCGTCGCCAAGGCGGCGCTGGAAGCCAGCGTGCGCTATCTCGCCGCCGATCTCGGCGAGAAGAACATCCGCGTCAACGCGATCTCGGCAGGTCCGATCAAGACGCTGGCGGCATCAGGCATCGGCGATTTCCGCTATATCCTGAAGTGGAACGAGAACAACGCGCCGATGCGGCGCAACGTGTCGACCGAGGACGTCGGCGGCAGCGCGCTGTATTTCCTCTCCGACCTCTCGCGCGGCGTCACCGGCGAGGTGCATCACGTCGATTCCGGCTACCACGTGCTCGGTATGAAGCGGCCCGACGCGCCGGACATCTCGTTCGGCGGCAAGGACTAGCATTCAAGATCTGGAATGCCTGTGCCCACGATCTATTATCTTCGCCACGGCGAGACCGAGTGGAATGCGCTCGGCAGGCTTCAGGGCACCAAGGACATTCCGCTGAATGCGCGCGGGCGCGGCCAGGCCGAGCAGGCCGGCAGCATCCTCGCCGATCTCTTCAGGCGCGAGGGCCGCGACAAGGCAGCGCTGCCCTACGTGTCGAGCCCGCTCGGCCGCGCGCGCCAGACCATGGAACTCGCGCGCGGCAAGCTCGAACTGCCGGTGGCGGATTACGCGCTCGACGATCGCCTGCGCGAGATCGGCTACGGCGCCTGGGAAGGGCTGACGCTGGCCGAAAGCGAGGCGACCGATCCCGACATCTATGCCCGGCGCCTTGCCGACAAATGGACGGTAGGCCCCGCGGGCGCGGAGACCTACGCCGATGTGCAGGTCCGCGTGCGTGCCTGGTACGACCAGCTCCGGACCGACACCGTCGCGGTCGCTCATGGTGGCACCTGCCGGGCCCTGATGGTGTCGCTCGGCCTGGAGACCCCCGTCAGCGCCGCCGAGCTCTATATCGAGCAGGGCGCCGTCTACGTGTTCCGCGACGGCCGGCTGGAGAAGTACAGCTAACCTCACTTGCCGTCATTCCGGAGCGCCCGCAGGGCGAATCCGGAATCTCGAGATTCCGGGTTCGATGCTCTGCATCGCCGCGGAATGACGGAACTAGGGTTGAACCCGGTGCTCCGCGGCGCTACGACGTTGACATAAAACGTATATGCAAAAAGTCAGCGCTAGGCGGCATCCGCGATGTCCTTCAACACCTTCGGCCACATGTTCCGCGTTACCACCTTCGGCGAGAGCCACGGGGTGGCGATCGGCTGCGTGGTCGACGGCTGTCCGCCCATGATCCCGCTCACCGAGGCCGACATCCAGCAGGACCTCGACCGCCGCCGGCCGGGCCAGTCGCGCTTCACCACCCAGCGCCAGGAGCCGGACCAGGTGAAGATCCTGTCCGGCGTCATGGCGCATCCGGAGACCGGCGTGCAGGTCACGACCGGCACCCCGATCGGGCTTTTGATCGAGAACACCGACCAGCGCTCCAAGGACTATTCCGAGATCAAGGACAAGTTTCGCCCCGGACACGCCGACTTCACCTATGAGGCCAAATACGGCCTGCGCGACTATCGCGGCGGCGGCCGCTCCTCGGCGCGCGAGACCGCGACGCGCGTCGCCGCCGGCGCCATCGCGCGCAAAGTGCTGCCGGACGTGAAGGTGCGTGGCGCGCTGGTGCAGATCGGCCCGCACAAGATCGATCGCGAGAAGTGGGACTGGGACGAGATCGCCAAAAATCCGTTCTTCTGTCCGGACAAGGACAAGGCCGCCTTCTTCGAGACCTATCTCGACGGCATCCGCAAGAGCGGCTCCTCGATCGGCGCGGTGATCGAGGTCGTCGCTGAAGGCGTGCCGGCCGGACTTGGTGCGCCGATCTACGCCAAGCTCGATTCCGATCTGGCGGGCGCGATGATGACCATCAACGCGGTGAAGGGCGTCGAGATCGGCGCCGGCTTTGGCGCGGCGGAGCTCACCGGCGAGGAGAACGCCGACGAGATGCGCACCGGCAATGACGGCACGCGCTTCTTGTCGAACCACGCGGGCGGCGTGCTGGGCGGCATCTCCACGGGTCAGCCGATCGTGGTGCGTTTCGCCGTGAAGCCGACCTCCTCGATCCTCCAGCCGCGCCTCACCGTCGATCGCAAGGGCGCTGAGACCGAAATTTTCACGAAAGGCCGCCACGACCCCTGCGTCGGCATCCGCGCCGTCCCGGTCGGCGAAGCCATGATGGCCTGCGTGCTGGCCGATCATTTCCTGCGCGACCGCGGGCAGGTCGGGCGCTAGTGCCGCCGTAGGTGTCGCGGTACTAGCCCACCGCGCAGCTTGACGGCGCTACAACTTCGTCCGCAAATGCGGGCATGGAAACCTCCGAGCTCCACCGCATCACCAACTGGCTGATCGACGGCGCGAGGTCGTCGGGAACTCCGGCCGAGATGATCGCCGACGTCTGCGAGCATCTGGTCGAAGCCGGCCTGCCGATATGGCGGTTCGGCATCTTCATCCGCACGCTCCATCCGGAAATCTTCGGCCGCAACTTCATCTGGCGGCAGGGCGGGGAGGTCGAAATCGGCACCGCCGATTTCGAGATCCTGGACACGCCCGAATTCGCCAAGAGCCCGCTCCGGATCGTGTTCGAGCAGGGGGTGGAGGTCCGTGGACGCATCGGCGATCACGACGGCGAGCGGTTTCCGATCCTCAACGACATGCAGGCCGAAGGGGCGACCGACTATGTCGCCGTGCCGATGCCGTTTCTCGACGGCTCGGTTCACGCCACCAGCTGGGTGACACGGCATCCCGGCGGCTTCAGCGACGACCACATCGCTGCCATCCGCTCCATCGTGACGCCGCTGGCGCGCGTCAGCGAGATCATCAGCCTGCGCCGCACCGCCGAGATGCTGCTCGACACCTATGTCGGCAACCGTGCCGGCGCCCGCATCCTCGGCGGCCAGATCCGCCGCGGCCACAACGACACCATGCAGGCCGCGATCTGGCTCTCCGATCTGCGCGGCTTCACCGCGCTGTCGGACCGGCTGCCGGCCGAGACCGTGGTCGAGATCCTCAACCATTATTTCGATTGCCAGGTCGCCGCGATCCGGGGCCATGGCGGCGAGGTGCTGAAATTCATGGGCGACGGCCTGCTCGCGGTGTTCCCGATCGACGAATATGTCGGCGATGCCACCCATGTCTGCACGCGCGTGCTGGAAGCCGCGCGCGAGTCCCGCGCCAGCGTCGAGGCGCTCGCCTTTCCGGTCGGCGACGTCGTCGAGCGCTTCCGCTTCGGCGTCGCGCTCCACGTCGGCAACATCCTCTACGGCAATATCGGCGGCGGCAACCGGCTCGACTTCACCTGCATCGGCCCCGCCGTCAACCTTGCGGCAAGGCTCGAGAAGATCACCGGACGCCTGGGACGGACCGTCGTCGCCTCGGAAGGCTTTGCCAAAGTCTGTCACCACGATTGGCGCGAGCTTGGCGAATTTCCGATCGCGGGATTTTCCAAGGCGCAGCGCGTGTATGGGCTGGCGGAAGAAACGCCGGTGGTGATGGCCTAACGGCCGGCGCCCGCGGCGGCGCTAGCCGTCGCGAACATAAGATTGCTTCAGGCCGAGGGTCAGGACGCTCAAGGTGATCCACAGCCGCAGCATGGCGAAGCTGAAGATGAAGACGAAATAGATCAGGTTCTTGGTGAACTGCGTCGCAGACGAGGTCTGCCAGAAATTCCAGATCGCGGTGCGCACCGCTTCCTGTCCATAGGCGAGGCCGACGTTGACGACGCCGAGCACGATGACGGCGGCGCCGAGCCACAGTCCGCGCCGTGCGAATTCGCCGATCGCGGCAAACAGGTCGACCTTGCCGTCGTCGCGCTCGGCTCGGACGATCATGAGCAGCACGATGGCAGCGATCCATGCGCTCCAGAATCGACCGGGATGGGTGAACTGGTCGAACGCCATGCCGTCGAGGCCCGCCATCAGATGATACGAAGCCTCATAGCCGGCTGCTGCGGCGCTGAGCGCCGCCGCGATCATCACGAGCATGATCCGCCACAGGATGGAGAAGGAGAGCTTGAACTGCTCGCCCAATGTCAGCGTGCCGAGCGAGGATTGGCCGCCCGCCGCCTCAATCGATTGTTGCGCCGTCGCAAAGAAAGCCAGCAGCACCGAAATGTCGGCAATGATGATGGCCGGCAGCGCCACGCCGCCGCCGCCGAACGCGATCACCCGCATCGCCGCCGCCAGGATCAGCCAGGGCAGGGCATGCAGGAGCTTGACCGGACCGAACGAGGTCTCGTGGCGGGCCGGCTTGAGCTCGAGCTGTTTGCGCAGTGCGACTGTCATCGCGCCGTGGTGACACAGGAGATTAAACCTGCGGTAGCGCGGATCGGTAAAATTGGCCCGAAGCGGGCAGGCGGCGCCGTTATTCTTCCGGCTCGGTCGTGAACAGCAGCGGATAGCCCTTGGCGCGGCCGGCATCGGTGGCGCGCGTGGCCTTGGTCTCGGCGACGTCCCTGGTGAACACGGCGACGACGCAGGCGCCCAGCTTGTGCGCGGTAATCATCACCTTGTAGGCCTGATCCTCGGTCATGCGGAACTCGGCCTTGAGGATCATGGTGACGAATTCGCGCGGCGTGTAGTCGTCGTTGATCAGGATGACCTTGTGCAGCTTCGGCCGTTCGACCTTGGTCTTGATCCGCGTCTTCGGCTTGGTGACAGTGTTGTTCATTCCGCCTCCCGGACACGGCGCGCTCGGGGTCCTGCCGCGGCGATCAGCCTGCGGCCTTCGCACCATATTGCAGGACCTGCACCTTCTCCAAGGTGATCAGCCCGCTCGACATCATGCCATCCAGGATGGGCAGGAATGCGTTGATGTTGTCCTCGCTGTCGACGATCTCGATCAACAGCGGCAGGTCTTCCGAAAGCCGCAGGATCTTCGACGTATGCAGCCGGCTCGACTTGCCGAAGCCCATGGGGCCGCGCAGCACGGTGGCGCCGGCAAGGTGCCGCTCGCGCGCCGTCATCACGATCGCTTCATAAAGCGGCTTGCCCTGGAAATGATCGCTCTCGCCGATGAAGATGCGGAGCGAGACAGCCTGATTGGGAATTTGCATGGTCAGCTCCTCGTCAAGCGGTTGTAGCGGCTCGCCATCATATGCCCTGCCCACACCGACACCAGCCAGCAGGCGACTGATGCCGCGATATAGCCGAGCGCCGTGTATTTCATGCCGCCGTGAAACAGGCGGAAGGTCTCCAGGCTGAAGGTCGAAAAGGTGGTGTAGCCGCCGCAGAACCCGGTCATGACGAATTGCCGGTGCTCGGGCCGCGCCAGCAGGCGGCCGTCGGGTCCGGTCAGCGTCGCGTAGAAGCCGATGATCAGCGAGCCCGTGGCATTGATGAAGAGCGTCGCGACAGGGAAGCCCGGCCCGGTGTCGAGCGCGAGACCGACGAGATAACGTGTCAGCCCGCCGACGATGCTGCCGGCAGCAACCCAGGCGTAGAGCATCGCAGCGCGCCAGCGCTCGGCAGAGGAGGGGGAATTCATCTGCCTCTATCCTCCCAGGCTGTCCGCGAGGAGGAAGCCGCAACTGACGGCGGCAAGGCACAGCCCGACCGAGGCCACGACGTTGCCGAGTGCGTGCATCGGCTCGCCATTGCGAGCGAGCGTCAGCGTTTGCAGGCTGAACGAGGACACCGTGGTGTAGCAGCCGAGAAATCCGGTCACCGCGAACAGCCACGGATTCGGCGAGGCGAAGGCCGAGCCGGGATGGGTTGCCAGCGCGCCAAAGATGCCGATCAGGAAGGCGCCGGTGACATTGATGGTCATCGTGCCCCACGGAAACGTCTCGCCCAGCCGCCGCGCGATTGCGCCGGACACGAAATAGCGAGCGCAGCCGCCGAGCACGCTGCCGATCACGATTGCAAACACTCCGCTCAGCACGATGAGCAGCCCCCCGCCATCACTTGTCCTCCGTTGCCAGACCGTTGCCGACGGCCAATAGCCCCATGAGCGCGACCAGCGCGAAGCCGAGCCCGGCCAGGAACGTGCCCATCGGACCATAGGCGTCCCACAGCGCGCCGGCGATCACGCTCGCGGCCAGCAAGGCAAGGCCGGTGAACAGGTTGAAATAGCCGAAGGCGGTGCCGCGCAGGCTTGGCGGCGCGGCGTCGGCGACGAGGGCCGAGAGCAGGCCTTGCGTCAGCCCCATATGCAGCCCCCACAGCACGACCCCGAGTGCGAGGCCTCCGAGGCTCGGCAGCAGCGCGAGCGCGAGATCGGCACCCGCAAGGAACACGAGGCCGAGCGCGAGCAGGCCGCTACGATTGATCCGGTCCGACAGCACGCCGGCCGGATAGGCCGACAGCGCGTAGACGATGTTCATCAGCACCAGCACCGCCGGCACCCACATCGCATTCAGCCCGATGTTCTGGGCGCGCAGGATCAGAAAAGCCTCGCTGAAACGCGCAAGCGTGAACACGATGCCGACCGCCACGACACGCCAGTACATGGAACCGAGCTGCCGCATCGCGGCAACGTTGAGCGGGTTCTTCGCAGGCTCGCGACTCGGGTCCGGCTCCGGCTCGTTCACGGCGAACGCAATCAATCCGAACGACAGGAACGCCGGCAGCACGGCGACCCAGAACACCAGGGCAAAATTGTCCGCCGTCCACCACATCAGGCCGATCGCGACGAGCGGCCCGACGAAGGCGCCGATGGTGTCGAGCGACTGCCGCAGGCCGAAGCTGGCGCCGCGCAGGCCCGTGGGCGCGATGTCGGCGATCAGCGCATCGCGCGGCGCGCCGCGGATGCCCTTGCCGATGCGGTCGATGAAGCGCGCCGCCACCAGCCATCCGACGCTGGGCGCGAGCGGGAACAGCGGCTTGGTGAAGGCGGCCAGCCCATATCCGAGCGCGGCGAGCAGCTTGCGGCGGCCGAGCCAGTCCGACAGCGCGCCGGAAAAGATCTTCGTGATCGAGGCCGTCGCCTCCGCAATGCCCTCGATGAAGCCGACAGTCAGCGTCGAGGCGCCGAGCACGGTGACGAGATAGACCGGCAGCAGCGCGTGGATCATCTCGGAGGAGATGTCCATCAGCATGGAGACGAAGCCGAGCACCCAGATCCCCCTGGGCAGCCCGCGACGTGCAGCATTCGGTGTCGTCGTCGTCACGCCGTGAACTTCTCCTTGGCCTTCACGGCCGCCTTCTGCCTTCGTCACCAGGCAACAAAAAACCCGCCATCGGCGGGTTTGTCCATGCTCCCGCCAAAGGCAGAGGCTTCGAGATTGCCCCTCCTCGAGCAGGAGTCATCAGCCCACTGCGATCATCGACCGCCGGGCGGTTGTCGGGGGACTCCATCCCCATCTGTGCGGCCAGCCTAGCATGGAAATCGCGCCGGACAAGTGGGCGGGGCGCTCTGTCCAGTGGCTCGGCGTTCCGGCCGCGCTGCACGAGACGCGGCACGACGGCGTCAGCGCTCGCGCCTGTCCAGCGGCGCGAGCGCGGCAACACGGCGGCAGCTTTGCGTTAAGCAACGCAAATCTCTAACTCGAATGTGAAGCGCAGGCGATCTTCGCCCTTTGCGGCAAGGCGATTGCATGTCACCATCGCGTCATACGACGGGAGGCTGCGATGCGCGTGCTGTTCTCGATCGGGGCTGTGCTGGTGGCCGGCATGTTCGCCGGAGGGGACGTCGCGGGCATCGCGGCACCAGGACCCAAATTTGAATCGCCTACAAGCCGGCAGCGGCTGGCGGCCGACGGGGACGCGCAGACAGTCGATGTCGAATTGATCCTCGCGGTCGACGTCTCCTACTCCATGGACATGGACGAGCTTGCGATCCAGCGCGAGGGTTACGCGCAGGCGATCCAGTCGAAGGAATTCCTGCAGGCGCTGAAGATGGGGCCGAACGGCCGGATCGCGGTGACCTATTTCGAATGGGCGGCCTCCACCGACCAGAAGATCATCATTCCCTGGCGCTTGGTCGACGGACCGGAGACCGCGGACGCGGTCGCCGCCGAGATCATGAAGACGCCGATCCGGCGTGCCTCGCGCACCTCGATCTCCGGCGCGATCTCGTTCGCGATGCCGCTGTTCGACGAGGATCCGTATCGGGGTCTGCGCCGCGTCATCGACATTTCCGGCGACGGCCCCAACAACAATGGCGGCCCGGTCACGGTGGCGCGCGACGCCGCGCTTGAGAAGGGCATCGTCATCAACGGCCTGCCGATCATGGTCAAGGAGCCGTCCTATTCGACCATGGATATCGACAATCTCGACCTCTATTACGAGGACTGCGTGGTCGGCGGTCCCGGCTCCTTCGTCATCTCGATCAAGGACCGTGAGAAGTTCAAGGAAGCGATCCGCACCAAGCTGCTGATGGAGGTCGCGGGCCGCACGCCGGAGCGTCCCGTGGTGCGCGTTGCCGACAAAGACAAGGAGCCGCGCGTCAACTGCCTGATCGGCGAGAAGATCTGGTCGGACCGCTGGGGGCGCTAGATCCCGGCTGAGACCTTTTGCCCGCCTCAGCGGGTGGTCGGGTTTAACGGCTCGTTAACCGGTGCATGGCCCTAATCGGATAGTTTCTGTTCGTTCCGGCCGGCATCATGACATTGCCGGAGCGAGTGAAAGCGGGGTCGTCAGACCCGTTCCCGAGCAATCCAATGGCCATCGTCACATCGAGCACCAGCCAGATTTCTCCCGCCAACGAGCGGGTGTATCACCAGAGTGCTCTGGTCGGTGACTGGAAGGGCAATTGGGTGGGCAACAACCAGGACGTCAGCTTCAAGGTCGTGAACATCCGTGGTGCTCGGGCACAGGTCGAGTACACTCATAACGGGCACACCGAACGCGGCTTTGGCGAGGTCCAGGGCTCGTTGATCACCTTTGGCGGGGTCACGGTCGGCACCAAGGACGGCAAGAACATGGTGCTCCTGTTCTCCGTGGGAGGCGCCGGCAAGCAGACCGCCAATCTCGAGAAGCAGGCGCCGCCGGCCTCCGACAGCCGTCTCATGGGAAGCTGGGGCGGCTATTCCAGCGACAATGGCAAGAGCGCGAGCTTCAAGGTGCTCTCCGTCGACGGCAAGGAAGCGCAGGTCAGCGTCACCACCGACGGCATCACCCGCCAGGGCACCGGCTACGTCTACAAGAACGTCATCATGTTCGGCCAGGCGCAGATCTCGACCGACGACGGGCAGAACGGCAAGATCATCTACCAGGTCGGCACCAAGTCCTTCATGGTGCCCGTGACGAAATATCCGCCGGCGGATACCTCGTCGTCCGTCGACAAGACCGCCTGAACGCACGCCTCTCGGCGCGGCAAGCCGTCCTCACCATTTTGGCGCCCGCTTCTCCACGAACGCCCTCAATCCTTCCTGGGCCTCGTCAGACGTCGCAACGTTGCAGAAATCGTCGACGGCGCTTGCAATGCTGCGCCGGTAGTCGAGATCGATCTGGCGCATGAAAGCGGCGCGGCCCATCCGCAGCACTGCGGCCGATTTACCGGCGAACTGCGCAGCGAGCTTGCCGACCTCGGCCTCGAGCTCCGCATCCGCGACGACGCGGTTCACCACGCCGAGCTCGCGTGCTTCCGTGGCGCTGAAGACGCGGCCGGTGAACAGCAGCTCGAATGCGCGGTGACGTCCGACGATGCGCGGCAGATGCGCGTAGTGGATCGCGGGAATGACGCCGACGTCGATCTCGGGATAGCCGAACGTCGCGCTCTCGGATGCCAGCACCACGTCGCAGGACACCGCCATGGTCATGCCGCCGCCCCGCGCCGCGCCGCCAACCGCGGCGATCGAGGGTTTTCCGAGCCCGTACTGGGCATCGTAGAGGTCGATATAGAGCGCCTGGAGGAATTCGCGGATCTGGGTGCCGGATTTGCCGAGCAGGATGTCGAGGTCGAGGCCCGCCGAAAAGCGCTTTGCAATTGCGCTCGCCAGGACGACGACGCGCGCATCGTCGTCGGCAGCACGTTGGAACGCGCCCACCACCGCGCGGATGACCTCGAGGCTCAGCGCGTTGACCGGCGGCCGACGCAGCGTGATGCGGGCGACGTTGCCGACGAGTTCGTAAGCGACGGGATTGTCAGATGTCACCGGGGTCTCCATGGCGCCACTATTTCGCGGCAAGCGGCGGCAGCGGGGGCACGCTGTCGTTCGGCGCTTCGGCCTGCATCGTGATCAGCGTCATCGAGACCAGGTCGTAATAGCCGATCAGGCCGATGATATCCATGATGCCGCGCTCGCCGAATTTCTGCTGCGCGGCGCGGTAGACGTCGTCGGTGACCTTCCTGTCGCGATAGAGTGCCATCGCGAGGTCGTACAGGGCGGCTTCATCGTCCTTCATCGCCTTCGGCCGCACACCGTTCGCGACGTCCTTGGCGACATCAGGGTCGAGCCCGGCTTTCATCGCGAGCGGATAATGCGCGAACCATTCATATTGCGCCGTCCACTGCCGTGCGGTGATCAGGATGGCGAATTCGCTGAGGCGCGCCGGCAGCGACGAATTCCAGCGCAGATAGTCCGACATCGCCGAGAGCTTTGGCGCCAGCTCGGGGTTGCGGATATAGGCGCGGTAGGGCGGGTTGACGAATTTGGCGTTGCGCGGCGGCACCGCGATCGCGTCCGCCCATTCCTTCTGGGGCGGCGTGAGTTCGTCGGCCTTCAGCGGCGCGAAGCGGGTCGGCTCGGCTGCGCGGCCGACGCCGGAGACCGTTACAGCGAACAGCGCAGCCAGCGCCAGGCCGAGATATTTCATCGTCATCCTCCCATTGCGGCGGACTCACGCCGCCTCGTTCGATCGCAAGCTTACGTTGCGATGCGACCATGGCAAGGATGTCAGCGCCGGGCGAGGCTGCGGCATTGGCATGGCCGTATGCCGTGTCGACGCTCCCGGTGCGTGATGGAGATCAGACCCGTGCCTCCAGGATCAGGTTGAAGGGCGTTTCGGCGGCGCGGCGGAAGCGCGACAGGCCACCTTCGGCGGCGACCTTGCGCAGCCTTGCCTCGCCGGCCTGAGCGCCGAGCGCGAGGCCGACCTCCTGATCGAGCGAGGCCGGCGTGCAGATCATGGTGGACGCGGCGTAGTAGACGCGCCCGACCGGGTTGAGATTGTCCTCGAGGCGGTCGCCGGCGAACGGCTCGACCAGCATGCAGGTGCCGTCATTGGCCATGGATTTCCGCACATGGCTGATGGCGCCGACGGGATCGCCCATGTCGTGCAGGCAATCGAAGAAGCAGACGAGATCGTATCCCTCGGCCGGATAGGACTTGGCCGAGTGCACCGCGAAGGTGACACGGTCGCCCAGCTTTGCTTCAGCTGCCGCCTTTCGCGCCGCCTCGATCGAGCCCTCGTGATAGTCGAAGCCGTAAAAGCGGGAGTTGGGAAAGGCCTCCGCCATCAGCCGGGTCGAGACCCCGTGTCCGCAGCCGACGTCGGCGACCTTGGCGCCGCGCTTCAGCTTGTCCACGACGCCGTCGAGCGCGGGCAGCCATTCCTGCACCAGATGATGCATGTAGCCGGTCCGGAAGAAGCGGGCCGTGCCGCAGAACAGGCACTCGCTGCGCCGGTTCCAGCCGACACCCTTGCCGCTTCTGAACGCGTCCGTGACCTTCGGTTCGTCGAGAAATGCCGCGGCAATGACATTGCCGACCGCGCCGAGGAACACCGGGCTATCCTGGTCGGCAAGCGCCATCGCCTGCTCCGGCAGCATCGAGAATTTTCCCGAAGCGGCATCATATTCGACGTAGCCGGATGCCGCCTGGCTTGAGAGCCATTCGCGGACATAACGCTCCGCCGTTCCGGTCGCGCTCGCCAGCTCCGCGGAGCTCATGGGCCCCTTGGCGGCGAGGGCGCGGTAGAGGCCGAGCTTGTCGCCGAGCAGGACCAGCGATGCGTTCATCGCCGCCCCGACCTCGGTGATCATCTTGCCCATAAAGGCATTCAACCTGTCGGAATTGACCTCCATGACAGCCTCCATCCAGTGTCTGGCATTTTCAAAGGTCTGCGCAATTGCGCGTTACGGGACTGCTTCACGCCATCGCGATCAAGGCGACGGCCCGGCTTGCACGTCCTTTAAATGGGTCAATCCGGGGCGAGGGAGGTTCAACGCGTCAGGACGAGGCGATCCCGGGAACTGGATGGCGCGATCGGCGGCATTGCATCGCTGGCATTCGCACGGTCCGGCGCGTATAATTTATGAGCTTTCCTGACGGTTACCTGAATGCCCGGTCTTCCACGTTCATGCGGTCTTGCAGCCATTTTCGCGGTGCTCTGCCTCGGCGGAATCCCCGCGCATGCGCAAGTGGCGCCCTTGCAGTATTGGATCCCGGGTGGGCCTTTCGGCTCCGGCGGCAACGCCGTCCAGAGCTCGGAGGGCTACGGCAATTTTCCGAGCTTCAATGGCGGCGATGCGGGCGGAGGCTACGATTTCCGTCCCGGTTTCTTCGTCGGGAGCCAACACGGCAATCTTGGCATGAGCGGCCTCAGCCAGCCCGCGCCGGCCGGCAACTTCAGTGCGCTCTCTTATGACGGCACGCAGTTCGGCTACAACACCAAGACTGCGGGCGGCATGCCCGTCACGTTCTTTGCCGGCTTCGATACGCTGAAATACAATGGCGGCATCGGCAGCTCGCTTGCGCCGCTGACCTCCGGCGTTTCGCCCGGTTACGGCGCATTCGCGGGTGTCGAGTTCAAGCCGACCTCCAACCTCAGCCTGTCGTTCGGCGCCGGTTTCACCCAGCAGGATTCCGGCCGCATGGACAGCGACATCAGATCGAACATGCTACCCGGTGAATCGCCGGCATTGAGCGGGCTGCGGCGCTGAGGGGCACCGCGTCACAGCCATCACGACAAGCCAGCCACCAGCGGACGTTGCAGGTGCTTGGCCATCAGTTCCGCCGCTTCGGCGTAACGCCGCGTTTCCAGGACGTCGAGCAGGCGCAAGTGCTCGCGCACGTGTCGCCGCATGCCATCGCGATCGGCGAAGCTGCGGTAGGCGAACAGGCGTCTGATCGAGTTCACGCGCCTGAGCGCCTCAAGAAAGAAGGGATTGCCGGCGCCGCGGATGATCTCCTCATGGAATTCGCAGCCGGAGTGAAAGACCTCGCTGATCGTCATCTTTTCAAGTTCGCCTTCCAGAATGCGTAGCTGGCGCTCGCGCAAGCGTGCAATCACCTCCTCCGGCAACATGAAGTCGGGCTGCGCGATTGCCGCCGGCTCGATGACCGCCCGAAACGCCGTCGCCTTGGCCAGTGCTTCGGGGCTGGATAGAGTCTCCGCGAAGCGCCAGCCATAGCCCGGCAGACGAGCGATCCATCCCTCGGCCGCAATGCGGTCGAGCAACCGTTGCAGCTCGGCCCGGCTCAGATCATAGCGTCGCATCAGCTCCGCCTCGGTGACGTCCGCCGAGAGGCGGCTTGCGAGCACGTCGCTGGCGATGGTCGCATACACCTGCTCGCTGCGCCTGACTGCCGCCAATGCCGGCTGGGCTGCGCCGCTTGTCGGATTCTTGGCCAGCACGAAGCCGCGGTGCGGTTCGCCGCGCGCCAGCCCCGCCGCTTCCAGAGCCTTCAGGCCGAGCCGGATCGGCGCACGCGAAAGATCCAGCGCGTCCGCAAGCCTTTGTTCGATCAGGCGATCGCCGGCCTTCATGCCGTCGCGCCGGGCGAGCGCCATGATCAAGCCGGCGAGGTGCTCGGCACGCTCGGAACCGCTGTTCTTAGCGGCGGCCTGTCGGGAACTGTCAGAGGTGGTCATTGCTATGCACGCAAAGATTGGGTCTTGACAGACTGTCCCATAGATTGTTCTTTGATGCAACAATATACAATTAAGCAGGGAGAGCCCGATGGCCCGCGTGCCGGATATCCATATTTGCGAGGCCGCTGCCCGCGATGGCCTGCAGAATCTCGACATCTTCGTTCCGACTGAAGCCAAATGCGCGCTGATCGACACGATCGCCGCGGCCGGCGTGCGCGAGATCGATGCCGGATCGTTCGTGCCGCCGAAGGTCGTGCCGCAATTCGCCGACGTCGATGCCGTGATGGCGCATGCGCTCACACACAAGTCGGCAACCATTGGTGCGCTGGTGCCGAACGTAAGGGGCGCCGAGCGCGCCATCGCCGCCGGTGTCAACGCCATCTACTTCGTGATCTCCGCCAGTGAAACGCACAACCGCGCCAATGTGCGCCGTTCGGTCGAAGAGCAATTCGAGGGGTTTCGCGCAGTCCGCGCCGCGATTGACGCCCGTCCGGTGGACCAGCGGCCGCAGCTGATGGGCGCGATCTCGACCTCCTTTGGCTGCTCGCTGGAAGGCGAGGTCAGTGAAGCGGCCGTGTGCAGGGTGGCGCGCGCTTTTGCCGAGGCCCGCGCCGACGAGATCGGGCTTGCCGACACCGTCGGCTACGCGACCCCAAAGCTGATCGGGCAGGTCGTGGCCGCCGTGCGGCACGAGGTCGGATCGCAGATGACGTTGCGGCTGCATCTGCACGACACGCTCGGCGCAGGCCTTGCCAATGCCGTCGCCGGCCTCGAAGCCGGCATCCGCCGTTTCGACGCAGCGGTGTCCGGGTTGGGCGGCTGCCCCTTTGCGCCCGGTGCGCGCGGCAACATCGTCACCGAGGATCTCGTGTTCATGCTGGAACGCATGGGGCTTTCCACCGGCATCGACCTCGACCGCCTGATGCAGACCCGCGAGATCCTCGCCCGTCATATCCCGGCAAAACATCTGACGGGACATCTGCACGAAGCCGGCATCCCCAAGATTCTGCGGAGGGCGGCATGACGTCGGCTGCCGGCCAGACGGCCGCGGAGCTTCGTCCGCTCGCGGGCATTCGCGTCGTCGAGTTCAGCCAGATGGTGATGGGGCCGAGCTGTGGTTTGATCCTCGCCGATCTCGGCGCCGACGTGATCAAGGTCGAGCCGCCGAAGGGAGACCGCACCCGGTATTTCAAGGGGCCGGCCGCCGGCTTTTTCGCCACCTACAGCCGCAACAAGCGCAGCATTGCGCTGGACACGTCGACCGCGGAAGGCCAGGGCGTCGCTCGCCGGCTGATCGAGAACAGCGACGTCTTCATCGAGAATTTCAGGCCCGGCCTGTTGAAGCGGATCGGCCTGGACTACGAGACTGTCGCTGCCTTTGCGCCACGCCTGATCTATTGCTCGCTGAAGGGCTATTTGCCCGGGCCTTACGAGAACCGCCTCGCGCTTGACGAGGTCGTGCAGATGATGGGCGGCCTCGCTTACATGACCGGCTTGCCCGACCGGCCGATGCGCGCCGGCGCCTCGGTCAACGATATCATGGGCGGCATGTTCGGCGTGATCGCAATCCAGGCTGCGCTCGCCGAGCGGCAGCGGACCGGCCATGGTCGCTATATCCAGAGTGCGCTCTACGAGAACAACGTGTTCCTGATGGCGCAGGCGATGATGTGCGAAGTGGTCAGCGGCCAGCCCTCGATTCCCTATTCGATCAAGGACAGTCCGTGGCCGGTTTACGATCTCTTCGACACGCGGGACGGTTCGAAGCTGTTCGTCACCATCGTCGGTGAGGAGCAATGGGAGGCGTTCTGCCGCGCTTTCGATCGAGAAGCCTGGCTCATTGATCCGCGCTTTGCAACGAGCAACGACCGCGTCGATCATCGCGGCTGGCTGATCCCCGAAATCGCCGAGATCTTCAAGCAGTGGGACAAGGTCGATCTCGCCGCGCGCCTCGAGCAGCTTGATCTGCCCTACGCCCCGGTGAACAAGCCCGGCGATCTCTTCGATGACCCGCACCTCAACCAGTCGGGCGGCCTGACCGACATTCGGCTACCCGACGGCAGCGGGGCAAAGACGCCGCTACTGCCGATTTCCATGGACGGCCGGCGCCTGCCTAACCGCTACGATCCGCCTGAGATCGGTGAGCACAGCGGCGAGATCCTGAGCGAAATCGGGATGGCCCCGGACGAGATCGAAACGCTGCGACAGGCAGGGACGATCAAGGTCGCGCCGTCCTGACGATCGGCGCAATCGGACAAAAACAGGGAGGAGGAGCACATGAGCATTACCAGGCGCCAGGCGCTGATCGCGGGCTCCGCGCTGGCCGGCACATCGCTGCTGCCGGGACGATCGAGCGCGCAGAGCAAGCAAGTTTCGCTTGCATTCGGACCGGTGTCGCCGGTCTACGCCATCGGCATGATTGCGGAGCTGAAGGGGTACTTCAAGGAGGAAGGGCTCGATTCCAAGCTCGTCACCGGCAATTCCGGGACGTTCGGCCGCCAGGCGCTGGCGGCAGGGCAGGTGCTGTTCGCGCACGGCGATGCCAGCCACCCGCTCCAGCTCGGCGCGCGTGGCAAGCCCTGCAAGATACTGCTCGCCACCGAGATGGTGTGTTCCTACGCCAACATCATGGTCCGGCAGGACCTCCACGACAGCGGCATCAATTCGGTCGAGAAGCTCGCGGACTACAAGCGCGCGGACGGCGCCAAGCCAATCGTCGCCGCCACCGCCATCGGCTCGGGCACCTGGGTGTTCGGCACCTATGTGTTCGAGGCGCGCGGGCTCGGCGAGAAGGTGAACTGGGTCGCAGGCGGGGGGCCCAACACGATGTTCCCCTCGCTCCAGACCAAGCAGTTCGACGCCATCATGGCGCCGCCGAGCTGGATCGTGGAGGTCGAAAAGAAGGGCTTTGGCAGGACGATTTACGACACATCCAAACCCGGCGTGTTCGACAAGGACTTCGGCGGAACGTTGCCTGTCCTCGTGATCTACACGCTTCAGGACACGGTCGAGCAGGACAAGGCGATGGTGCAGGCCTATGTGAGCGCGATTTATCGCGCGATGGCCTTCGTGAAGGCGGCGCCGCTCGCCGAGGTGCAGGCGCTGGTTGCGCCGAAATACTTTTCGGGCATCGACCCCGACGCGGTCAGTGCCGAGCTCGGCTTCGACAAGTCGACCTGGGCCTATGACGGTGTCATCGACAAGGCATCGTTCGAACGCGGCGCCAAGCCCTGGTACCGCAAGGGCACGGATATTCCCGAGACCAAATACGAGCATGTCGTCGACATGAGCTTCCTCCAGGCGGCCAGGGCGAAATACAAATGATGGCCGCACCCAGCCCGGGCCGCGCGCGAGAGAGTAACGACGATGACACGGCGGCGGCGCGCACGCGCGTCGCCGTGCAAGGGCTCGCCAAACGCTTCAGCGCGACGGGCCGCGAATTCGTGGCGGTCGATGACGTGTCTTTCGAGGTCAAGCAGGGCGAATTCGTCGCGCTGCTCGGTCCATCCGGCTGCGGCAAGAGCACTATCCTCAACATGGTCGCGGGACTATTGCCGCGCTCCGGCGGACGAATTCTCATCGACGACGACACCGTCGAGACCGGCAAGGTCAACCCCAGGGTCGGCTACGTCTTCCAGCGGGACACGCTGTTTCCCTGGCGCACCGTGGAGCAGAACATCGGCTATGGGCTGGAGATCGCGGGGCTGCCGAAGACCGAGCGCGCTGGCCGCGTCGCTTCGGCAGTCGAGAAGGCCGGGCTCTCTGGATTTGCGCAAAGCTTCCCGCGCATGTTGTCCGGCGGAATGCGCCAGCGCGTCGCCTTGATGCGCACGCTGATTCTGGAGCCGGAGATCCTCCTGATGGACGAGCCGTTCGGCGCACTTGACACCCATACCAAGCTGGAGATGCACAAGACGCTGCTGGAGATCTGGGAGCGCGAGCGGCAGACCGTGCTGTTCGTGACGCACGATCTCGGCGAGGCGCTGACGCTCGCAAGCCGCATCATCCTGCTCTCGGCGCGGCCCGGGCGGCTCAAGGAAGATTTCGACGTCGCCATTCCGCGGCCCCGCGATCCCGTAGCCGTGCGGGAGACCGCCGAATTCGGCCGCCTCTATTCCCACATCTGGCATTCACTCGGCGAGGAATTCCGCCGCACCAGGGCTGACTGACCATGGCCAAAAGCCGCACCATGATCCTGTTCTGGCAGTTGGCCATTCTCGCGGCCGTGCTCGTCGTCTGGCAGTGGGGCTTTGAATGGAGCAAGGCGCTGCTGCCGAAGGCTTACGTGCCAAAAATCCTCGATCCTTATTTCGTCGCCAAGCCGTCGCTGATCTGGCAGAGTTTTCTGCGGCTTGGTTGTTTCGCCGATACCGCGGGCTTCGCCGCCTGCATCAAGGGTAACGACAACAATCTGTGGCTCGCCACGCTGGTCACGCTGAAGAATACCTGGTGGGGCTTTCTGTTCGGGTCAGCGAGCGGAATTGCGGCTGGCCTGATCCTCGGCCGTTCGGACTTCCTTGCCCGCGTGTTCGGGCCCTACATCGTGGCGCTCAACTCGATACCGCGCATCGCGCTGGTACCGCTGGTCATCCTGATCTTCGGCCTGGGTGATCTCTCCAAGATCGCGACGGCATGGCTCGTCGTGTTCTTCGTGGTGTTCTTCAACACTTTTGAAGGAACGCGCGCGGTCGACCGCGACCAAATCGCGGCCGCCCGTCTCCTGGGCGCCAGCGAATTCACCGTGCTACGGACCGTGGTGATCCCCTCCGCGCTCGCCTGGGTGTTCGCTTCGCTCCTGCCGGCCGTTTCCTTTGCGCTGATCGGCGTCATCGTCGGCGAGTTCATCGGCGCCGAGCGAGGGCTCGGCAAACTCATCATCGAAGCGGAGGCGCGGGCCAATGCCAGCGAGATGATGGTCGCCATCTTCGTCATGATGTTCGTGGGGATCCTGCTGGCGATCGCGGTGCGCTCGCTGCAGTCCTACCTGTTGCGATGGCAGCCGCAATTCGAGCCGTCGGCATAGCCGTCTGGAAGGGATCGAGGGGCGCGGCTGGCGTGCCGTCACCGCCTGAACCGCGCCACCAGCTCCACATGCGGCGTGTGCCGGAACTGGTCGACGGGCACCACTGCGTCGATCGTGTAGCCACCGTCGATCAGCAGCCGTGCATCGCGGGCGAAGGTTGCGACGTTGCAGGACACTGCGACCACCACAGGCACCTTGCTCGCGGCGAGCTTCAGCGCCTGCGCCTGCGCGCCCTGGCGCGGCGGGTCGAACACCACGGCATCGAAGTCGCGCAGCTCCGGCGGCACCAAGGGACGGCGAAACAGGTCGCGCGGCTCGGCCTTGATCGGCTTCAGGCCCGGCGTGCGCGCGGCCTTTGCCAGCGCCGCGACAGCGCCGGCGTCGTTGTCGAGGGCCGTGACGCGCGCCTTCTCCGCGAGCCGCAACGCGAACGGGCCGACGCCGCAGAAGAGATCGAGAACCTCCTTCGCCTTGCCGACGCGTTCGGCGACGAGCGCGGCCAGCGTCTCTTCTCCTGCGACGGTCGCCTGCAGGAACGAGCCCGGCGGCAGCGTCACCTCTGCGCGGCCCATCCTTATTGTCGGCGCTAGGCGTTGCAGCACCAGCTCACCGTGCCGCGTCAGCCGCGCCAGGCGATGCTGCTCGGCGACGCGCGACAGCGCCGTGACCAGCGGCGTCGGCAGCGGGCCGGAGCCGCGCACGTCGACGTCGAGGCCGTTGGCAGTCGCGGTGACCTGGATGTCGAGCGGCTTGGTCACCGGCATCCTCGACGTCAGCGGTTCGGCAAGCGCCCAGGCTGCATCGAGCGCGCCCTCGAGCGCGGGATCGAGGATCGGGCAGCGATGGATCGGGATCACGTCGTGCGAGCTCGCCGCCGAGAAGCCGACCTTGAGGATGTCATGCGTGCCGAACCGGCCGTGCAGCGTGACGCGCCTGCGCCCATTGCCGTGGGCGTCGACCAGCGGCGCCACCTCGCAATCGATGCCGGCTTGCGCCAGCGTCTCGACCACGATGTTGCGCTTCCAGGCGCGATAGGGCTCGGCCGCCCAGTGCTGGATCGCGCAGCCGCCGCAGACGCCGAAATGCGGGCAGAACGGTTCGATGCGCTCGGGGCTCGCGACATCCACCGCCAGCAGCTTGCGGCGGTCGGGATGATTGCCGGCGACGTGGTCGACCTCGACGGTCTCGCCTCGAAGCGTGTAGGGCACATAGATGGCTTCGCCGGCGTCGAGGCAGACGCCGTCGCCGCGATGGCCGACGTGATCGATCCTCACGCGCTCAACCACGGCGCGCGCCCAGGAAGAATTCGATGTTGCCGTCGCCGCCCGTGATGGACGAGGGGAACACCTCGATGTCGGTGCAGCCGAGCGAGGCGGCGAAGGCCGCGATGTCGTCGCAGATCTCTCGCTGCACGGCGGCGTCGCGGATGATGCCCTTCTTGTTGTGCTTCCGCTCAGCCTCGAATTGCGGCTTGATCAGCGCCAGCAGGCTCATGGGCGCCGCGGCCAGCGACAGCGCCACGGGCAGCACCGTCTTGAGCGAGATGAAGCTGACGTCGATGACGACGACATCGGGCCGCGCCGGCAGGCGCTTGCCGTCATAGGTGCGGATGTCGGTCTCCTCCATCGACACGATCTTGGAATGACCGCGCAGCGAGGGATGCAGCTGGCTGGTGCCGACGTCGATGGCGAACACCAGGCTCGCGCCGTTGGCCAGCAGCACTTCCGTAAAGCCGCCGGTGGAGGCGCCGACGTCGAGGCAGACGTGATCCTCGATCTCGATCGGGTACCTCTCCAGTGCCCCCGCCAGCTTGACGCCGCCGCGCGAGACGTAGGGGTGCGCCGGCTCGGCCTGGATCACCGCGTCCTCGGCGATCGTCTCCGAGGGTTTTGCGACCTGCTTGTCGTCGGCCGTGACGAGACCGGCTTCGATGGCCGCGCGCGCCCGTGCCCGGCTCTCGAACAGGCCGCGCTCGACCAGCAAAACATCCGCGCGCTTGCGGGCAGTGGACAATCGACTCTCCAGGACAGGGCTGTCGCTTATGTAGCGATCAATCGCGCGGCTGCCATCCGGACGCAAGTCTCGAACGCGGCCAGATCGTGCCAGACGTCGATCGGCATCGTGGCGGGCGTCACCAGCGGGCAGCCGTGCAGCTCCAGCGCATGGATCATCATGAGGTTGTCGACGAGGCCGAAATCCTCGACCGTCAGCCCCTGCGCGTCGACCAGCCGCCCGTCCTCGGAGGTCACGTCCATGAAGCGACTGATGCGGTCGGCATAGGCGGCACCGTCGTTGGAATAGGCGAGGCAGAACTTGCGGCGCCCGGCCATGTAGCCGAGCTCGTAGACCGTGCCCGGATCGGCGCCGGCGCCGCGGAACGGCGTAAGGTTGGCAATAATGGCGTCGGCCGCGTCCATCATCGCCTCGTTGCCGCAAAAGATCTGCCGCGAGGCATCGCCCGCGGTGAGGTCGATCACGTTGTCGAGGGGATAGAGGCCGACCAAGCCGTGCGCGGCGCAGATTGCAGCCTTCTGCCGGCCGATCTCAACCGCATCCGGCAGGAACACGTCGGGACCTGCCAGATAGATTTTCATGGAGTGGTATCGCTTCGCCGCAGGTCGAAGCTCGCCCTCAGGCGAGCTTGACCGTCTCGGCCTTGACGTCCTTGCCGAGCGCTTCGAACACCTTGGCGACGATGCCCTTGGCGTCGAGACCGGCGCGGCCGTACATCGCGGCCGGCGTGTCGTGGTCCTGGAACACGTCGGGCAGCACCATCGAGCGGAACTTGACCATGCCGGTGTCGAGCACGCCCTGGTCGGTCAGGAACTGCGCCACATGCGAGCCGAAGCCGCCGACCGAGCCTTCCTCGATGGTGATCAGGATCTCGTGGTCGCGGGCGAGCTTGAGCACCAGCTCGGTGTCCAGCGGCTTCATGAAGCGCGCATCCGCGATGGTGGTCGAAAGGCCATGGGCGGCGAGCTCGTCGGCCGCCTTCTCGCATTCGGCGAGGCGCGTGCCGAACGAGAGCAGGGCGATCTTGCTGCCCTGCCGGATCATGCGACCCTTGCCGACCTCGAGCGGAATGCCGACCTCGGGCATCTCGATGCCGCGGCCTTCGCCGCGCGGATAGCGCAGCGAGCTTGGGCGGTCGTCGATCGCAACCTGGGTCGCCACCATGTGCACGAGCTCGGCTTCGTCCGCCGCCGCCATGATCACCATGTTCGGCAGACAGCCGAGATAGGCGTTGTCGAACGAGCCCGCATGCGTCGCGCCGTCGGCGCCGACGAGGCCGGCGCGGTCGATGGCGAAGCGGACGGGCAGGTTCTGGATCGCGACGTCATGCACGATCTGGTCGTAGCCGCGCTGCAGGAAGGTCGAGTAGATCGCGCAGAACGGCTTGTAGCCTTCGGTCGCAAGACCGGCGGCAAAGGTCACCGCATGCTGCTCGGCGATGCCGACGTCGAAGGTGCGGTCGGGGAAGGCCTTGTTGAAGATGTCGACGCCGGTGCCCGACGGCATTGCCGCGGTGATGGCGACGATCTTCTCGTCCTTCTGTGCTTCCTTGACGAGGCTCTGGCCGAACACGTTCTGGTAGGCCGGCGCGTTCGGTTTTGCTTTTGCCTGGGTGCCGGTGGCGACGTCGAATTTGACGACGGCGTGGTACTTGTCGGCGGAGGCTTCCGCCGGGCCGTAGCCCTTGCCCTTCTGCGTCACGACGTGGACCAGAATCGGGCCGGTCTCCATGTCGCGCACGTTCTTCAGCACGGGCAGCAGATGGTCGAGGTTATGACCGTCGATCGGCCCGACGTAGTAGAAGCCGAGCTCCTCGAACAGCGTGCCGCCGTCCATCATGAAGCCGCGGGAATATTCCTCGACGCGGTTGGCGCGGTTGGCAATGATCTTGGGCAGGCGCTTGTTGATCTGCTTGGCCGCCTCACGCAGCGTGCGGTAGGTCTTGCCGGAGTAGAGTCGCGACAGATAGGCGCTCATGGCACCGACCGGCGGCGCGATCGACATGTCGTTGTCGTTGAGGATGACGATCAGGCGGGAGTTCATTGCGCCCGCATTGTTCATGGCTTCATAGGCCATTCCCGCCGACATCGAGCCGTCACCGATCACAGCGATAACGTTGTTCTTGCCGCCGGAGAGGTCGCGCGCGACAGCCATGCCGAGGCCGGCCGAGATCGAGGTCGAGGAGTGCGCCGCGCCGAACGGATCGTAGTCGCTCTCGCTGCGCTTGGTGAAGCCGGAGAGGCCACCGCCGGTGCGCAAGGTGCGGATGCGGTCGCGCCGCCCGGTCAGGATCTTGTGCGGATAGGCCTGGTGGCCGACGTCCCAGATCAGCCGGTCGCGCGGCGTATCGAAGATGTAATGGATCGCGGTGGTGAGCTCGACCACGCCGAGACCCGCACCAAAGTGACCACCGGTCACCGAGACGGCATCGATGGTCTCCTGCCGCAGCTCGTCGGCGACCTGGCGGACCTGCTCGATCTTGAGCTTGCGCAAGTCATCCGGTGTCCGGATGGTGTCGAGAAGCGGGGTCTTGCTGTATGCGTTCACGGCGATTTCCAATTTGTCAGCGCCGGAAGGTCATTCCGGTGCGCGATGGGTTTGCACAATATCGGCGCAGCGCGAGTCCTAAAACCGTCGGAGCCACCTGCATGGGGCCACGCCCCGTCTTCAAGCTTAGGTGAGCTTAAGTGCGCTCCGGTTCAGTCTCTGTGATCCCTGTCACTTAGATCGGCTTCGTCCGTCCCAGCCAATTTCATTAGCGATTCGAAGCGCTTGTCGTCGGTAATCGGTGCCCACGCAAGGCTTACAAAAAGCCACACTCCGCGCAGCTTTACACCAAAGCTTGGGCCAAAGCCAACCCGCCGGGCCGATTACGGGTATGCAGGTGCAACTCGCGGGCCAGAGTGGTTAATCGTGGACCGGGACGGACCGTTCCCGCCTGCCCGGTTATTTCGCAGGTTTTTTCGGTGAAATAAGAGCTCTTTACGCCCCGTTGCGGCCCGTTCGGGCCGGTGGGGAGGCAGCCAGTCGCAGGTTCCGGAACCTGAGCGTCGGCGGAACCATGCCGTGCCATGAAAATAATGCAGACTGGTCCTGCCGCATGATGACGAGCATGCGGCCGGCGGCGGCCAAAAATGGCGTGCGGTCGTGTCGGCCTTACTGCACGTCGAGCGGTGCGGTGCCGGTCGCCTGGCCGCTGGCGTCGGTGGTGATCTTGTCCACGCGCGCCTCGGCCTGGCGCAGCAGTTCCTCGCAGCGGCGCTTCAGGGCTTCGCCGCGCTCATAGATCGTCACGGATTCCTCGAGCGGCACCTTGCCGTCCTCGAGCCGCTTCACGATCGTCTCGAGTTCCTCGATCGCGCGCTCGAAGGTGAGCCGGGAGACGTCGACTTGGGTGTTTTCGGCCATATCCGTTTCCGATTGCCCGATTCGCTTTCCTTCAGAGAAAGCAGAGTTTTGCGGGCGCAATGTGGCGGTGCGTCAGGCGCCCATCAGGGCGCCGACATGCGCCGTAACAGATTCTTTCAGTCCTTGCAGGTCATAGCCGCCCTCTAGCACCGAAACAACGCGGCCTCCGGCGGTCTTGTCGGCAAGGTCCATCAGCTTGCGCGTCACCCAGGCATAATCATCCCCGCGCAGGTTCAGCGAGGCCAGCGGATCGCGATAATGCGCATCGAAGCCGGCGGAGATGATGAGAAGCTCGGGGCTGAATTTCGTCAGCTGCGGCAGGATCAAATTCTCGAACGCGGAGCGGAATTCCGGCCCGCCGTCCTCGGAAGCGAGCGGCGCGTTGACGATGGTGTCGTGGTCGCCGCGCTCGCTCTTCGCACCCGTGCCCGGGAACAGCGGCATCTGGTGCGTCGAGCAATACATCACGGTCGGGTCCGACCAGAAGATGTCCTGCGTGCCGTTGCCGTGATGCACGTCGAAATCGACGATGGCTGCGCGCTTGATGCCGTATTTGCGTTGCGCGTGGCGCGCGGCGATCGCGACGTTGTCGAAGAAGCAGAAGCCCATCGGCTTGCCGATCTCGGCGTGATGGCCGGGCGGGCGCACCGCAACGAAGGCGTTGCGGTGCTCGCCGTTCATCACCGCTTCGGTCGCCGCGACCGCACCGCCGACGCCGCGCATCACCGCTTCCCACGTGCCCGGCGACATCGAGGTGTCGCCGTCGATATAGACCTGTCCGCTGGACGGCGCGATGTGGCGCAGCTCGGTGACGTAATGCTCGTTGTGGCACAGCGTGACGAGGTCGAGATCGCCTTCCGGGGCCTGGTCGCGCGCCAGGAACTGGAAGCGCTCATGCGACAGCGCTTCCTCCACCGCACGCAGGCGGTCCGGCCTTTCAGGGTGTCCCGGCGGCGTGACGTGGTCGAGGCAGGCCTTGTGGGAAAGAAGAAGCGTGCTCATCAGGTCGGCCTCACAGGGAACGGGCTCTCGGCGTCGCTTGGCGCATCCGGCGCCAAAACGCAATGCAAAACCCAATCTAGGCGTTTGGGCAGGAATGGCAAAGGGTTGTCCCGGGGCCGGCCGTTTGATCCGGATCAATTCACGCGCAGGATCCGGCTCAGCGGCAGCGGACCGATCGGTCCATGCGCCCGGAAGAACGCGAACTGAGCGTCCGCGTCATAGCCGCCATATTGCGGCGAGGCGCCCTGTTTGGCGACGGTAAAACCGTCGCCGCCGACGGCGAGGTAATCGTTGAGGGTGACGCGGTAACCGCTTGCAGGCTCGATCGGCCTGCCGTTGAGCGTCATCTTCTCGGGCAGGATGCGCTCGCCGAATGGCTTCGACGCATCCCAGGCATAGCTGAACCCGTTCGACACCTGGAGAATCCGCGGCCGCTTCGGATCGAGCCATTGCTGCTCCAGCATGTCCTTGAGCTGGCTGCCCGTCAGCGTCAACGTGACGAGGCGGTTGCGGAACGGCTGGCTCGCGAACAGCTCGCCAAAGGACACCGCGCCGTTCTCCTTCGGCACGATGTCGGTGCGGATGCCGCCGGGATTGGTGAGCGCGATGACAGCGCTGCCATCCCTGGCATCCTTCGTCGCGGCGAGCTGCGCGTCCGCAATGATGTCGCCGAGCGCGCTTTCGCCGGCCTCGTTCGGAATGCGCGACAGCGTCTGCGTGATCGATCCGGCCGGCCGGTTGGCGATCGGCGCCGAAAGCTTGTCATAGGCCTCGATCAATGCGGTCTGCTCGGGGTCCTTGGCGAGCGAGGCATTGGCGACGATGACGTTCTCGCCCCTGGCGCTGACGATGTCGCGGGTCACAGGATCGAGCTTGAGGTCGATCGCGGTGACCAGCGTGCCGTATTTGTCGCCGCTGGTGACCAGCCGTCCGTCGATGTCGCAGACATAGGCACGGTGGGTGTGGCCGCTGACGACGACGTCGACCGTACGGTCGAACTTCTTCACAATGTCGACGATCGGCCCCGTAATCGCCGGGCATTCATTGTAGTCGCCGGCGGGCTCGCCGCCCTGATGGATCAACACCACGATCGCCTCGACGCCACGCGCCTTCAGCTGCGGCACCAGCGCGTTCACCGTCTCGGCTTCGTCGCGGAATTCGAGCCCGGCAACGCCCGACGGTGAGACGATGCCCGCGGTCTCCTTCAAGGTCAGCCCGATGAAGGCGACGGGGATGCCGTCGAATTCACGGATCTCATAGGGCGGCAGCACGCTTTTCCCGGTCGCGGTCTCGATGGTGGAGGCCGCCAGATAGTGGAATTTGGCACCCGTGAAGGGATGCGGTCCCTGGCAGCCGTCGACCGGATGGCAGCCGCCGTTCTGCATCCGCAAGAGCTCGGTTCTGCCCTCGTCGAACTCGTGATTGCCGACCGAAGTGATCGCAAGTCCCATCATCGAGAGCGCCTCGACCGAAGGCTCGTCGTGGAACATCGCCGACAGGAAGGGGCTTGCGCCGATCAAATCGCCGGCGGCGACGAAGATCGTGTTCCTGCGCCCCTCGCGCAGCTGCTTCACCAGCGTCGCCATGTATTCGGCGCCGCCGGCCGCCACCATGACCTTCCTGGTCTTGTCTTCGGGATCATTGATGCGAATGCCGCCCGGCGTCGGGCGCAGATTGCCGTGGAAATCGTTGATAGCGAGGATGCGCAGCTCGACCGGCGCGGCGGTTTGCGCCGAGGCGGGGAGGGTGGCGATGAGGGCGAGTGCGGCAAGGATGGATCGGTATCGCATGGAACCGAGACTAGACGGTCCAAGCGAAGATTTCACGAAGCATTGTCGTGAACACACCTCCCTTTATTCCTTGTCCCCTTGTGGGTCCCGCAAGGGGGAAGGCCACCTCTACCGCTTCTTCCTGTTCGCGAACGCATTGAAAGCGGCAATCGCTTCGTCCGATTTCAACCGCTCGCCGAACAGATGCGCCTCCTGGTCGATGCGGCGGGTGAGCTCTTCCGGCGGCGTGCGCAGCAGCTTGCGCGAGGTCGCGACCGCGTCGGCCGGAAGCCTGCAGATGTCGCGCGCCACCTTGCGCGCCTCGACCTCGGTGTGTCCCGGCGAGACCACGGTGTTGACGAAGCCGGCGGCGTGGGCCTCCGCGGCGGTGAAGGTCCGCCCCATCAGCAGCATCGCGAAGGCGCGCTGATACCCCATCGTGTTCGGCATCAAAAGGCTGGCCGCGCCGACCGGCACGAGCCCGAGCTTGATGTAGGGCGCGGAGAACGTCGCGGCTGTCGAGGCGAGCACGTAGTCGCAATGGAACAGCATCACGGTGCCCACGCCGATGGACGCGCCGTCAACGGCGGCGATGATCGGCTTGGTGTTGAGGGCGAGCGAATAGAGAAACTTGGCGCCGTTCGACAGCGTCTCCGGCCGCGCCGTGTCGGCGTGGAGAAAATCGTCGATGTCGTCGCCGGCGGTGAACACGCCGGAGCCGCCGGTGACGATCATGCAGCGGATGTCGGGATTGTTCTGCGCGGTGTCGATCGCGCGGCTCATCTCCCGATACATGTCCTGCGTGATCGCGTTCTTCTTGCTCGGACGGCGCAGCGTGATCACGCGCGTCCCGTGCTCTTCGGTGACGACGATATTACCATTCGGCATGAGCGCCCCCTGCGGTCGCCGCGACGCTTGCCGCCCGCGAGTCTCGCAGGCATCAGCCTACATCATCTTGCAGGCGTGCCAATGCGCTGGCTCAAGCTTTTCGCCGCCGATTTCCGTGAGATGGGCGCATGGTGCCCGCGGCCGGATTGCGCGCCGCAACAATTGGCTACAATGTTTCATTTGAAAAACCAGGGGTTGTAAGGCACGATCGCACCCTTGTTCCATTTGGCCGATTGCTCGATTGATGATTGCCACAACGGGCGTTGACGAATCCTCGCTGCACTACCGAGGCTGGCGTGTCGTGCTGGCCTGCTTCCTCATGGCCTTCTTCATGTTCGGCTTCGGCCTGTATGGCCAGGGCGTCTATCTCGCCGAGCTGCAGCGCGCCCATGGCTGGCCGGGCACGCTGGTCTCCGCGGCCAGCACGTTCTCGTTCCTCCTGACCTCCGTCCTCGTCATCTTCACCGACGATCTGCTCGCCCGCATCGGGCTGCGGTCGCTGATCCTGTGCGGTCTGTCGGCGCTCGGCGCTTCGACTGTGCTGCTGGCGCTGATGCAGACGCCCTGGCAGCTCTATCTCGCCTATGCGCTGATGTCGGTCGGCTGGACCGGCATGGGCACCGTGGTCATCGCGACCGTGCTGAACTCATGGTTCGAGCGGCGCCGCGGGCTCGCGCTCAGCCTCGCCTTCAACGGCGCGACCTGCGGAGGCATCATCCTCGTTCCGCTGCTGCTGTCGTTGACCGGCAGCATCGGCTTCCGTTCCGCGATGCTCGCGGTCACGATCGCGATGGTGGTGCTGGTGTTGCCCGTTGTCGTGACCTTCATCGGCTGGCCCGACAGGACGTCCTCGGCATCGGGCGCGCTTCCGTCCGGGGCAGGCACGGACGCGCCGGCCCGTTCCCGCAGGACGCTGCTCGCCAACGCCGCGTTCTGGACCATGGTGCTGCCGATCGCGATCGCACTGCTCGCGCAGATGGGATTCATCATCCACCAGGTGAGCTTTCTCGAACCGCTGATCGGTCGCTCTGCGGCGGGGCTCGCGGTCACCGTCATGGCGGCGATGGCCGTGGTCGGGCGCCTGTCGCTCGGCCTGTTCGTCGATCGGCTCGATCCCAGGCTCGCCTGCGCGGCGTCGATGACGAGCCAGGCGGCGGCGCTGTTCGTTCTCGTGCAGAGCGGGAGCCCGACCGTGCTCCTGCTGTGCTGCGCCGTCTACGGCTTCTCGATCGGCAACATGATCACGTTCCCGCCCTTGATCATCCAGCGTGAGATCGGCGCTGCCGCCTTCGCGGCCGCGATGGGATTGGGCACCTCGATCAGCGGCATCGTCAGTGCCTTCGGCCCCGGCATCGTTGGCCTCGTGCGCAGCCTGACCGGCAACTACACGACGGCGTTTGCGCTGTGCGTGGTGCTGGATGTCGTGGCCGCGGGAATCGTGCTGTGGCGGCCGGGGAAGAGGCTGGAAGATTCGCACACTCTATCACCGTCACCCTGAGGTGGCCGCTTCTTCAGCGGCTCTCGAAGGGCGACG
This sequence comes from Bradyrhizobium sp. 14AA, assembly GCF_054185205.1. NCBI lineage: Bacteria > Pseudomonadati > Pseudomonadota > Alphaproteobacteria > Hyphomicrobiales > Nitrobacteraceae > Bradyrhizobium > Bradyrhizobium sp. 14AA. The sequence continues at coordinate 80,006 of NZ_JAVAYM010000022.1, read as the reverse complement.
CCCGGCTGCTGCATCTCGGCCGTGCATCCTTCCAGGCTCCCCACGCGACGCTTTGCGTCGCATGGCTCGCACCTCAGGATGACGGGATCAGCAGCATACTAGTTACCCCAGCAGCACCGCATCCGCCGCCGCGACCGACTCCGCGCTCTCCGTCACGGTGCGCTCGAGCGCGCCCGCCTGCACCGTGATGTTCTCGGCGAAGAAGCGCGCGAGCGAGACGTAGCGCGCGGCGTCCGCGGTGCCGTCGGCCTTGGCCGCGAGCGCTTCGGAGGCCAGCATGCAGCCGCCGAGCGTCGAGCCGAACTGCTGCAGATACGGCGTCGCGCCCGCGAGCGCCTCGTTCGGTGCCGAGGCAACGCGCTCCAGCAGCCATTTGCTGGTGCGCGTCAACGCCTCCAGCGCCTCGCGCAGTTTGGTGCCGGTGGTGCCGAAAGCGGGATCGTTGGACGCTTCGACCTGTTTGACCGTCGCCGCGAGCTCGTCGAGCAGCGCCCACACCGAGGCGCCGCCATTGGCCGCGAGCTTGCGCGTGACGAGGTCGATCGCCTGGATGCCGTTGGTGCCTTCGTAGATCGCGGTGATGCGGGCGTCGCGATAGTGCTGCGCGGCGCCGGTCTCCTCGATGAAGCCCATGCCGCCATGCACCTGCACGCCGAGGTAGGCGACCTCGTTGCCGATGTCGGTGGAGTAGCCCTTTGCCATCGGCGTCAGCAGCGCCGCGCGCGCGGCGGCATCAGCACGCACCTTCGGATCCTTGGCGCGGGTCGAGACGTCGATCGCGACCGCGGTGGCATAGCAGATGGTGCGCGCGGCGGCGGTCTGCGCCCGCATCCGCATCAGCATGCGCTTGACGTCGGGATGCACGAAGATCGCGTCGGAGCCTTCGCCCTTCTTGCCGATTGCGCGGCCCTGCTTGCGTTCCTGTGCGTACGACAATGCCTGCTGATAGGCGCGGTCGGCGACGCCGACGCCCTCCAGACCGACGCCGAGACGGGCCTGGTTCATCATGGTGAACATGCAGCGCATGCCCTGGTTCTCTTCGCCGATGAGGAAACCGATCGCACCGCCATGATCGCCCATGGTCATGGTGCAGGTGGGGGAGGCGTGCATGCCGAGCTTGTGCTCGACGCCGCTGGCGAAGATGTCATTGCGCGCGCCCAGCGAGCCGTCGGCATTGACCATGAACTTCGGTACGAGGAACAGCGAGATTCCCTTGGTGCCGGCCGGCGCGTCGGGCAGGCGCGCCAGCACGAAATGAACGATGTTGTCGGTCATGTCGTGCTCGCCATAGGTGATGAAGATCTTCGTCCCCTTGATGCGATAGGTGCCGTCGGCCTGCTTTTCGGCGCGGGTGCGCAGCGCGCCGACGTCGGAGCCGGCCTGCGCCTCGGTGAGCTGCATCGTGCCGGTCCATTCGCCGGAGACGAGCTTTTCGAGATAGATCGTCTTCAGCTCGTCGCTGCCATGGGCGTCCAGCGCCTCGATCGCCGAGGCCGTCAGCAACGGACAAAGGCCGAAGGCGACGTTGGCGGCGCTCCAGATCTCGGTGCAGGCGGCGTTGATCGCGATCGGCAGGCCCTGGCCGCCGAAATCCTCGGGGCCCGAGACCGCATTCCAGCCGCCCTCGGTCCAGCGCTTGTAGGCATCCGGCCAGCCCGGCGCGGTCGTGACCTTGCCGTCATCAAGCTTGATGCCATGCTCGTCGCCGACCTTGTTGAGCGGCGCCAGCACGTCGGTTGCGAACTTGGCGGCTTCCTCCAGCACGGCAGCGGTGATGTCGGCGTCGAAATCGCCGTAATGGCCGGCTTCCATAGCGGCCTTGAGGCCCGCGCCGTGGTTGAGCGACAGCAGCATGTCAGAGATCGGCGCGCGGTAGGTCATGGCTCACTCCCGTAAACAGATATTGGCGCCGTATTCCCATGAAACGGGGGAGGTCTCAATGGGCGGAACGCCTCCTGTCGGAAACAGGCCCATCGCCGGGCCTATAATAGAGTGTGGCGCGGCCGGTCCCCCGGCCAGCGGTATTTTGCCCCTCCAGGCGGTTGAAATGCCGCGCCGCTCCCTATAGACCGGCTGCGACCGAAGGGAATCTGCGGCAGGTGAGTTCTTCCGCCGTTCCGTCAGTCGCCTTTTGGGGCGTAGCCAAGCGGTAAGGCAGCGGATTTTGATTCCGCCATTCGGAGGTTCGATCCCTCCCGCCCCAGCCATTGATATTACAAGGGAAATTCCGTTTTGGGCGGCTTCGTTTGGAAATGCCGGAATCCGCCGCCCGGTGAAGAAATGGCGCAATTTCATAGTGGGCGCCGGGTGAGCGATCCCCGAAACTGACTTGTGTCACAAAAGCTCTCATGAAACGTCGAGAAGAGGTCCGACTATCGAAGGCTCCTCGTCTCTCGTCGGAGACGGCGTCTGGTTTGTTTGCTCAGCACCATAGCTCTGGAGCGTAGGTTCGACTCCCACTCTCTCCGCCATCTCCACGATTCTGTACGCCAGCCTACGATATTGAACTATTTTGCGCGCGTCAGCGCGAACAGGCGTCTCGATATTGGAGTGCGTCGACGAATATTGAGAACGCAGCGGAAGATTGCCGTCAGCCGGGGTAATACAACGCAGTCTTCGACAAAGCGTCTGCCGTTAAAGACGACTTCGCCTTCAACGCCTACGTGTAGTTCGCGCCCGGTCTTTTCAAACTCCGTGTACCTGGTGATTGGTGATTGAAGCGTCCCAGCGCGCCCACGCGCGGGCCGTCCGGACGCTCGGCGATTGCCTCTTCGCCGCGCGATACCCGGCCGCCCGGTAGTCGGCGCGCCACCTCATCAATCAGACGCCAACCGCGCGGCGCGTGTACCTTAAAGCGAACTGTGAGTCTGGTTGACTAGGACTGTCACGGTTTTCCAGGTCGGTCTATCAAAGGGATTTCCAGTCAAATCTCGCTTATCTTCGAGGCCCTCGTCCGCCGGTCGAATTCCGAGTCCCGTCGGTGCGGCCGGCTTTTGCTTACACAGGGCATCCGGCCGAAACAGGGAGTTTCAGAACAGCCAACTGCGGCCCACTTCGCACTCGAAATCCCGGAGAGTGCCCGTGCGAGATTTGCGTCTTTAATTTCGGCTCTGGCGCCTTCGGCCTAGGCGCCGCTCTCCACCAGTCGGTAGTCATCGAATGTTGGCGCGATGACGCACAATAACGTAAGTGCGGCCTGCAATCACCAGCACTCGATCGGCAATGGGTGCTCCAAACCGCAGACAAGGACGATAGTCATTCGGCGGGGAGTCGGACGCCGTTCAGCCCCGGGGTCATTCTCGACGTAGTAAAATCAGGACTTAAGCGCCGCGGCGCGGCTGATTAAGGGGTCAAAGCTCGATCAGCATTCACACTATGAGGCTCAGTGGCAAAATGCCATCCGTGCTTTTGATTGATCCGGCTCGTCCAAAGCCGCGTCGCTGTCGAGCAGCTGAACTGAAGAGGCCCGGCATTGCTGCCGGGCTTTTCCATCGGATGGCGGCTAAACGATTGGACTTAGAAGTCCATACCGCCCATGCCACCCATACCGCCACCGCCGCCAGCTGGCATACCGCCTCCCGCGCCTTTCTTCGGCAACTCGGCCACCATGGCCTCGGTCGTGATCAAGAGCCCCGCAACCGACGCTGCGTTCTGGATAGCTACACGTACGACTTTGGTCGGGTCGATGATGCCTTTAGCGATCAGGTTGACATATTCGCCGGTCTGCGAGTCGAAGCCATAGGCGTACTGATCCTTCTCCAGAATTTTGCCAATGATAACCGAGCCGTCTTCGCCTGCATTGATCGCGATCTGGCGGGCCGGCCAGGACAGTGCCTTGCGCACGATCTCGACGCCCGTCTTCTGGTCGTCGTTCTTGGTGCGCAGGCCCTTAAGATGCTCGGATGCGCGCAGCAGGGCGACGCCGCCGCCGGGAAGGATGCCCTCCTCAACCGCCGCACGGGTCGCATGCATCGCGTCATCCACGCGATCCTTGCGCTCCTTGACCTCGACTTCAGTTGCGCCGCCGACGCGGATCACCGCGACGCCGCCTGCGAGCTTGGCCAGCCGTTCCTGGAGCTTCTCACGGTCGTAGTCCGAGGCGGTTTCCTCGATCTGCGCCTTGATCTGCTGAACGCGTGCTTCGATGTCGGTTTTCTTGCCGGCGCCGCTGACGATGGTGGTGTTCTCCTTGTCGATCATCACCTTCTTGGCGCGACCGAGCATGTTGAGCGTCACGTTCTCGAGCTTGATGCCGAGATCTTCCGAGATCGCCTGACCACCGGTCAGAACCGCGATGTCCTGCAGCATGGCCTTGCGGCGATCGCCGAAGCCAGGCGCCTTGACGGCCGCGACCTTGAGGCCGCCACGCAGACGGTTGACCACGAGGGTGGCGAGAGCTTCGCCTTCGACATCTTCCGCAATGATAACCAGCGGCTTGCCGGACTGCACGACTGCTTCCAAGAGCGGAAGCATCTCGTTAAGGTTGGAAAGCTTCTTCTCGTTGATCAGGACATAGGCGTCTTCGAATTCAGCGCGCATTTTGTCGGCATTGGTGATGAAGTAGGGGGAGATATAACCGCGGTCGAACTGCATGCCCTCGACGACTTCGAGTTCTGTCTCGAGCGATTTGGCTTCCTCAACCGTGATGACGCCCTCATTGCCGACCTTCTTCATGGCGTCGGAGAGAAACTTGCCGATCTCGGCGTCACCGTTAGACGAGATCGTGCCAACCTGGGCGATCTCCTCGTTCGAGGTGACCTTCTTGGAGTTCTTGACAAGGTCGGCGACAACGGCTTCCACAGCCAAGTCGATACCGCGCTTCAGGTCCATCGGGTTCATGCCGGCTGCAACCGACTTGGCTCCTTCTCTGATAATGGCCGCGGCCAATACGGTCGCGGTGGTGGTGCCGTCGCCAGCAGCGTCGGCCGACTTGGAAGCGACTTCGCGCACCATCTGGGCGCCCATGTTCTCGAACTTATCTTCGAGTTCGATTTCCTTGGCGACGGTGACGCCGTCTTTGGTGACGCGGGGAGCGCCGAACGACTTATCGAGCACGACGTTGCGGCCCTTGGGGCCGAGGGTCACCTTGACCGCGTTGTTGAGAATGTCGACGCCGCGTAGCATGCGATCGCGGGCCTCGACGCCGAATTTAACTTCCTTGGATGACATGATGATCTCCGTTTTTGACTGGTCAGATCCCCAAAAGGCCGCGCAATTGGGCGACGTTCTTGAGGGCTGAGATCTAGATTGCGGGCCACATCCTTCGAGACGTCCGCTGCGACGACGCCTTAGGATAAGGAATCTGGCTGGCCCTTACGCGGCCTTCTTGCTGGCGGCCGGAAGATCGGTGAGAACGCCCATGATGTCGCTCTCTTTCATGATCAGCAGGTCGCGGCCGTCGATCTTGACTTCAGTGCCGGACCACTTGCCGAACAGCACGCGGTCGCCGACCTGCAGATCGATCGGTATCAGCTTGCCAGCTTCGTCCCGGCCGCCTGGGCCAATCGCCGTGACTTCGCCCTGGGAGGGCCTTTCCTTGGCGCTATCCGGAATGATGATGCCGCCGCTGGTCTTCGCTTCGGCATCGATACGCTTGATTACAACGCGGTCGTGGAGCGGACGGAATTTCATGGCGTCCTCCTTCGCTTTTTGTGATTATTGGGGATTGGCAGTCGCAATGAACGAGTGCTAGCGCCCTTCACATAAGCCCGAAACTCGAAGGCGCAAGGGTTTCGGCTCGCGATGCTTGATCGCTGAGTCGATTCAGCGAGTGACTCCGCAGCGAACAGGAGGGTTAGTCATCACGGCCTGTAGCGTTTGTCACGCCAATCCCTCATGGGCGAAACCTTCCGGCGATCAGTTTACCTGCCGACTTAGCTTCAGCCCGTGAGGTAACTTGTAAATTAGCCGTTTAGGCGCATAAGGATGGCATGTCTGACTCGTCTTACCGATCCTGCAAGTGCGGCGCTGTCTATAGCCGAACCGAGTCCATGGCTCCCGCCGGACAGATCAGCAGCTTTGAGTGTTCCGTTTGCGACGCAACTCTTGAGACATGGAACACGACTTGGGTGCCTACCTATCACTTCCTTGCCGGGCCGGTGAGACCTCCAGAACGATGAGGCCGCTTCAGTCCTACTGGCTCGTTTCGACTCCGCTTGAGCTAGTTTGACTTTGGCATTTGTTCTGAGTGCGACAAGTCCCATATCAAGCTCAGCCGATGGTACCTATCGGCGACAGCGAGTTCGGTAGCGCTTATGCCGTACTTTTCCGACTGTGAGATGGCACTCTAGCTGCCGCAGGGCCGTTGTCTCTTTGAGAATGGTCTCAGGCCGCGATCGCAGTTATCAGGGGCTTCGGAACCGATGTCCTCTGCTTGGCAACGATTTCACACGTCAGGGGACATTTACTCCCGGCGACCGTCCCACGAACCAATGGTGCAGATCTCGGCGAACGAGAGAGCGGAAAATGCTCCGCAGGCCAGGAAAGTAGGCACCGCGCTCATATGGATGAACCACAGCGTTCTGCCCGATGCCTCGACTGCAATCGTCCAGGTCTCGGTCTGGATCGACATTTGCATGGGCACGTTCTATTCGGCCATACTTCAGAAGGGGACGACCGGATGAAGGGTCTGATCACAGGCTTCCTCGATTGGAGCTTTCGTTGAGTACGGTGAAGGTTCTTCACACGACGACTTATCGTTTCAACGAACACGTTCGGCTGCTGCCGCACCGCTTGATGCTTCGTCCGCGCGAAGCCCGCGAGCTTCGGTTGATTTCCAGCAGCGTCACGGTAACGCCGCATGCGGCCTTGACGTGGGCGCACGATGTGTTTGGGAATGCGATCGCTACGGCCACGTTTCAGATGACAGCCTCCAACCTGGTGATCGCCTGCGCCACGGAGCTTCAACTCGACGCAGTTGAATGGCCGGTGTTCGATATCGCTGTCTCGGCCATGTCTTATCCATTCCGCTATTCTGATGAAGACTGGACCGATCTCGGCGCCCTGGCTCTCCCACAGTTTTCGGACACGGCGGGACTCCTGCGAAATTGGGCGCAAATGTTCGTGCGAGGAAGTCGGACTGACACGTTATCGCTGCTGAAGGATCTCAGCGTCGGCGTCTCCGAAGCTATCCGGTATCAGAGCCGTGAGGATGAGGGCACCCAGACGCCGGTAGAAACCCTGAATCGTGGCTGGGGGTCTTGCCGAGATTATGCGGTGTTGTTCAGCGAAGCAGCACGCATGCTCGGGTTCGGAGCCAGAATCGTCTCCGGCTACCTTTACAATCCCGAACGCGACAGCGTCGGATCGAGCGGTGCGGGATCAACCCATGCGTGGGCGGAGATCTTCGTACCGGGAGCTGGCTGGATCACATTCGACCCCACAAATCGTAGCCTCGGCGGCTTCAATCTAATCCCGGTCGCGGTCGCGCGCGATATCCGGCAGACGATCCCAGTGTCTGGCAGCTTCGTCGGTAGCATTGGCGCTTTCGCTGGGATGTCCGTGGAAGTTCTTGTCACGTCTTAGATCGACGGGACATTCGGCGGTTCCGGCCGCGAGACGTAGAGGCCCTCGACATTGCGCACTTTGGCCACGAAATTCGGATCGGTTGAGAGCTTGAGCGTCTCCATCCGGTGCGGCGGCAGCCCGAAAGCTCGCCGACACCAATAGGCCCTGGTCCTGCCTATAGCGGGAGCTCCAATGAGTGGCGCTCTCAGGGCAACTCTCCAACGTCCTCACGATCACGGCTTCGATGCGGGCTTCGTCAATCGTGCGCGGCGCGCCGGAGCGCGGGTCGTCGTGCAGCCCGGCGACGCGCTTCTCCATAAAACGACGCCGCAACAGCCTGCGGTCCGCCGGTTCAGGCCAGCTTGGTCGCGACTTCCGGTTCTCACCACCCTCCGCACAGCTCAGCACGATCCGGGCTCTCAGAGCCAGCGCCTGCGGGGTCTTCCGACGCATCGTCAGCGTCAGTTCGGCACGCTCATCGTCGCTCGACATCAGGTGAGAGCGCGACAAGCAGATCAGTGCCGCCAGGTTCGCTGGATCCCCAATCCTACGAACCGATCACTCAGCTCTTTGTGGGCGTCCTCAAGAGTTCGGCTTCCACGCCGGCTGCGCATGCCTTGGCGAAGGAATAGTCCATGCTCGTGGAGGCAACCGCCTTCACGAATTCGGTGATGACGTTGTCTCTTGAGTATGGGCCGGCCGCCTTAAATTTGGTGACGGCGCCGTCTGCCGCAGTGAACTGCGCGACGCACATGGGGACCAGGATCGACATCCGGCCGTTGCTTTCTGCCGTTGCGTTCATGGTTCTGGCAGTGCCGTCGGTGACCCAGCCGCCCCAACCAAATCCGATCGTCATTGCTGCAACAGCGCCGAAAGCGATACCTTGCAGGAAGCGAGTCCGGGCCTCACCCTGCAGGATTGCGGGTATTCTCATAATATCTCCTTTGTCGCGCACACAAGCGCGTTCACAGCCGCGGACGCCGCTTGCATCCGCGCTTAGTCAAAGCATCTGGTCGAAAAATTGCGCCTTCCGATGGCACTCTAGCTGCCGCTACGACGACGAGCCGCGACGTCGGACGTCGCCGCTTCATGGACAGCTTCAAGGTGACTATGGCCACCCGTAGTTGAACCGTAGACTGTTGTCCTGATGCTGTACAGCACGTTCTTGGCTTCCAGCCCGTAGACCCACGCAACCGCCGCGCACATCGAAGTGATGCCTCGTCGGTCAATCCATTAACGACGTGTCGGAGCTCGAAGCCACGCCCGGCTGCAAAGCAGACGGTGCAGCACTGGCGCTCAAATGGCTAAGCGCGTCGCGTTGCTGCCTTGTCAGGGTCCAGTCCAAAAGAAAATTGCGATTCTGCTCGCTATTCGGCAGATAGCCACTATATCTAACACATCACCGCGTGCGCCCCGGGCTGTTATCGGTGACTGAGAGCGTTGCGCTCCCGCCTCAACCAACAAGGCGGTCACATGTCAGATACCCTCAAATTTGATCTTCGCGATTGGCTGGTGCCTCCGGTGCTGTTGCCGATCTTCTTTGCGCTGCTGATCGCTGCCGCCGTGATTGTTCAGTGGTAGTCCGTCCCAAGTGACGTGACGGCAATGGAGTCTGAAAAGAAAGCAGGGCAGGAATGGCAAACACTGCGATCATCAGGGATGCCTACGGCGCTCCGGCAATGTTCGTTGGTTCGAAAACCGGCAAGGATGATGCCGCTTTTGTCTTTATCAGGGTCGGCGATGAGGAGCGCCGGATGCGGTGGGCCGAATGGGATTCGCTCCCCGCCTGGACCGGAGTTCGTCCATCCTGGGCAACCAAAGTCTGACGCGTCCGGCGAGCATACAACCTGACGCCGAAATCCGTTCCGATCGTGGGCGGACTGCGTCGCGACAACTGCGCACACCCGCGACGCGCTTGGCCACGCCAAATCATATGGACAGTGTCGACCAACGGCATATCGCCCCGGTATGCGCTTCACCGGTCAGGAGAAATTTGTGGCTATCGAGCATGCTGCCGTACAGGTTGAACGCAAGCCGTGGGGGATGGCCGATCTCCATCCATGGAGTAGCATCGACGTTGCCGGTGACTTGGTCGGAGAGCTGTGGTTCCAGCGCACGCGTGAGCATGCACCCATCCCGGCCCTGCTGGTCAAATTACTGTTCACCAGCGAGCCCTTGTCGATTCAGGTTCATCCGGGCGATGAATTTGCCCACTCAATCGGCTTGCCCAACGGCAAGACTGAAGCCTGGTACATTCTCGCAGCAGCGCCAGGCGCGCGGGTTGCACTCGGGCTGAACCGGCGCCTCACGCCGCAGGCATTGCACGCAGCGATCAGGGACGGATCGATCGCCGATCTCTCGCAATGGCGGCCCGTCGCGAAGGGCGACATCATCTTCGTTCCCGCCGGTACGATCCACGCCATCGGCGCCGGTATCGTGCTCGCTGAAATTCAGCAGCGCAGCGACACAACCTTCCGCCTGTTCGACTACGGGAGGCAGCGCGAGCTGCATGAAGACAGCGCCGTCGCCGTTTCCGACGCCGGGCCGCTTCGAGCCCAATCCGGTCCACGGCGCCTCACAGAGGGGCGAACTGTTCTGATCACAAGCCCGCATTTCGTCATCGAACGGATCGACCTGCCGGCGAGTTCGAATTGGGCGCTCGATGCCGATCGGGAGACCTGGATTCTTGCAATCGAGGGCAGGGCGCGCATCGGATCGAGGGACGTGTCGGTCGGTGACGCGATCTTCATCGAGCGCGATCGAACCGTCATCGAGGTCGGCGGGGAGGGCCTGCGCGGCCTGATGGCCTATCCGGGGCCTGATCCCGTGGTTGCCTTGCTGCACGAGGCCGGAGAGCTGACCAAACATGCCGGCATGTCCGCCGGTCCCGCGCCGAAATCAGCCGAGACTGTCGAGGTACAAGCATGACGTCACGCCGCCGCGTCGCCATTATTGGCAATTCACTGCCCCGCCGATGCGGGATCGCAACCTTCACGACCGACCTGCAGCAGGCGATCTCTACATCGCGTCGAAATCTCGAAGCCTGCATCGTGGCGATGACCGATCGCGGTCAAAGCTATGATTATCCCAAGGCAGTCGCTTTTGAGATCCAGGATGACAGGATCGAAGACTACATACGTGCAGCAGACTTTCTGAACGCCGGCCGGTTCGACGCTGTGTGTCTGCAGCACGAATTCGGAATTTTCGGCGGCGAAGCCGGCGGCTACGTCCTCGAATTGCTGTCGCGCCTCACCATGCCTGTCGTGACGACGTTCCACACCGTGCTGGGCAGTCCAACGGCCGCGCAACGGGCGGTCATGGAGCGCATTGTCGACGCGTCGTCGAAGGTCGTCGTGATGGCCAACAAGGGCCGCGAACTGCTTCGCAGCGTCTACCGGGTGCCGGATGACAAGATCGAAGTCATAGCCCACGGCATTCCCGACGTCCCGTTTGTCGCGCCCGATGCGGCGAAGGCCAGGCTCGGGTTTGACGGAAGGTCGGTCATTCTGACGTTCGGGCTGCTGTCCCCCAACAAGGGCATCGAAGTCATGATCGACGCCATGCCGTCGATACTGAAGCGTCGAGCGGATGCGGCGTATGTTGTGCTCGGCGCGACGCATCCGAACTTGATTCGAGACGAGGGCGAGGCGTATCGCAATCGACTGATGAGGCGCGTCCGCGAGTTGGGTGTCGAGGACCACGTTGTGTTTCTCGACCGCTTCGTCGATCTGCCCACGCTGCTCGAATTCATCTCGATGTGCGACGTCTATGTCACGCCCTACCTCAACGAGGCGCAGATGACGTCGGGAACGTTGGCCTACAGCTTCGGATTGGGGAAGCCTGTTGTCTCGACGCCTTACTGGCATGCCCGCGAACTGTTGGCCAATGGACGCGGGGTCCTGGTGCCGTTCGGCGATGCGGCAGCTATCGGCAGCAAAATCGCGGAATTGCTCACCGATGACGTTCGCCGGCAAGCGATGTGCCGGCGTGCCTATGCGGTCAGCCGAAGCATGACGTGGGACCGCGCCGCCGAGCACTACGTGTCGATTTTTGAGAGTGCGTCTCAGGGACACTGGCTCAAGGTCATTGCGCCTTCCAAGGCAGCGGGGCTCGAGCCACGCGGTCCTGCGGGGCCGGACATGCAAATCGGTCATTTCCTGTCGATGTGCGACGATACCGGCCTGTTCCAGCACGCCGTGCACTCGGTGCCCGATCGCTCGCACGGCTATTGCGTCGATGACAACGCTCGCGCGATGCTTCTGGCCTGCGCCCTCAACAATCCGGGCGAGGAGCCGCTTCCGGAAGTCCTGACGGCTCGCTTCGCCGCTTTCGTGCAGCATGCATGGAATCCCGACATCGGACGATTCCGCAACTTCATGGGCTTCAATCGAACCTGGCTCGAGGCCAGCGGGTCCGAAGACAGTCACGCGCGAACGCTTTGGGCCCTCGGCGAGACCGCGCTCAGCGACGCAACCCCGTCGCGGCGCCAGTGGGCGGCCGCCTTGTTCGCTGAGGCTCTCGCGGCTGTGGAGAGCTTTCGTTCACCTCGGGCGTGGGCGTTCACCCTGCTGGGTCTGGGCGCCTATTGCGCCGTGGCTCAGGATGATTTCTACGCCCAGAAGATTCGGCATTCTCTTGCCGGCAGGTTGATGTCTTGCTTGGCCTCCGTCGAAACACCAGACTGGGTGTGGTTCGAGGAAGGGTTGGCTTACGACAACGCGCGGCTGCCGCAAGCTCTGATCATGACGGGCGCTGCGACGCAAACACCTGAATACCTCAGCGCCGGACTGCGGTCCCTGCGCTGGCTGATGACGCGACAAACGACGCGGGCAGGGCATTTCCGGCCGGTCGGCACGGCCGGCTTCGGGGATGTGCGGCAACTTCCTCGCGCCTTTGACCAGCAGCCCGTGGAAGCGACTGCAACGATCGCTGGCTGCCTCGCGGCATGGCGGGCGGACGGCGATGCCGAGTGGAAGGCGCTTGCGACCCGAGCCTTCACCTGGTTTCTCGGCGGCAACGACCTGTCAATCCCGCTGGTCGATCTGCACACCGGCAGTTGCCACGATGGATTGCATCCCGATCGTGTCAATCAAAATCGGGGCGGCGAGTCGGTTGTGTGCTATCTGCTTGGGCTCGCAGAGATTCGCCAGCTTGCGCGCGTCAACGCCGACCAGACCAAGCCCGCAGCCCTGCACGCCATCGGCGCCTGAATCTTGCCTCCTGCTCTAGCGATCGAGGACACACCGTGTCACAGGCCACCTTCCTGAACCGGCAGGCGCTCTATTTGCATCCCGACCCCGCGCGAGTGATCGTTCGCCCGTTCAAGCCGGCGACTGAACCCCGCGATCTCAATCCGACCGACAAGACGCGCGCAAATCATATCGTCGATCGCGTTCTCGCCCTCGACCCCGAAGCCGTTGCCTCCCAGCTCGCGGAGGTCCTCGAGAACTTCCTCGGCCGGCACCGCAACCTTCTGGAGAAGTTCGAGGCTCGCGCCGACGAAATGGAAGACGCGTTCACCACGCACGGAAGTTTCTCGAAGATCCAGCGCCAGCTCATTGGCGCCTATTTTCTCAACGAGTATTCGTTCGAAGCCTCTGCCTTGTTCAATCCAAGCATCGTGCCCCACCCCGACCAATCGGGCGCGCCGAAGGGCGGCCTGCGCTTCATTCTCAGTCTCCGTGCCATCGGCGAGGGGCACGTGTCGTCACTGACGTTTCGGACCGGCACATTCGCAGCCGACGGCAGTGTAACCGTTGATCCGACGGCGCGGCTTGCCTCGAGTCCCCGGATCTGCCATCGCGCATCCGGACCAGACGGCGATCGTGTCGAACTGGTCTTCAAGCCCGAGGAAGAGCTCAGCGAGCGCGTCATCTTCCCGGTCACCGAGTCCCAGTCGAATGGCATTGAGGACGCCCGCTTTGTCGAGTTCAGCGATCGCGGCCAACAGACCTACTACGCCACCTACACCGCCTATAGCGGACGGGCGATCCGCTCAGAACTGCTTGAGACCCGCGATTTCATGTCGTTCCGGTTCGTGCCCTTGCGAGGCGCCGCAGCACGCAACAAGGGAATGGCGCTGTTCCCGCGCAAGATCGCGGGCAAATATGCCATGATCGCGCGACAGGACAATGAGAACCTGTATCTGATCTATTCAGACGATCTGTACACCTGGGACGGCGGTCAGGCCATCCTGAAGCCGGAATTTCCGTGGGAGTTTGTTCAGATCGGAAATTGCGGATCACCTATCGAGCTCGATGAGGGGTGGTTGCTGCTGACGCATGGCGTCGGCCCGGTGCGCAAATACTCGATCGGGGCGGCGTTGCTGGACAAGCACGATCCCTCGAAAGTGTTGGCCCGCTCTCGCGAGCCGTTGCTGCGACCCGAACCGTCGGAGCGGGAGGGATACGTTCCCAACGTCGTGTATACCTGCGGGGCGATGCGGCACAACGACCAGATCATTCTGCCGTACGCGGTGTCGGATACGTTTTCAAATTTCGCGACCATCAGGATTTCGGCCCTAATGCAGGCGATGAAAGGTTAACTGCCGCTTGCGCGGCGCCATTTCGTCGGTTGAAAGATCAGGGAGCCTGAATGAGCGAACGACTTGAAACGCTGAAGAAAGCCCGTGAACGCATGATCGAGGACAGGGACGCGCATGCAAAGGTGCTGGCGGCTCCTTTCGACCGGGACAAGGCCGAGCGGGCACGCAACAGGTTCGTCGAGATGCAGATCCTTGTCGATGCGCTGGATCGCGCCATTACTGGAGAGGAAGCCATTTCACAAAGAGGCTGAGCCGCGGCGGCAGCGCAAGGCACGGCATCGACGAATGCATGGCTGTGCGGGTGCACAAGCGCCAATGCGAGTTTTTTTGGCTGAACGAACTTCCCGGTTCGACCCCGGATCTCACGGCGGCAGATCAATCCAGGCTTGGCGCCAGATCACTTCGGGCGTCCCAGCCTGTCCACGGTATGCGGTCTGTCATCGACGCGAAAATGAGTAAGCGCATGGCAGGTTCTCCCGTCGTTGACGTTTTCTGATTCCGCAGTCGGCCGCGGACTGTGCCTGCCATGCCGATGAAGTAGAGTTCATCAGTTCTCGTATCTTGAGCAGCGCTCTCCTTTAACGCTAGTTGCCGTTGGCGTCAGTCTTCTGCTTGTGCAGAGATCGGGCGATCTGCCCACGAAGCTGCGCCGTCTCCAGCAGGTTGCCGACCGATCCTGCAGTGTTGAAGATCTCCCGCTGCGACGCTGTCGGCGGTGCGCTCCATTGCATGATGATTGGTCCGGCTGTACGACATGAACTGCGTCGCGGTACGTCCGCTAATTCCTGCTTGTCATCAGCGAGCGAGACAAGACGGTCCTGCAGCTCCTGAAGTTTGCATCTTTCGCCGGGGCGGTCGACCCTTGGTAGGCTCGTCGTACTCGGCTGCTTCTGCGCGACATTGCTGAGATTTGCCATGTCGTGGCCTTTATAGGCGCCTCGGTGCATTTCCAGCCAAGATCGATGCTGGCCAGGAAAGAATGCCAGCGTTGCCGTGAAATCCGATTTGCTGTTGCAGAGGGGCGGGGACGCGCTGACAGCGGCGTGCTCTTCGACTGCAATCCCTGACTCGCAGTTGCGCGCCTGCCTACCTTAACAGCCGCGACAGATATTCTTCAGTTTGGCCGCGATCCGGGCGTCTTCAGCGATCAACGGATCCTTGTATGCAGCTCGCGATGCTTCGTAGCCGGTCGTCGCGGGCTTCTTCACCTTCGGAGGAAACGCGGCGTCGTAACAAGCGAGGCGTCCGCTCGTGCTTTCGATCGCGCGGCAGTCCGACTCCCCAGCGCGAGCGCCTTGCGCGAATGCGCCGAGCGCCGAGGCGACAAGAAGCGCCCTTATCCAGGTGCCTCTCAGCGTAGCAATCACACGGATCATCTGATGCCTATTTTTTTCTGCCCGAGGCGGAGGCCGTTTGCCCGCCGTTGGCGCGGCGCGGCGGCACAGCCTTCCCTCAGTCTTCGAGCTGATCGAACTCGTCAGGCAGCAGGATCCGGCCTCGCGGCGTGCATATCCGCACGTCCAAATAGCCCTCCCGCAGCAGTTCGTGCGCTTTCTTCAAGGCGGCAGCCGCCGTGTCGCGGCTCAGATTGATGCGGCCCGCTCCGTTGTCCCCGCCAACCAAGTATTGCAGTTGCGTTGCTCTATCCACGCATGACACCCGCTGCAAATACCAGGAGCACAAGAAACAGCGGAACGATCACCGGCGGCACGATCCTATCCGCCAAACGAACTCGAGACATCCACGCTCCTCTTCTTTCGGCTGGAGCGTTCGCTGCCCTCAGTCACCATTAGAGCCGCGGGACGGGCGGTGATAACCAACTCTACGCGCACGTCTAGGGAATAGCGAGCGCTAACTGGGAATGGCAAACGTTAAAGCGTCGTCGAAATCGAGTTTCCACGGCTCTCTGCCTCGTGGTCCCATGCTTGCCGCACAAGCCAACGAGGCAATCGAGTGATGTGGGCGCTTGGTCCGGGATGCGCACCTTGGTTGCCTGGATGCGGGGCGGACCGGAAGCGGTTAGCCTGGCGTCCGAGGCGACGAGTCGGCCATCGATCCAAACCAAGTACCACGACGGTTTCACGCAGAACGCGTCGGGGCCAGGTCGGGCGCCACGTAGCGAGGATTGCTCTTTCCTTCATTCTATATTTGTTGCGGTCGGTGGCCCGGCATTATCGGTACTGGCTGAAGTCTGAGCGCATATTCTCGAAGAGGAGATCTTTGCGCGTTCGTCGGCGTGCACACGAACTCCTGTAGGTGCATTTGTGGTCATTCCCACCTTCAAACGTGGGCGCAAATCCGGAATCGCAGACGATCAATGGCATTTGCCTCGGGGATCCCCATATAGGATGAATGACCAACTGGCGAAAATCGACCACGCGAGAGATGCCCAAGACCAAGGCTGAACTCCGACAGATGCTGACCGAGGCTGTCCGCAACACGCACGACCCGGACCAGGCGCCAAAGCGTCTGATGAAAGCCAAGGAGATCGCGGCTCGGGAGGCCTGCGTCGACTAGGTTTCTCGCGTCAGTCCCACCGGTCGGCTCAACCCGAGATATGACCGAGTTCATTCGCGACGACTACAAAAGTCTTCATAGAGGAGCAATATGCGCAAACGTTCCAGATCCACTGAGTGCAGGATGGAAGAGGGACCGCAAGCGGTGTCTTTTCAGATCGCGAATGGAAACGCGCGGCATGCCTGCATTTTGCAAACCTCCTTCCCATCGAAAGTGCAGGCCCAGAAGTACCTTCTTGCAAATTGGCCGAAGATTGAAAAGATAGCTCGCGACGCTCTTGCGACAGGAACATTTGAGGATGGCCGGATCAAGCTCATGATGACCTGAAGAGATCATCAGGAAAAGGCAGGAACGCTTACACCGCTATCACACCTCGATTTGAGACGTGCAGGAAATGGACCGGGTCACCTGCGACCCGAACAGCGAAGCCCTAATGCTCGCGGCGGCCGTGGCAACAGCGCACGAGCGCGCGAAGAAGCTGCCTTTCATTGGGCGATTGGGAAGAAAGCGTTGGCTTTTGCGGCGGAAGGAGCGCATCCTGCTTTGCGGGCAGCGCTGGCGTTTTGCGAAAGGCAGGCGCGCATGACCATCCGTTCTCGACGAGAAGTCGTCACCTTCAACCATCCGTTCCGAATCAGGAGTATCGACCGCCTTTTGCCGGCCGGCGCCTATGAGGTCGTGACCGACGAGGAGATGATCGAGAGCCTTTCGTTCGCAGCGTTCCGTCGCGTTGCCACCATGATCAAGGTACCGGCTGAGGGCTCGCGGGGATTGGCGATGGAGGTGATCTCGATCGGTCCGCTGGATTTGGCGGACGCGCAGCGCATCGACGCAGGCATATCCGATGGCTAACAGGCTCCTTGTTCAGCGGACCGCCGGGAGCAGTTTGAGTCGGTCGCGGGTCGGCACCTGGTTTCGGTTATGAAGGACGTCACGACGGAGACGATGGATTTGGCCGCCGCGCGGCATCTTGCGGTTGGCTTCAGCTTACGCGCCTATACTCCGCATAAGATCGCCCACGAGCTGCTGCGCTGGGATCAGGAATTCAAAGATGTCGATTACACGGAGCTCGTTGCGGCTGTGACGCTTTGGCAAAGTCGCTCGCGCGACTAGACATTGGCGATGAAAGGGATTGCAATCATGAGCAAAGGCCCGCCACATCTTTTTAGGGATACCACTCCCGGGACACGCGACGATATCGCGCGTGCGGTGAAGCTCGACCGAATAGGGACGGCCGTCGCAGTGTACCTGCCGCGAGCCGATTGCAATTCGATTCCAGAGTAGCTATTTACAGACTTAGCGCAGCCGGATCGCTTCGGCGTGTTTTCCCCGATGCGCAAGCTTTGGGCTTGCCGACTCTCGAGAGCGATGTTGGCGAAGCGGCGGTGCTTCTCAGCGTGCACGTTTAGAGTGACCATCGCATCGAGTTTCCCTCGATGCAGACAGCACGCAGTTTGCGAAACTTGATCGGTCCAACCCAATGATCGAATTTCCAAATCATAGCCGTTCGTATGACAAAACGCGGCGTGCTGTGCATTTTTGGGGATATGATAGCGCGATTGAGGCATCATTCTTCATAGAGGAAGGCGCGTTGCAGCGACTTCAACCGGATGCTTGCCTCGATGAATCTGATTTCCTGAACGCGTTTGATTGCCATCGCGATGTGATATTTGCCGCCGCCGCAAAAGTGTACCTCCGCGGCAGCAGGGGCTCCTATGATCTGATGGCCGCTAATTTTACGAAGCGCTCTTGAACGAAAGCCTGCCATGACCAACGATGCCGCGGTCGTCCGACAACAATCAACATGCTCGCCGTCGATCGAGCAGTGAGACAATGGAAAAATTCAAGATTAGGATCGCTCGCATCGAAGTGGTTTCGTCGAATGAACGATGCGAGGACATCTGTTTGACGTTTGATTTCGAAGGTCATCGGTCCAGGTTTACTCTGCCAATCTTCCTGAACCCTCGTGAATTTGATGACACCGAAATCGTCAAGGTAGCTCGGAGCAAGTTACATGACGTTTTTCGGCAGCTTTGCAGTCAATGCGAGAATTGGCAGTTATCAGAAGACGAGCGTCGCGACCTTGCAAGCATCAACGTGCGGCCAGCGCCGCTCTTACAAAGCCAGCGGCGGTCGTTGAAATCGAAATGAGCCATTGTTTCTTGATGCGGCCTTCGTGTGATGCGAGGTCACCCGGGAGTTCACGGAGGCACGCTTCGTCTGGATCTCAGACCAGCGGGCCTACCAACTTCTGGATGCGAATTGGATCGTCACGATCCTACATGAATTTCCACGGACCTGTTTCAGGCAGTCTTACGTCGCGTCGCGCGCCGCAAGCGTTGAAGCGGAGGGATAACTAGAGGCCGCTCTGCGCCGCGCGCGAAAGTAGCAGAGGCGAGGGCAGGGAGAAATTTCCCGAGGCCTTGATCAAGTGCCGCTTGCCGCCGTATCTTTGTGCAACGGCCTGGGAGCGATCCTACGGCCGGGTCCGTGTCCTGCGGGCCGTTGGGCAGCCATGGCGGGTCCGGTGAAGCTGGCATGTTTCCCTTCCCTTTTAGTTAACTCATGTGGGGTGCTGTCCATATTTAACCCGTTGTTCCGCAACTGAGTTTCTGGGTGTCCTAATTTGCTTTTGAGGTGATCTCTCGAACCTCTCCGCGCCGGAGGTTCAGGGCTTCCGCTTCCTGACGTCCCAGCCTGTTGCTCAGCAATGCTGCTGTCCACCCCTCAGGGATGGCGTTCAAGACCTGACTAACGGCTTCTTCGCGCGGAGTCGCGGCAACCCATATCTGATGTTTGCGGTCATCTGTGGTGACCCGAACTAAATGGACATCAGAGTTGTCATTCGCGGCTGCCATATCCGCACCATCCTTTTGAATGTTCCAAATGAGGCCGCGTCAATCGGCGCCCTCTTTTTCATTTGGACCGGTCGTCCTTATAAATCATGCAGAGAAGATCCTGCTGCCCGTGTCCAGCCACAGCTTTCGCTGCTCCTGCCATGGGTCCCTCCTGTCCGGAATGAGTACTCTCTCCGCATCAGGTTTGGAGCCCGGCACTGCCCATGATGCCGTCGCGATGATCCGCGAGATTCCAGGTTACGATCGGCCGCGTGACCGCGCTGATCGGTCTCTTCAATCAGAAGCGCGCCGGCGAGCGGATCGTGCCGAAAGAAAAGCCGGCGACCAACGTCGTCGACGATGGAAGCCTGCGGCGGAGCGTCGGTCAGGAAGTCAGGCAGGCGCGACAAGAGGCCAAAAAAGGCATCTATAGCGGCCAGAAGGAGGATCGCCAAGCAAGAAGCCTGCGAAACTGCGAAGAAGCGACGACCGAGCCGCAGCATAAGTCCGCTCGATGACGGGATTCACCCCAAAGGCCCTTGATCTAGTTCGATGAACGGCGCCAGTCGCCGACGGGCCATCCAAGGGGGCCAGAAAACTTCATGCCCTCGGCAAAGCTTGAATTCGCGGCCCTGGTTTGCGGGAGCGTCTCAGCGAGTCCGCACATCACAATGAGGATAGCCGCAGCAGAGGGAAAATTACGAACGCGGAAGGCTAACTGTAAACGTCGTGCCAGCCGCCTCCTCGGAGGTGACGGCGATGTCACCGCCATGAGCTTCGACGATCAGTCTCGCGATGTAGAGTCCGAGGCCCAGATGCGTGTGCTCGCCGGGGTCCTTGACCGGGGCACGCATCCACGACTGAAAGATAGTCTTTTGGCTTTCAGGAGGAATCGGTGGACCAAAATTGTGAACGCTCACATTGAGCGTGCGGGGATCGTTGCCCGTTATCATCACCGTGACCGGACTGGATGCGTCGCTGTACTGGATCGCATTGCCAATCAGATTGGATAGCACCTGTCCCATCCGTGCCGCGTCCCAGAGACCGCTCGGATCGCCTTGGTGAGTGACTATGAGAAGTTGCTTCTCGTTGATGCTGCGCAGTTCATCCGCAATTGCCTGACACAGCGCCGCCATGTCGGTTTGGGATTTTGCAATCGGGATATCGGTCCCGAAAGACGAGCGAGTGAGATCGAGGAGATCGTCTAGAATCCGCGTCGCACGGTCCGTCGTCCGAACGAGATCGGACACCATTTTCGCCTGCTTCGGATCTGTTGTTCCCGCGCGCTTCATCCAATGCGCGGCCATGGAAGCAGCGCCTATGGGATTGCGCAGATCGTGACCAAGGATGCCGAGAAACAGATTCCGGGAATTATTGATGGTTTTTGTGTAATGAGCGACTGACTCTGTAACCGCCTGATCGATCGCTTCGTTGAACCGGGTAAGATCATCTAAATCGGTGCTGGCAAGGTTCTTGTGGTGCGCTACCCACTGCTTGACGACACTCGCCCGCAAGGCCCGATATTCCGAAACCATTTGATCGATATCGAAGCCGTCGGCGAGACGAAGAGCCGCATGAATTTCTGCGGCACTCCGACGAAACGACTCGTCTCCCTGGTCTAAGCCGTGCGACTTATCTACCTGCTCGGCCGGCGTTTGAGGAGACTCCAGGTCGGCAGCGACGAATTTGAGAATATCGACAATATGGTCTTCGAGAGCGAGCTTCGACATGCCATCGCTCGCCGGCGAGCGGGTCCGCGCGAACTCGATCCATTCCCGGACGATTGCGCGTTCGTTATGCCGAATGAAATCAGCCAAGCGCTCATGCCCTTGGTCCGCAGCTCTGTCATCTGGATTGCTCAAAACGGGCCCCATGGCTTGCTTGCGTCGGTCTAACTATAGCTCAGGCTTGTCGAAATTGCTGCGGCGCCTGGTTCAGCAACGTCCGTTTTCAGCTCGTGAAGCCTCGGGGAGGCGGGCTCCTCGGCAGAACACGGCAGGCTTGGCGCAGCGGCCGGCTGCGGATCGGTCACCACGAGGCCAACAAGCCGAACCCGAAAGCTTCTAGTCTAATGGGCGGGCGATGTCCGATCAAAAGTGACATTCGCCTCCCGACCTCCCGACCTGGTTGCCTCGAGCCGATAGGGGAGGCGGTCCGGTGCTGGGATCTAATTCGGCGAGGCGTTTCGATCCTCGCTAAGCTGCTTCACGGCTCTGACCACCTCGTCCGGATGATAGGGTTTCTGCAGGGACAGGCTGCCGGGCACGGGACGGGGTGTCACGGGAGAGAACCCTGTTGCGTAGATCACCGGCAGGCCGGGGTCATTCTCGCGACAGCGCTCTGCGATCTGCCAGCCATCGATTGTTCCCGGCAACCTGACGTCGGTCACCAGCACGTCCGCGACCTGGCGCTTGCACCATGCCAACGCTTCCTCGCCGGTGCTGGCGTGGATTACCTCGTAGCCCGCCTCGCGCAGGGTCTCGACGACGAACTCACGGACAAGGGGGTCGTCTTCGACGACAAGTACGCGCACCCGGGGCTCCTCAAGTCACGATGTTTCTTACCAATCTCGAACGGCCGGCAACTGGCGAAGTTCCGTCGGGCGCGATCAGCTGGCGGTTGCCGACCGCGTCCCCGACAAGCGGACGGTACTTCTAGTTTCGCCTACGTGGGAGCGAATGCTCGAGGAAGAAACG
Organism: Bradyrhizobium sp. 14AA; assembly: GCF_054185205.1. Lineage (NCBI taxonomy): Bacteria > Pseudomonadati > Pseudomonadota > Alphaproteobacteria > Hyphomicrobiales > Nitrobacteraceae > Bradyrhizobium > Bradyrhizobium sp. 14AA. Next base: position 57,906 of record NZ_JAVAYM010000022.1, on the reverse strand, counting down.
CAGCATTTCCCTCGTCGCATCCGGTCCGTCCGGATCGGTGTAGGAGCCGGCGGGGCTGCCTCCCGACCATGCGTGTCCGGCTCCGTGGATTTCCCAGTGCTCGAGGATACCGCGGCCGCCGGTGTCGGTATGTACCGTGCGGGTGTAGGCATGCCCTCCCGGTACCAGTCCGCGATGCACCTTTACCGTCGTCCTCGTCCCGCGGACCGACTGCCGGACTATTTGACCGCCGTTTTTCGAATGCACCGTGGTGTCGCGATCGCCGTGGAAGACGATCATCGGAATGGACGGACCGTCGCCCTGCATTGCCTCGGACCCGCCGCCTTGCTTCATGGCCATCAGCGCAGAGGGAAGATCGGTTGCGGCCCCGCAGGCCAGTCCGGAATGTATGCCGATCGCCGCGTACAGATCGCCGTAAGTGGATCCCATGACTGCGGCGGCCGCGGCCCCGGCCGACAGTCCGCCGATGTAGATGCGCCGTGAATCGACCGCATGATCGCGCATAATCTGGCGGGTGATGCCGGCGATGAGCGAGGGTTCGCCTGTGCCCCGCTGCTGGTCAGCGGGACGAAACCAATTCCAACATTTCGCCTGGTTCGCCTCAGTCCGCTGCGCGGGATAGGCTACGAAGCAGGTCTGTTCTTCCGCGATGAAATTCATGCGCGTGCCGGCGGCGAAATCCTCCGGCGACTGCGTGCAGCCGTGGAGCATGATCACCAGCGGAATGGCCTGGCCCTGATAACCGCTGGGGATGAACAGCCGGTAGGCCCGGCTTCCCGCAGCATTTCCGTAGATGCCTTCGACGAATTTGGCGCCGTCCGGCATGATGTCCGCCGTGGGCGGCGGAGCGCGCCTCAGCGGTCCTCCGAGTCCAAAGCCGGGGAGATGCTTGGCGAGGTCCGACGGCGCGCGAGCCGTGCGCGGCCGCGCCCTCGTCTCGGCGGCATTCGCCTTGGCGTCGATCAACGGCAGCTCTTTTTCTGTCGCGGTGGAGCGCTGTGTGGTGGGGGCCGTGAGGTCCGGCGCGTTCTGACCCCGGAGCATGTGCTGGAGGAGCGCCGTGGCTTCGACGAGCTGGCCAGAGCGCGTGAGACGTGTGGCTTCCCGAACGATGTCCAGTTTCAGCATTGTCTTAACTCGTTCTGTCGGCGAGAGCGGATTTGACGGCCGGACTGGCGTGCAGAGCTCCCAGCACGGAGACGGAGGCAATGGTTGCGCGCGCAAGCTCGGGTGTGACGTCCTGGGCGATGGCGGCGAGACCGAGAACATTGATGTGCAGCATCTCGCCCGCCCGCCGCGCCGCCTCGAGATCCTCGCGGCTGAAGTTCCGCAAGCCGAGGTCCAGGCTCTTTCGCGCCGTGGATTGCTTGACCACGTCGGCGTGACGTTCGAGCTGGTTGCGGATTGCGGTTCGGATGAAATCGGTACGGTTCGAGTAGAATCCTTCCTGCACCATCAAGTCGACGTGACCGAGATCGACGAAACCAAGATTGATCGTGATTTTTTCAGTGTCGGAGGGCTTTGGTCGGATTTCGTGAACATTGCTGGGCATTTTATACCATCCTGCCACCATCTGCATGGATGGTATATGGATGGCAAACGTTCCACATCAAGGGGGGACCTAAAACCGGACACGCCTTGGCAGCGTCGTCGCGCGCCGACTGGGTTCGCTGAGCCATTGCTCCTGTACGCAGGAACCGAGGTTGTCAGTCCGGATTGATCCTGCAACTTTGATCAGGAGAACCCTCATGAGATGGATGTTGACCGCGGTTTGCATGGCCGTGATTTCGCTCGCTTACGCGCCTGCGGCGGATGCAAAGGGTTGCATCAAGGGGGCCGTCGTCGGCGGGGTTGCCGGTCATATGGCGGGACACGGCAAGCTGGGCGCTGCCGCCGGCTGCGTCGTCGGCCATCACGAAGCGAACAAGGCTGATGCGAACAAGGCAAACGCCCAGGCGCCTTCGGCACAAAAGTGAGCGCGATGTACTCAGCCGGCGCGGCGGCATTTTTGCGCGAAGGTGATCGAAATCCGCTCTCTCTTCCTTAGCACTCCGCTTAACAGAGACAGTACGTCATGCCGAATTTTTTCAACCTGCCGCCCTTTACGGAAGATGGGGAGGTCCATGTCGTTGTGGAAACGCCGCGCGGAAGCCGTGCCAAATTCGCCTATGACCCTAAGCTTGAAAGCTTCGCGTTCAGCAAGTCACTGCTGACGGGGCTTACCTATCCTTACGACTGGGGCTTTAAGCGGCCCGTCTGAAAGATACTGTTGCGCTTGAAATGCGAATTGCTGCCAAATCCAAGACCCTTGCTCAGCTGAGATTGTCAATTGGAAGTCGGCATTTGGAAATGCGCCGCTTCGTCGTGCGACCAAGCCCCGGCGATCTCACGTCTTCGGCACCTCTTGTTCGCGTCTCTGAAGCCGCAACGATATTGCAACGAATTGGGTGAAACGACCATGAACAAAACGGGACGGTAACCTCCGTCACTTCGATAAAAATCAATAACTTAGAAAATACTTACTGCGTTCGGGACGCAGGGCTCTCGCGGCTCGGATCGCAACCTGAACTTAATGTCGGTATCGGTGGGCGCGCCTCGCCGATCTGAAGCTGTCAATCGTTGAAGTTGTGCGCCTGATTCTTCGACTGCCGAACTCATCCTGTTGTGGAACGTGCAGCGGCGGACTCTCGATGCAATTGCAGCGTGCCCGCGAAGCCGCGGGCACGCATTGTCAGCCATAGCAGGAGCGCTCAGTAAGCGAGCTTTGGATACCAGTCAGTGCCGCGCCCTTCTGGCGTGGTGTCGAGAATGGACCAGAGCGGATCCAGGTCGGGCGCGCCGCGCGGATCCTGGTGGGGGTCGGCCATCGTGCCGCTCATCTCGGCGGACCAAAAATGCCGGATCGTGCCGTCGCGCTGCGTGAACACGCTGTAGCCGGGCACGTCGGCATCCTCGGCACTGACGTAGTCGCGCGTGTAATCGCCGGAGATGTCAGAGAAGACCTTGTGCCGCGTCCAGCCACGCGCTTTCTTTGCCTCGATCAACCGCGCGATCGGCGACCTCGCGATGAAGACGATCGCGATACGCTGCTCGATGTCAGGCAATTTGTGCTCCCATGTGCTCATGAAGGACGTGCACATCGGGCATGGCGTCTGCCGTTGCGGCCCGAACATGTAGCTGTAGATCGCGAGCGTCTGCTTGCCGTCGAACAAATCAGCGAAATTCGCTTTGCCGTTCTCGCCTTCGAACACGTAGTCTTTCTTCACCTCGCCGCCGAGCGGCAGCGCCCGACGCAGTTCAGCGACACGCTCAATGTGACGACGCAGCTCGATTTCCTCCGTCAGGAGGCCTTGCCGGGCGCGGCGATAATCGGCGGTTTCGTTGGGAAAATGGGCCTTGTTCGTACCAGCAAGTTCGGAAGCAGCCTTCACGATGGAACTATCCATGGCGTGACCTCTGGTTAGGGCCGATATCCGTGAAGACGTCCGGCGGCGCCTCGTTCCGACACCTCAAAAGATTAACTTCGCCGAGACCGTCCTCTCGTTCGCGCAAACTGCGGAAAGGTTGAGGACTGGCTCAAGTCGCGCAGGCCGCCTTTCATTTGGAAACAACTGCCAAGCTATTGATCTTACTGGGGCCGAATTAAGCGTATTGTTCCAAATGCCCGTTGAAATCATTGAATAATCAAGCAGGTTTTGATTCCGCCATTCGGAGGTTCGATCCCTCCCGCCCCAGCCAGATGCTCCGTTTCCCCTGACATTGCAGCTGAAACCGGCCTGGCTGGGAAGCTGATGCACAGCTCTGCGACACAACGCTGCGTTGGGGGCCTTCGCGCGCGTCCCGCGCACTGACCAGCACTCGGCCTGACGACCCAACTCCACCCGATCCTGGACGATGTCGCAGGTCTCCTGCTGCACGAGGATGGCGGATAGATCTGCTTTTTTGAACGGGCTTCTCCTGGAGCTCCTTGGAACCGCTCGCGCCAAGTTTGCGCCGGGCGCGCGAAAGCTCTTGACAGATCGCAAAATACTTAACATGTTAAGTATATCTACCGGCATACGGGATTGATGCGCTGAAGGGTCTGCGCCGTCCGTCCTCCGGCTTTGCGAAAACAGGTAGAGGTCGCTGCCCAGGTGCGGCGCTGCAAAAAGGGAGTGAACCGTCGTGTCCAAGCTTCAGGAAAATATCGACAAGGCGGAGCGCCATCTTGCCCGCTTCAAGGACAAGGGCGTCCTCAACCGCATCGCCGGTGAAGACGTCCCGTCTGCCGACAATGCAACCTTCGAAACGATCTCTCCGGTCGACCTGAAGCCGCTCGCCAGGGTGGCGCATGGCAAGGCCGCGGACATCGATCGAGCCGCGAAGGCGGCGCAGGCGGCGTTTCCGCAATGGGCCGAGACATCCGGGGACGCCCGGAAAAAGCTGCTGCACAAAGTTGCCGATGCCATCGTGGCGCGCGCCGAAGAAATTGCCTTCGTCGAATGCATGGACACCGGGCAGTCGCTGAAATTCATGGCCAAGGCCGCGCTGCGGGGCGCAGAGAACTTCCGCTTCTTTGCCGACCGGGCGCCCGAGGCGCGTGACGGCAGGTCGCTTCGTGCGGATGGTCAGGTGAACATGACCACCCGCGTGCCGATCGGCCCGGTGGGCATCATCACGCCCTGGAATACGCCCTTCATGCTGTCGACGTGGAAGATCGCGCCGGCGCTCGCGGCCGGCTGCACCATCGTGCACAAGCCAGCCGAATTCTCGCCGTTGACCGCGCGTCTGCTGGTCGAGATCGCGGAAGAGGCCGGTCTGCCCAAGGGCGTCTGGAATCTCGTCAACGGTCTTGGCGAGGATGCCGGCAAGGCGCTGACCGAGCACCCGCTCATCAAGGCGATCGGCTTCGTTGGCGAAAGCCGCACCGGCTCGATGATCATGAAACAAGGCGCCGATACGCTGAAGCGTGTTCATTTCGAACTCGGCGGCAAGAATCCGGTGATCGTGTTCGCGGATGCCGACCTCGAGCGCGCCGCGGACGCGGCGGTGTTCATGATCTACTCCCTCAACGGCGAGCGCTGCACCTCGTCCTCGCGTCTCCTCGTCGAAGCGAGCATCTACGACAAGTTCACGGCGATCGTCGCCGAGAAGGCCGGCCGGATCAAGGTCGGCCATCCACTCGACCCCGAGACCGTCATCGGCCCGTTGATCCATCCGGTGCACGAGAAGAAGGTCCTCGAGTATGTCGAGATCGGCAGGTCGGAGGGCGCCACCATCGCGACCGGCGGCCGCAAGGTCGACGGGCCCGGCGGCGGTTGCTACGTTGCGCCGACGCTCTTCACCGGCGCCAACAACGCCATGCGCATCGCGCAGGAGGAGATCTTCGGCCCCGTCCTGACGGCGATCCCGTTCAAGGACGAGGCGGAGGCGCTCGCATTAGCTAACGACGTTCAGTATGGGCTCACCGGCTATCTCTGGACCGCCGACGTCACGCGTGCCTTCCGCTTCACCGACCGGCTGCAAGCCGGCATGATCTGGGTCAATTCGGAGAATGTCCGCCACCTGCCGACGCCCTTTGGCGGTGTGAAGAACTCGGGCATCGGCCGCGACGGCGGCGATTGGTCGTTCGATTTCTATATGGAGACGAAGAACGTCTCGTTCGCAACCACGGCGCACAACATCCAGAAATTAGGCGGCTAAGCGCTCCGCGAGAGACCAAAGGAGGAAATCATGGCATTGCCCAAGCCCAACCTTTATCCGCCGTTCAACATCGTGCGTCTCAGCCATGTCGAATTTGGCGTGAGTGATCTTGCCAAGTCCCGCGCGTTTTATGTCGACACGCTCGGTTTGCAGGTGACCGACGAGAGCTCCGATGCGATCTATCTTCGCGCGATGGAAGAGCGCGGCCATCATTGCATCGTGCTGAGGAAGTCCGACAAGGTCGAGGCCCGCGATCTCGGCTTCAAGGTGTTCAGCGAGGACGATCTCGACAAGGCGGCCCAGTACTTCAAGAGCAGAGAGCTGCCGGTCGAATGGGTCGAGCGCCCCTATCAGTCGCGCACGTTCCGCACCCGCGATCCCCAAGGCATTCCGCTCGAGTTCTATTCGAAGATGGACCGGTTGCCGCCGATCCATCAGAAATACGCCCTCTACAGGGGCGTGAAGCCGCTCCGTATCGACCACTTCAATTGCTTCTCGCCGAACGTCGATGAAGCCGTCGCCTTCTACAACGAGATCGGCTTCCGCGTGACGGAGTACACGGCGGATGAGGAGACGGGACGGCTTTGGGCGGCCTGGGCCCATCGCAAGGGTGGCGTTCACGACATGGCCTTCACCAATGGCCGCGGCCCACGGCTGCACCACACCGCATTCTGGGTGCCGACCCCGCTCAACATCATCGATCTGCTCGACCTCATGGCGACCACCGGGTGGGTGTCCAACATCGAACGAGGTCCGGGCCGCCACGGCATCTCGAACGCCTTCTTCCTCTACATTCTCGATCCCGATGGTCACCGCATCGAAATCTACTGCTCGGATTACCAGACGGTCGATCCCGATCTCGAACCGATCAAATGGGACCTGAAGGATCCGCAGCGTCAGACGCTGTGGGGAGCGCCCGCACCGAGATCCTGGTTCGAGCATGGCAGTCTCTTCGCCGGCGTTAGTCCGCGCGACTCCGATCTGGCGGCCCAGCCGATCATCGCGCCCTGATTGGGGCATTCGAGGGCGGTAAAGGGAGCACCGACATGCAATTGAAGGATCCGACGCTATTCCGGCAGGCCGCCCTGGTCGGCGGCAAATGGATCGAAGTCGATCGCGCCAACGCGATTGCAGTCACCAATCCCGCGAACGGTGACGTGATCGGCCACGTGCCGAACCTCGGCGCGGTCGAGACCAAGGCTGCGATCGCCGCCGCGGAAACGGCGCAGAAGGATTGGGCCGCGCGCGCCGCAAAGGAGCGCGCGCAGGTCCTGCGACGCTGGTTCGAGCTGATGATGCAAAATCAGGACGACCTTGGTCGCATCCTGACCCTGGAACAGGGCAAGCCGCTCGCGGAAGCCAAGGGCGAGATTGCCTATGGCGCGAGCTTCATCGAATGGTTTGCCGAGGAGGCGCGCCGCGTCTACGGCGACATCATTCCCGGACATCAGAAGGACAAGCGCATCCTCGTGATGAAGCAGCCCATCGGTGTGGTGGCAGCGATCACGCCGTGGAATTTTCCCAACGCGATGATCACCCGCAAGGCCGGCCCGGCGCTGGCCGCCGGTTGCGCAATGGTGCTGAAGCCGGCTTCGCAGACGCCGTTTTCGGCGATCGCCCTGGGTATTCTCGCCGAGCGCGCCGGTCTTCCCGCCGGGCTGTTCAGCGTCATCACGGGTTCGGCGCGCGCCATCGGTGCCGAGATGACCTCCAACCCCACCGTCCGCAAGCTGACCTTCACCGGCTCCACTGAAATTGGCGCTGAGCTCTATCGCCAGAGTGCGCCGACCATCAAGAAGCTGGGCCTTGAACTCGGCGGCAATGCGCCGTTCATCGTCTTCGACGATGCCGATCTCGACGCGGCGGTCGAGGGTGCGCTGATCGCCAAGTTTCGCAACAACGGGCAGACCTGCGTCTGCGCCAACCGCCTCTACGTCCAGGACGGCGTCTATGACGCCTTTTCGAAGAAGCTCTCATCCGCTGTCGGCAAGCTCGAGACCGGCAACGGCTTCGACGATGGCGTCGTGCTGGGTCCGTTGATCGACGAACCCGCGCTCGCCAAGGTCGAAGAGCACGTGGCCGACGCCGTTCGAAGCGGCGCGCGCGTGATCCAGGGCGGCAAGCGCCATCGCTTGGGCGGGACGTTCTACGAGCCGACCGTGCTGGTCGATGTCACCTCACACATGGCCGTTGCACGCGAGGAAACCTTCGGCCCGGTGGCGCCCCTGTTCCGCTTCAAGGACGAGGCCGACGTCATCGCTCAGGCCAACGACACCGAGTTCGGTCTCGCGTCCTACTTCTACGCCAAGGATCTATCCCGCGTGTTCCGCGTCGCGGAGGCTCTGGAATACGGCATGGTCGGCGTGAACACCGGGCTGATCTCCACGGCGGAGGCGCCTTTCGGAGGCATCAAGTCTTCCGGGCTGGGGCGAGAGGGATCGCGCTACGGCATCGAGGAGTTCACCGAGATCAAATATGTCTGTCTCGGCGGCGTGACCTGAGAACACAACTAGAAGAGGGAGCTTCACCCATGTCTCGCCCGAGGTTCATCAGCTTCACCCGCAACGGCTCGCTCGGCTACGGCTTGCTCGCGGACGGCGGTGTGATCGATCTGTCCGCCCGTCACGGCAAACGCTGGCCCACCTTGCGCGAAGTGATCGAGGACGGCGCGCTGGTGTCTCTCGCCGAGGAGAGCGCCGCGCTACCGGTGGATTTTCCGGTCGAGGACATCCGCTATGAGATTCCGCTGCCGGCACCGGAAAAGATCATCTGCGTCGGCGTGAACTTTCCCGACCGGAACGAGGAGTACAAGGACGGGCAGGCGGCGCCCTCAAATCCCTCGCTCTTCATCCGCTTTCCGCGCTCGTTCACGGGCCATGAACAAGCTCTGCTGCGTCCCCCGGAGAGCCCGCAGCTCGACTACGAAGGCGAGATCGTCATCGTGATCGGCAAGGGCGGTCGCAGGATTGCGCAGAGCGAGGCGCTCGGTCATATCGCCGCGCTATCGTTGTGCAACGAAGGCACGATCCGCGATTGGGTGCGGCACGCCAAGTTCAACGTGACGCAGGGCAAGAACTTCGATCGCACCGGCTCGATCGGGCCCTGGCTCATCCCCTATACCGACGAGAGCCAGCTTGCCGACGTCAAGCTGGAAACGCGAGTCAACGGCGAAGTCCGCCAGCAGGACCGCACGAGCCGGATGATCTTCTCCTTCCGCAAGATCATCAACTATATCTCGACCTTCACGACCCTGGTTCCTGGCGATGTCATCGTAACAGGCACGCCGACGGGCGCCGGCGCGCGTTTTGATCCGCCGATCTGGCTGAAGCCCGGCGACGTCGTCGAGGTGGAGGCGGAGGGCATCGGCGTCCTGCGCAACACGATCGCAGACGAGGTGTGACCCTTGTCGACGAAGGTCGGGCGATCACCGACCTCAAGGCGCTCTCGGAGCTTCTCAACGACGTATTTCTGCCGCACGGTAGCGTCGCGCATGTGCGCTCGTCCATCGTTCTCGATCGCCTGAAGCAGACCTCGCAGTTGCCGCTTGGGCACCTGATGCCTGCCGAGAAACGCCCTGCGGGGAGCTCGCGATCCCGAAGCGAAGGTGCATCACGGTCCAGACGATCCAGAAAGGCTTGAGCCGTCGAACGTCATGGATTGCACTTGGTCAAGTATTGAATACCATGGCCATGCACTGATCCAGGGCATTGGCATTCGAGCGAAATGGCGGGGATGGTAGCCGGTTCAAAGAGAGCGCGCGGAGGCAGCGGCCGCGTCAAGCTCGAAGAGGTCGCCCGCAAGGCCAATGTCTCGACCGCGACGGTATCGCGTGCCTTCAACGAGCCCGACAAGGTGTCCGAAGAGGTCAGGCAGCGCGTCAAGGACGCGGCGCGCGCTCTGAACTGGATTCCGAATGCCGCCGGACGGGCGCTGGCCTCGCGCAGGACGCATATCGCGGGCGCCATCATCCCGACGCTCGACAACGAAATCTTCGCCCACCAGATCGGAGGCATGCAGAGCGTCTTCAGCGAGCGCGGCTTCACGCTGTTCCTGGGCTGCTCGAACTATGATCCGGACGAAGGCCTGAGGCAGGCCGATGCCATGCTCGCGCGCGGCGTCGAGGCGCTGGCGGTGGTCGGTGAAAGCCATCCGCCCGAGCTCTTCGACGCGCTCGTCTCGCGGGGCATTCCCTACGTCGTGACGTACTCCTACAACAGAGCGTCGCCGCATCCGTGCGTCGGCTTCGACAATCGCGCCGCCTTCAGTCGCATGACGGACCACCTGCTGTCTCTGGGCCACCGCCGGTTCGCCGCGATCTTTCAGCCCGACACCAACAATGATCGCGTGAAGGAACGACTTCGCGGCGTCGGCGAAGCGCTCGCGGCCGCGGGTCTGGAGATGGCCGCGCAGGATCTGCTGATGGGACCCTCGACGCTGGAATTCGGCGCGGGGAGTTTTGCGAGACTGATGACGCGGGCGGTGGGAACCCGCCCCACTGCGATCGTTTGCGGCAACGACAATCTGGCGCTCGGTGCGCTGATGGCGGCACGGGAAAGCGGCCTGGAAGCGCCCAGGGATTTCTCGATCACCGGCTTCGACGATCTTGCGATCTCGTCGCGCTTTTCTCCCGGGCTCACGACGATGAAGGTCGACAACCAGCAGATCGGCGTGTTGGCCGCCAACGAGCTGCTCGCGGTGATCGCCGGCCAGCAAGCGCAGGCGCAGTCCCGGGAAATCGTGCCGGTCCTGAAAATTCGCGAGAGCACCGGCGAGCCCAGGGGCCGCTGAGCCCTGACGGACGGACGAGGGGCGTCTTTCTCAAGATGCACGGAGTCCTCTGCCGGGGTCGCTTGACAGTGGCTATGTAAGCGCTTACATAACCGCGTTTCAAAAGCCTTGAAAAGTAACCGGCGGGCATCTCGCCGGAATGGGACGGAGAGGAAGCGACAATGCGCGATAGCCTTTTGCGGTGGGTCCGAAACTGCTCGATGGCGGTTTCACTGGTCCTGCCGGTGATGGGGACGGTGAGCCCGGCAGCGGCCGAGGAGAAGCTCGTCGTCTGGTGGAACAAGGGCTACTACAAGGCCGAAGAGGACGCGCTGCTCGACGTCATCAGGAAGTTCGAGGCCAAGACAGGGGTCAAGGTCGAGCTGTCGCAATATGCGACGCAGGACATGATGCCGAAGCTGGTGGCGGCGCTCGATGCCGGCAGTCCGCCCGACGTCAGCTATGCGGACACCTACCACTTCCAGGGCGCCGGCAAGTGGGCGTCCGAAGGCAAGCTGGTCGATCTCAGCTCGGTCCTCGCGTCGATCAAGGGCGAGTTCTCCCCGCAGTCGCTCGAAACGGTCATGCTGTACAACGACAAGACCAAGGCGAAGGCCTATTACGCCTTTCCGCTCAAGCAGGCGACGCTGCATCTGCACTATTGGAAGGACATGCTCGAGGAGGGCGGCCTCAAGGAGACCGACCTTCCGAAGGACTGGAAGGGCTTCTGGTCGTTCTGGTGCGACAAGGCGCAGCCCGCGGTGCGCAAAGCATCCGGCAAGCGCATCTACGGCATCGGCCATCCCATGGGCGTCGACGCCACCGACAGCTTCATCTCGTTCCTGGTGTTCATGGACGCCTACAACGTCGTGCTCGTCGACGACAACGGCAAGCTCCTGGTCGACGACCCCAAGGTGAGGGCGGGTCTCGTCGCCGCCATGACGGACTACATCGAGATCTCGGCCAAGGGCTGCACGCCGCAATCGGCGACGAGCTGGAAGGATCCCGACAACAACGTCGCCTTCCACAACAAGACGACGATCATGACGCACAATTCGACGATCTCGGTGCCCGGCAAATGGCTTGACGACGCCACCAACGAGACGCTCACCGCCGAGCAGCGCGACGAGGCGAAGAAGAACTATTACGAGCGCATCCGCACCATGGTCTGGCCCAACAAGCCGGACGGCACGCCGGTCCACACCCGCGCCTCCGTGGTGGTCGGCCTGATCTTCGAGCAGGCCAAGAACAAGGAGCGCGCCAAGGAATTCGTCTCGTTCCTGCTGCGCGACGAGAACCTGCAGCCCTACGTGGAAGGCGCGCTCGGCCGCTGGTTCCCGGTCAAGACCGCCGGCCAGAAGTCCGCCTTCTGGGACGGCGACGTTCATCGCCGCGCCGAGCGCGACCAGTTCTTCGCCGGCGTCGGCGGCTACGAGATGAGCAAGAACTACAAGTTCACCACGCTCAACAACGAGAACGTCTGGATGAAGGCCGTGAACGCCATCGTCACCAACAAGGTGCCGGTCGAGAAGGCCGTCGACGACATGATCGTGCGCATCAAGGAAGTGGCCGGCAACTGACCGCCGGCCAAGCGTTACGCTCACGCGTCAGGACGCGTGAGCACCGTACTTGAGATCACCGTACTTGCAGGCGAAGCTCCGTGGAGATCGTGCATGTCCCTGATCATCGTCTTCGGCTCCATCAACGTCGACCTCGTCGCCGGTGTCGACGCGATTGCCAGGCCCGGCGAGACGGTCCTGGCAACCGGGTATGCGACGCTCTGCGGCGGCAAGGGCGCCAACCAGGCGGTCGCCGCCGCGCGCGTGTCGTCGCGGGGGCGGGTCGCCATGGTCGGCCGGATCGGACGGGATGCATTCGGCCGGCTGTGCATCGACAACCTTGCGGCCAACGGGGTCATCGTCGACCGCGTCACGGCGGGCACCGAGCCGACCGGATGCGCCTTCATCACCGTCAGCGCTGACGGAGAGAATGCCATCACGGTCGCGAGCGGTGCCAATGGATATCTTGCGGCCGACGCAATCCCGGCGGCCGAACTTTCCGCGGCGACGACCCTCGTCCTTCAGATGGAGGTCCCGCTTCCGGCCTCGCTCAGCGTTGCCCGCGCCGTCCGCGCGGCAGGAGGTCGCGTGATCTGGAATCTCGCGCCCGTGCCGGAGCGGCTGAGCACGGCCGATCTCCGTTCGCTCCTTGACGCGACCAGTGTCCTCGTCGTGAACGAGCATGAGGCCCGTGTCGCTGCGCTGCGGCTGGGCTGGAGCGGCGAAAGCTTCGAAGAGGCCGCGGCCGTTCTCGCGGCGACCGGCGGAGTGACCTGCATCGTCACCGCGGGACCGCTGGGCGCGCGCGCGTTTCATCCGGATGGGACGCGCCACGCCGTTTCGGCCGAGCGAATTCTTCCGATCGATACGACCGGGGCGGGCGACACCTTCGTCGGCATTCTGGCGGCGGGGCTTGACGAGGGGCGCGGCTGGCACGAAACGCTTGCCCGCGCGTGCCGCGGAGCCTCGCTGGCGTGCCTTGCCCACGGCGCGCAGCGAGGAATGCCCACCGCTGAGGCCCTGTCGTGAGCGTCGCCGGCGGACTTGCGCGTATGTCTCTTTTCGACGGGCTCTTTGCCCGTCACTGATCTCAACGTCTTTGGAGCTGATTTGTGACTGCAACCATCAAGGGCATCATTCCGGTGATGCTGACTCCCTTCACCGAAGCTGATGCTATCGACTATTCCGGCCTCGAAAATCTCATCGAATGGTACATCGCCAATGGCGCCGACGCGCTGTTCGCCGTGGCCCAGTCGAGCGAGATGCAGTTCCTGAGTGTCGCGGAGCGCGTCGAGCTGGCACGTTTCGTCGTGCGGCAGGCGGCGGGACGGGTGCCCGTCATCGCGTCGGGCCACGTCAGCGAGTCGCGTGAGGATCAAGTGACCGAGCTGACCTCGATCGCCGCGACCGGCGTGGACGGGCTGGTGCTGGTGACGAACCGGTTCGATCCGAAGGGGCAGGGCGGCACGGTGTTCATGGACAATCTGCGCGGCCTGCTCGATGCGCTGCCCGCCGGTCTTCCGCTCGGTCTCTATGAATGCCCGGCGCCGTTCCGCCGGCTGCTGTCCGACGACGAGCTGGCGTTCTGCGCCGAGAGCGGACGCTTCGCCATCCTCAAGGACGTCTCGTGTGATCTCGACACCGTGAAACGCCGCGTGGCGCTGACGAAGAATTCATCGCTTGCAATCGTCAACGCCAATGCTGCGATCGCCTTCGACGCGATGAAGTGCGGATCTGCCGGCTTCACCGGCGTGTTCACGAATATCCACCCCGATCTCTACAAATGGCTGCTCGCTCACAGCGCGAAGCATCCGGCCCTGGCGGACGAGCTCTCCGTCTACCTCGCGCTCGCCGCGATGGCGGAGCCGATGGGATATCCCAAGCTGGCGAAGCTGTACCATCAGCGGCTCGGCACGTTCTCATGCGTCCGCAGCCGGGCCGTCGACTTCGACATCCGCGAGCGGTTCTGGGCGCTCGATGCGCTGCTCGACAAGATCATGCAGGGGCAGGAAAGCTTCCGCGCCAGGATTGCGGCCGCGCGCTGATCGGATCACGGACGAAACTGCGTTGCGGCGGCCCAAGGCCGCCGCAGCCGCATCGGGACGCCGCCGGGCGGCGGGTCGCCGTCGTCATCGAGCTTGCGCAGCGCGACGAGGATGTCCGTGAGCCGGATCGGGTGATCCACGCCGGGAATCTCGCGCAGCGCAGGATGAGATTCGACGGCGTACATGTCCGAGGCCCACGACGACAATATGATCCGCTTCTCCGCCGTCGAGAGCTCGCTGTCGTCGAGAACGGCGTTTGGCGATGCATAGTATGCGGCGGGATGAAACAGCGGATCGAGGCCGCTGGCGGTTGCATCGGCATTGGTCATCTCTTGTCTCCCTCTACACTCCTTTCGAAGGGATGGTCTGATCGGCGGATGGCGATCCGAATCGCCATCCGCCATGGTCGTCGCTGTCGAACGCGTTCGAGCGGCTTAAGCCGCTTTCTTCTGCTCGATCTGCGGCGACGCGGCGCTGGCGATCTGGATCCGGCGCGGCTTCATGGCGTCCGGAATCTCGCGCACGAGATCGATGGTCAGGAGGCCGTCCTGAAAAGCGGCCTGCTTGACCTGGACGTAGTCGGCGAGATTGAACACGCGGCGGAACGGGCGTGCCGCGATGCCCTGATAGAGATATTCGCGCGCGGCGCTGTCGGGCTTCCTGCCCTCGATGGTGAGCGCGTTCTGTTCGGCGGTCACGGTGATGTCGTTGGCGCCGAAGCCGGCCACGGCTAACGTGATCCGGTAGTGATCTTCGCCGGAGCGCTCGATGTTGTAGGGAGGATAATTGTCCTCGCCCGCCTGACGCAACGTACTGTCGACGAGGTCCGCCAGGTGGTCGAAGCCGATGGTGGAGCGCCACAGGGGCGCGAAGTCAAAGGTGGTCCTCATACCAAGTCCTCCAAAGAGCAAGATGGTTACGAAGGAGCGCATGACAGGAGATCGGAGTGGATCCGATGACCCCGGCCCGGCGCCCGCGCCGGACCCGAGCGGGCATCCGGCACACCGCTCTCGCGGCGAAAAACGACTTAGAGCGCCGCAAGGACCTTGCAAGAGGGGGGCTAAATTTTTTTTTGAGGGAGCTGCTCGGCGGCAGGCCAATGCCTCCGAGGAACCCAGGAGGCGGCGAGAGAGCGTCTTGACAGCGGACGACGCCCGAATATTTTTCTGCGTCGGAAGACGCATCTTCCGACCCCGCAAATTCGAAAAGGACTGTGAAAGACCGTCAGGAGTGACGACGATGCTCGATCAAGATCTGGCCCGCATCCGCGCGCACCGAAACAACCTCTGCCGCTATCGACGCTTGCTGAAGACGAAGCTGTCGGACATTGAGCGGCAGTTTATCGAACGACGCCTCACCGAGGAGCAGACCGCGCTCGCGGCTCTCGCCGCCGGTGCCGTACCCGTCGCATTCGCGCTTCCGAACAGGCTACCGGCTTCGTCCACCACGGGAGCTGAACGATGAGTGACGTTCGTGACCTCCTCATCCGTGGCAGCGAGAAGGTGATCGGGCACTATCGCCTGTTGCTGGCGGGTGCCAGGAACGAGAGCGAGCGCGAGCTCTATCGCGCGCGGATCGAGCGAGAGCAGCGATTGCTCGACGCGCTGCAAAGCGGCTTTCCAGAGCGATCGGTGGCGTGAGCAGGCCCGCACGTTTCATTCCGGAAACTTGCTTGCGAGCCTCCGGCCCTCCTGCACCAGCATGGCCACGAATACCGTGATTTTCGGCGGCCGGAACCGGGCGGCGGGATACACGGCATGGATGCCGCCCATCGGCAAGCTCCAGGACGGCAGAACGTGGACCAGCCGGCGCGATTTCAGGTGCTCCGCGACCAGGTAGTCGGGCAGCACGCAGAGTCCCCCGCCGGCGAGCGCCGCTCCCAGCACCGCAGGCGTCGTGTTGATCGAGATCGACTGCTCCATGCGGACTGTGCGGCTTTCGACATCGTGTCGGGTGAAGCGCCAGACCAGCGGCTCGTCGAGCGCTCCGTTGGCGATGAACGGCAGCGCCGCAAGCTCGTCGGGCGTCTTGCTCCTGAACGCTGCGGCAACGTCCGGCGCGGCCACCAGCAATTGGCGAAACGATCCGATCCGCCTGGCCTGCTGACTCGAATCGTTCAGCCAGCCGACCCGGACCGACAGGTCGATCTGGTTGGCGACGAGGTCCGTCCGCGTGTCCGACAGGATCAGCTCGACACCGCAGGCCGGATATTTTCGTGCAAACTTCGCCGCCAGCGGCGCGATCATCGTTGCGCCATAGTCGTTCGGCGCGGCGATCCGCAGCACGCCCATCGGCTCGGCATTGGTCTGGGCGAGCTCGTCGACGGCGTCTTCCGCCGCGCGCAGGATCATGACGCAGCGGGCATGCAGCAGCCGGCCGGCTTCGGTCGGCTCGACTCTCCTGGTGGTCCGGAGCAGCAAAGCCGTTTTCAATTCCGCTTCGAGCCGTGCGACCTGCTGGCTGACGACGGTCTTGGTGATGCCGAGGCGCTCCGCGGCGCGCGTGAACGAGCCGGCATCGACCACGGCTGCGAAATAGGCGAGGCGGTTGAGGTTGATCGCTTCCATGGGTCATCGCAATTGTTAGCTAATGGCAAACAATATGTACTATTACCAGGTATTTATCAAATAATGATGCGCCACTAGGTTCTGCCGCACCGAACCTTGGCGGCCTGAAATCATGCAGATCACCTATCTCTTCGACCCTCTCTGCGGCTGGTGCTACGGCGCATCGCCGGTGCTGGAGCAGCTTGCCGCGCTCGACGATGCGACGCTGGTGCTGGCACCGACCGGCCTGTTTGCGGGCCCGGCGGCGCGCACCATGGACCAGCATTTTGCGGCCCATGCCTGGCAGAACGATCAGCGCATCGCGCGGTTGACTGGCCTGCCGTTCAGCGAGGCCTATCGCTCTGGCATTCTCGGCAAGACCGGCAGCATGTTCGACTCGGCGGCGGCGACCCTTGGCATCGTCGCCGTGGGTCTCACCGCCCCCGCTCGTCAGCTCGAGGCGCTCAAGCTCCTGCAGTGCGCCCGCTATGTCGACGGCCATGACAATTCCAGTCTTCAGGTCGTCGCCGACGTGCTCGAGGGCGCGCAGCTGGCCGATGCCGGGCGCCGCGTACGGGCGCCTGACGAAGCACTGATCGTGGCTTACCAGGCGCGGATCGCGGCTGCGCGCGCCGACATGATGCGATTTGGGGCCAATGGCGTGCCGGCCCTGGTGGTTGGCGACGGCGCCGGGCGGAGGCTGCTGGACGGCAGCATGCTGTTCGGGCGGTTCGATCTGCTGGCCGCGCAACTCCGTGCCGCCTGATCACCCAAACTGATTTTCCCTTTCAATGGAGAGAGCAATGTTGTCGAGGAGACAGATCATGAAGACCAGCCTTGCCGCGGGTGCCGCCGCGGTATTCGCGCCCGCAGATGTCGGCCATGCCGCGGAGGCCAAGCTGAGCTGGAAGCATTTTCCCGCTGGTCCCAACGGATTTTTCCGTGCGCCCGTCCTGCTTTCCGGTCCGACCGAGGCGGTGCTGATCGACGGCGGCTTCTCCTATCCGGACGGACGCGCGCTCGCAGAGGCGATCAAGGCGAGCGGCAAGAAGCTCACGACCATCTATATCAGCCAGTCCGATCCGGACTATTATTTCAGCCTGAAGCCGGTGCGCGAAGCTTTCCCGAATGCCAAGGTGCTGGCGGCGTCCGCGACGCTCGCGGCCATCAAGGCGAATGTGGAGAAGAAGCTCGCCGTCTGGGGGCCGCAGCTCAAGGAGAACGGTCCGCAGACGCTTGCCGACGTCGTTCTGCCGGAAGCATTCGACGGGGCTTCTCTTGCGGTTGACGGCGAGGCAATCGAAATCGTCGACGCCGAAGGTCTCGCCAACCGCCGCTATCTCTTCGTTCCGTCGTTGAATGCCGTGTTCGGCGGCGTGATGATCTTCTCCGGCGTGCATGTCTGGACCGCCGATACGCCGACCAGGGAGCAGCGCGCAGCCTGGGTCGCCAACCTCGACAAGATCGCGGCCCGCAAGCCGTCCGTCGTCGTCCCCGGCCACATGGCACCGGGCGTCGCCGTCGATCTCTCAGCCATCGAGCACACGAAGAAGTATCTGCTCGCCTTCGACGACGAGCTTGCGAAGGCCGCCGACAGCGCCGCGCTGAAGGCCGCCATGGAAGCGCGCTTCCCGAATCTCGGCATGGGCGTCGCGCTCGATATCGGCTCCAAGGTCGCCAAGGGCGAGATGAAGTGGGGCTGAGGTCTCAATGACGGTTGAGGGCGGCTCGCATTTGCGGTCGCCCCTTCCGGCTCGATCGCCATGTCGCAGAATGGCGCCGCCCGGCGCCGACATTCTGCATTGCGTCCCTGCCGCGTCCTATCCCTCGTACTGGTCCGGCCCCATCGCCCAGGACGCCTGGTCGTGACCAAACGCGTAGTTGCGGTTGTTCAGCGCCGGATTGCGATTGGCCATCGGCCGCATGAACATCGGATGCGTCGCCGAGCGCACCTCGTGCTCGACGGTGAACAGCGGCTTGCCGCTGTCGAGATCGACGATGTCGCAGAACCGGTACTGGTATTGATTGTCCTCGCGCGAGATGAGCTTGCGCGCCAGGAGCTTGCGATACGGGCCCGAGAAATCGGTGATGTACATCTGCACATGGTGCCCGTCATAGTCGCCCTGCGGCCGATCGGTCTCGCGGAACAACAGATGCTGGTTGCGGCCCGTCTTCACGGCGGCGACGGTGCCGTCGCCATTCCACAGATCGGACGGCATGCCCATGATTTCAGGATAGAAGGCGCAGATGCTCCGCGCCGATCCCATCGGCACGTCGAACTCGACATAGGGGATGCCGAGCGCGATGCGCCCGAAGCGCGCCGCGTCAGGTTCGTAGACGTGCAGGCGGTTGCCCCAGGGACAGATCGCCTCGACATGGTCGTTGCGCTCGGCGAAGGTGAATGCCGTGCCCTCGAGCTTCTTCGCGACCGACGCCAGCCGCGCCAGCAGCGCCTCGCGCCCTTCGATGACCAGCCCGACATGACCGCGCAGCACCTGGGCCCTGCCGCTCGGCAAATGGAACTGGCTCCGTCCGGCGTTGATCCACATGTTGGTGTCGGACACCATCAGATAGGGATCGCGGGTGAGGCCAAGCCCTGCGACGTAGAACAGGGTGGCGAGGCGCTGGTCCGGAACCTGGATGTTGACGTGCTCGAAATGGATCGCGTTGCCGAGATCTTCTGCGGATCGGTCGAATTGTTGCGGCATGGGTGTTCGCTCTGGTGAGGGGACAGACAGGTCATACTAGAGCGTTTTCAAGCGAAGTGGAGACCGGTTCGCGGAAAGAAAACGCGTCAAAAATGAGAATCTCGAGGGTCGTTCCGACTCCATAGGAACGGCGCTCAAGAGCAGAATTTCCGCCAGCCGAAACAGCTCGCCGATCAAAACTTGCGGGCGAGGTGCAATGTCCATTGCGACCTTGCCGTGGCAACCGTTCCCTGTAATCTGATGAAAACACCAGGGAAGAGATCGATGCGGGGAGTTCTGGAGGGCGTGCGCGTCCTCGATTTCGGGCGCTATATCGCAGGGCCCTATTGCGCGACATTGCTGGCCGAATTCGGCGCCGAGGTCATTCGCGTGGAGAAGCGCGAGGGCAGCGAGGATCGCTTCGTGGCGCCGGTCGGTGAAGGCGGCGAGGGCGCGCTGTTCCTTCAGGTCAACCGCAACAAGAAATGCGTCACGCTCGATCCGATGAAGGCGGAAGGCCAGGAGGTGATGCGCCGCCTGATCGCGACCGCGGACGTCGTCGTCGCCAATCTGCCGCCGCAGACCCTGCGCGCGATGAAGCTCGACTACGAGTCCTTGAAGGCGATCAAGCCCGACATCATCCTGACCACGGCCACCGCGTTCGGCGGGCCGGGCCCCTGGTCCGATCGCGTCGGCTTCGACGGCGTCGGGCAGGTCATGTCGGGCTCGGTGTACATGACCGGCGCCGGAGATCCGCCGTATCGGGCCGCGGTGAACTGGGTGGATTTCGGAACGGCGCTGCATTGCGCGTTCGGCACGCTCGCAGCTCTGATCGAGCGCGGCAAATCCGGGCGCGGCCAGATCGTCGAAGGCGCCTTGCTCGCTACCGCGCTGTCCTTCACCAATGCCACGCTGATCGAGCAGGCCGTCATCAACGTCAACCGCGTGCCGACCGGAAACCTCGGCCAGACCGCCGCGCCCGCCGACATCTACCGCACCAGGGACGGCTGGGTGCTGTGCCAGGTCACGGGCCACCCGCTGTTCAAGCGCTGGGCACGGCTGATGGGCGAGGAGGAATTTTGGCTCAAGGATCCGCGCTTTGCCGACGACATCAGCCGCGGCAATAACGGCCCTGTTATCAGCGAGCGCATGGCGCGCTGGTGCGCCGAGCGCACCACGCAGGAGGCCGTCGACACGCTGGGACAAGCGATGATTCCGACCGGCCCCGTGCTCAGCCCGCAACAGGCGCTGGATCATCCGCACATCCGTGCCGCCGGCTTCATGCAGGACGTCGATTATCCCGGCCTGCCAAAACCCGCACCGGTGACGCGCGCCGCCGTCCGGCTGTCGGAAACGCCGGGCGAAATCGCAACACGCGCGCCGACGCTCGGCGAGCACACCGAGTCTGTGCTGACCGAGCTCGGCTACGACAAGGCGGCAATCGCGGCGCTCCGGCAAGGCGGCATCATCTAGAGCATGATCCGGACCGGAACGGCCGCGCAGCGCAAAGTGTGCAGCGGTTTTCCGAAAAGATCATGCTCAATCAACAACTCAAAGCGCGCGCCGCGGCGCGTCATTCCGCGCTGCGTTTCCAGGCGCCGGTGCCGAGTTTGCCCGTGATCATCGCCAGCGCGTCGCGGATCTCGTAGGCGCCGCCGTCGCTGTAACCCGACAGGCCCCTGAGGGCGTGCAGGGTCCAGCGGCCATTTGCAGCAGTGATCGTGCCCTCGTGCGCGCGCGCCGACCGCTGCGGCTCGGCGTGAAATTTGTAGGTGCCGTCACTCATGATCTGCCAGATCCAGCGCGACTGCCCACGGCGGTTCGGCACCATGATCTCCCACGTGCCCACCAATGCGGGATCGATCGCCGAGATCGTCGGCACGCGTGACGGTGGGGAGACCACGGCCGCCACCTCGGCGGTGCCCGGTGGGCCGCCGGCGAGATAGATCGCCTTGCGCGAGAGCGAGCCGTAGACGAAGGGCTGCTGCTCGTTGCCGGTGGCTTCCATCACCTCGTCGCGCACGTTGCGGAACATGAAGGTGACTTCGAGGCCGGGCGTCTCGATATTGCGCAGCAGCGCCGCCGCAAACGGGCTGTTGCGGCCGTCGCCGTCGAGCGCCGTGGTGCCGTCCCGCGCGGCATAGGCGACGAGAACATTGCCGACGGGCTCGATGCGGCCGAGCCCGGCGCGCGGGCTCGCGCGCGTCGCGATCGAGCGGTTCATCCTGGCGGCAAACGGATTGTTGCGGCAGGCGTCGAGAATGACGAGGCCGAGGCTCGTGGTGTTGGACACCTGCAGCATCACGCTCTGCATGCTGACGGCCTCGTTGGCCGCATCAATGTCCCTCTTCAGCTCTGCGTCGATCGGGATCAGCCAGTTCTCGCCGTTGATCTCCATGCCATGGCCGGCGAAGTACACGGTCGCCATGTCGGCACCGGCGGCGTCGCGCCCCAATGCAATGAGGGCGCGACGCATCTCGTCGAAGCCGGCGTCGGTGATCACCTGGACGGCGAAGCCGAGCCGCTGCAACGCCGCGGCGATGTCGCGGGCGTCCTTGGGTGGATTGAGCAAGGTCGGCACGTTCCTGTAGGCGCCGTTGCCGATCACCAGCGCGACGCGCTTGCCCTCCGCCGCGGCGCTTCTCGCGACCAGGCCTGCGAACGGGATCGCAAGGGTCAATCCCGAAACAAACGCGCGTCGGTGCATCTGAATCTCGCTGGCTGGAACCGGACGTATCCTAGCGCAGCCGATCCGGGGTCGCCACGACGAAGCCGCGGATCATCTAGGGGATGCGGACGTGATCCAGTGTCTCAGGCCGTCGATGGTGCGAAATCCGTCGGCGGCGTAGCAGCGCATGGACGGCTGAGAGGACTGCATCATCTCGGCCAGCGCATGTCCCGGGCCGAGGTCCAGCACCCCGGTGACGCCAAGCTCCGCGAGCGCCTCCAGCGTTGTCGCCCAATCGATGGGATGCGCGACCTGGTTTGCCAGTTTCGCCGTGGCACCTGCGACCGCGAAGATGCGTTCGCCGTCACCGCCGGCAAGCAGCACGCGCTGGCCTGCGATGGGCGCGCGCCTGCTGGCGTCGAGTGCCTGTTGCAGAGGTGTGCAGGCCTGTTCGAGCCTTGTCGTGTGCGACGCGATCTTCACGGCGAGAAGGCCCGCGCGGGCTCCGTCCCTGGCGGCCTCGTCGCAAAGCGCGATGACGTCCCGCTCTGCGCCTCCGATGACGACAAGAAGGTCGGGATTCCGGATCGCGATCTCGCAGCGATGTTTTGCAAGGAGAGTTTCAAGCGTAGCCTGGTCGAGTCCGCGGACGTAACCAAGGCGGCCATCCGTTCCACCGACTTCTTCCATCAGCCGAGCGCGAATATCCGTGAGCCGCAAGGCTTCGTCGGCGGTCCAGATTCCCGCAATGCTCCACGCCGCCATCTCGCCGACGCTATAGCCGGTGACGGCAGTCTCCTCAGTCAGCAGGTCCGCAACGCAGGCATGGATCGCGAGCGTCGATGTGACGGTGAGGATCTGGCTGGAATGATTGGCGGAGAGTTCGTCCGCGCCCCGTATCCTGATGAATTCCCGCGGATCTACACCGAGAAATGTCGTCGCTGCGGTAAACACTGGCTCCGCAGCGGGCTGCTCCGCGACAAGATCAAAAATCTTGTCCGAGAGCGTACCTTGTCCGCCGCAGAGCAGGGCCAGCATCAGACCTCCAGCCGATCGACGAACAGCGCCATCGCGAGCAGGTCTGCCGAGCCGCCGGGGCTGAGATTGCGCGCCACGAACGCTCGATGAATCTCGGCCGCGCGCCCGCGCCATCCTAGAGACCCGACGCCGCCGGCGGCAAGGAAGCTTGAGGCGCCCTCTTGCGCGAAGCGCAGTCCCTCGGGCCCGCCCCGATGCAGCAGGTTGGTGTCGGTGACTTCGGCGATCAGTCTCATGCAGGTCTGGACGCGCACGGCTTCCTCGTCATGGGGCGCAAGCTTGCGCGCCGCATGCAGCGCGGGCAGGGCGATATCATAGACCGACGGAAAGCCGTCGGCAGCTTCCGCCCTGGCGCCGCCGGCGCCGTAGCGCCGCCCGGCAACGGCGCCATGGCTGCGCAGCGATACCGGGCCGGACAGGATGTCGTCGCCCCAACGCTCCGAAACCAGCCGGCCGAGGGATTTGCGAAAGCCGACGGCATTGCGATAGCCGGCCGCGGCGCAGAGCAGACCCAGCCCGAAGATCGCGCCGCGGTGCGTGTTCACGCCATCCGTCGCGGCCAGCATCGCGCGCTCGGCGGCAACGCCGATCGCGCGCAGCCGGTTCATGCCGGCGCCCTCGGCGCCCGCGGCGGCGAGCTCGCCGAAGAACGGCATCAGGGTCTCGGCGCTCCGGCACAACAGCGCAGCGTCCATGTCGCGATGCGCGCCGTTGTCGACATGGCTGACGAGCCCCGGCTTCGGATAGGTCTCGACTTCGAGCTTCAGAGCGAGCGAAGCGAGATGGCCGAGCTGCTGCGCAGGAAGCGCGCGTTCCGGCCGTGATTGCCATCGGAGCGCAACGGTCATGACACGAGACCTGCGAGGAAGGCCGCGCGCGTTGTCGTGGTGACGCCTGCCTCGCCCTTCACAAGGATTTCGTCCGCGTCAGTGCCGGTCAGCTCGCGCCATTGAACGCCGCCGGCCGGACCCGTGATCTCGCCGTCCAGTCGCATCGGCGCTTGCTTCGCGATTCCCGCGATGTCGGACAACAGAGTTTCGGCTTGCTTCGCCGACGACAGCGGCCAGAGCAGGTCGAGATCCGAACTGTCTGTGAGATAGGGCAGGCCGGTGAGGTGCTGCCAGGCCACGCTGCCATAGGTGCGGGTCTCCGGCAGAAGCTGGACGAGCTTCTCGATCGTTGCGCGCCAGGAAGCGGGCGCTGCTGCTGCGGCGTCGGCGAGCAACGGCGGCGGAGCGGACGCGACGATATCGGCTATGGCGAGCGAGACCGCAATGCGCCGCTTGCCGTGGCTCGGGGGAAGCGGCAGACCGAGCGGAACGAGGCCCGCGGTATCGCTGCAGGCCGGCCGGCGGACGACGAGCGGACGGCCGGCATGTGCCCAGCCCGCGACGATCGGCTCGCTCGCAAGTTCGGGATAGCGGTTCATCACCGCGCTCCATCCGGCCACTGAGGTCTTCACCATGCTGTGGCGCGCGAGGGCTTCAGCCATGTCGCGCTCCATGAGGTGAGGCGGCGCGTGCAACGCGCTCGGCAAGCTCGGCGGCCTTCCGCCGTCCGCCGCGCTCAGCGCCGAGCCGGCCGCGATCATCCTGTCGCTGTGGCCGCCGCAGCACGGCGGCAAGCTGCGGCGCCAACGGCGCATCCGCATCCCAGACGGCGTGAATGCCGCCGGTCTTCACCATGTTGTCGAGCCCGGGCGCGAACACTGGTGTGGTCTCCGCCTTGGCCTTGAGGACGTCGATCGGAAGCTTGGTGACCCGCGCCATCGACGGCAGGTCCATCACCGCGGGATGCGCGCCGGGCAGCGCCACCAGCGTGCCGGTCGCAAGCGCGGTCGCAATGAACGCACCGGCGGCGCTGCCGCCATAGAGCAGGCCGACGGTGCGGTGTTCCTCGGCTTCCGCCAGCAGCAGCGTCTTGGCGAGATGCGACAGATACTCGCTGAGGCCAAGCAGCTCGTCGCGCTTGCTCATGCGCTGGCTGGCGGAATCGACCAGCAGCAGGATCGGCGCCCGATCCCCTGACTTGACGATCTCGATCACGCGCCCCGCGAGCACGATGGCTTCGTCCACGCCGAGCGGCTGCCCTTGCGTGACGCCGAGCACGTGGATCGGTCCGCCGTCGGGCAGCGTCGCCTGTCCCGCGATCATCGCGCCGGTCGTCTCGATCTCGGCACCGTTCGAGAACAGGCCGGCCAGGATGTCATCGAGCGTCATCGGCGTTCTCCCTGTTGGCAGCGGCGCGAAGGAACGCGCCGGTCGGAAGTGCGGGAACATCGGTCGGATTGTCGATGCCGAGTGCCTGCCAGATCTCGACGGCGTCCTCGGCCTCGCCAAAACGCTGCAGCCGCCGCTCGAGGCGCGCCTGTTCAGCCTCGAGAACCGCCGCGTCGCATCCTCTGCCGGCCTTGAGCGCATCGATCGTGGCTTGCCGAAACGCCAGCACCTCGTCGTCGACGAAGGCATCGGCGCCGCCGATGAGGTAGCGGTGCTTGCCGCCCATGGTGCGCCAGACCAGCGCGCGGTCGCGCGAGTCGAATTCCTCGATGCCCTTGTTGGTCTCGATCACCTCGGGACCGCTGACGCTGAGCCGCCCCTGCTCGGAGATGACCAGCTTCGAGCAGGTTCCGGCGATCAGGCTGCCGCCGCCGTAGCATCCCGCGCGGCCGCCGATCAGGCCGACGACGTTGACGCCGGCGCGTCGCGCCTCGATCACCGCGCGCATGATCTCCGCGATCGCGAGCTCGCCGGCATTGGCCTCCTGAAGCCGCACGCCGCCGGTGTCGAACAGGATCAGCAGGTCCTGCTTGAGCGCGCGGGCTGCGCGCAGCAGGCCGGTGAGTTTTGCGCCGTGGACTTCGCCGAAGGCGCCGCCCATGAAGCGTCCCTCCTGCGCGGCAACGAGCACGGGCGCGCCGTCCAGGCGGCCGCGGCCGATGACGATGCCGTCGTCGAACTGCGCCGGCAGGTCAAAGATCGAAAGATGCGGGCTGATCTCGCGCAGCTCCGGGCCGATGAATTCGGAGAAGCTGCCGGCATCGACCAGCGCGTCGATGCGCTGCCGGGCGCTCGCCTCGTACCAGCTCAGCGAGACGTCATTGGCTGTGACGGCTGTCATCGTTCCGGCTCCTCGATCTTGCGGACGCCCTGGGCAAGGCGCAACGCGACCGTGTCGGGCCGGGCGCCGCCGTCATTGATGGAGATGCGCAAGCCCCCGGCAGAGCGGCGGGCGACGAAGTCGCGGACGACGGCGTCCCACACCGTGCCGAATCCGTGGGCGGCGGTTGCGATGTCGATCGTGCAGGTGTCGGCCGGGACGCTGCGTTCCAGCAGCACTTCGAGATTGCCGGAGGCGACGACGCCGACGATCGCCTGCGCGCGGGTGCCGCCGGCGGATTGGGGTGCAGTCAGTTTGAAGCTGAGCTTTTCCATGCAAAACTCCTCACCAGTTGCGGAAGCGGCTGGGCGGGCGGTAGAGGCCGCCGGAGGCCAGCATGAGGTCCTTGATCGAGCGCGCGGCCAGCAGGCGCCGGTCGGCGTCGAGCGGATCGATGCCGAGATCTTCGGGGCGGCGGATCACGCCGCGCTGCCGGAGCTGCTCGACCAGCTTGGCATCGCGCGCGCGTCCGATGTCGGTGTAGCCGGCAACGCCGCGGATCGCCTGCTCGCGTTCGTCCTTGCTGCGGCACATCAGGAGGTTGGCGATGCCTTCCTCGGTGACGATGTGGGTGACGTCGTCGGAGTAGACCATCACCGGCGCCAGATCGAGGTCGAGCTTGCGCGCCAATTCGAGCGCATCCAGTTGCTCGACGAAGAGCGGAACGTTGCTGTCACCGAAGGTCTCGCCGATCTGCACCACGAGCTTGCGGCCTCGGCGCAGCGCGGCGCTGGAATCGGGATCGGCTTCGGCGCCGGCCTTGAGCCAGGGTTCGCTCGGATGGCGACGGCCGCGCGGATCAGAGCCCATGTTGGGCGCGCCGCCGAAGCCGGCGATGCGGCTGGTCGTCACCGTCGAGCTATGGCCTTCGAGGTCGATCTGCAGCGTCGAACCGATGAACATGTCGCAGGCATAGAGGCCCGCTGTCTGGCAGAACGCGCGGTTCGATCGCAGCGAGCCGTCGGAGCCCGTGAAGAAGATGTCGGAGCGCGCGGCGACGTAGTCCTCCATGCCGACTTCCGATCCGAAGCAATGGATCTGCTCGACCCAGCCGGATTCGATCGCCGGAATCATCGTCGGATGCGGGTTGAGCGCGAAATGGGTGCAGACCTTGCCCTTCAGGCCGAGCTTCTCGCCATAGGTCGGCAGCAGCAGCTCGATCGCGGCGGTGTTGAAGCCGATGCCGTGGTTGAGCCGGCGCACGCCGTAGGGCGCGTAGATGCCCTTGATGGCGAGCATCGCCGTCAGGATCTGGGTCTCGGTGATGGCGGCGGGATCGCGGGTGAACAGCGGCTCGACATAGAAGGGGCGGCCGGCCTCGACCACGAAATGCACGAGGTCGCCGGGAATGTCGACGCGCGGCACCTTGTCGACGATCTCGGTGACCTGCGCCACGACGAGACCGTTCTTGTAGCTGGTCGCCTCGACCACCGTCGGCGTGTCCTCGGTGTTCGGCCCCGTATAGAGATTGCCGTCCTTGTCGGCGCTGACCGCCGCGATCAGCGCGACGTTCGGCGTGAGGTCGATGAAGTAGCGCGCGAACAGCTCGAGATAGGTATGGACCGCGCCGAGCTCGATCTTGCCGCCGAACAGCATGCGCGCGATGCGCGCCGATTGCGGGCCGGAATAGGAGAAGTCGAGCTGCCGCGCGATGCCCTTCTCGAAGATGTCGAGGTGGGAGGGCAGCACCACGCCCGACTGCACCATGTGCAGGTCGTGGACATCCCGAGCGTCCAGGTTCGCGAGCGCCGCGGCGAGGATGTCGGCCTGCTTCTGATTATCGCCCTCCAGGCACACCCGGTCGCCTGACCGGATCACCGCCTTCAGAAATGCGGGGAGGGTGGGGATCGGGACGACCTTTCCCTTGGCGTGCTGTCGGCCGGCCGCGAGGCGCTCGCCCAGGGCGGCCTTTTGCATACCCCAATCGCTCATTTCAGCTCCTTGGCATGCGAAGTTGGTCTTCGATGGGGTCGAATGTATGCGTATTGCCTTCCTCTGTCAATTAGTGTATGCACAAACTTATAAGCGAGGAACTTTCGCATACACAGGAGGGAATTTATGATGCGAATGCATACAGAAGCCCCGTATCCTGGGGCTCGCGCCCCGCTCGCAGAGGGGAGGCACCCGTGACCATTTCCGGCGTAGCTCTGCTCGCGATCTGCACCCTGCTGGGGGGCCTGCTCGGCGACCTGCTCGGCGTTGCCCTCGGTGTGAAGGCCAATGTCGGCGGTGTCGGCATTGCGATGATGTTTTTGATCGCCGCCCGGCTCTGGCTGGTGCGGAACGGCCTGCTCAGCCGCGGGCTCAATACCGGCGTCGAGTTCTGGGGCAGCTTCTACATTCCGATCGTGGTCGCCATGGCCGCGCAGCAGAACGTCGTCGCCGCGGCGAAAGGCGGCCCGATCGTCGTCATTGCGGGCGCCGGCGCGGTCGCGGTGTGTTTTGCGATGGTGGCCTTGATCGGCCGGCTCAGTGGCCGCGTCGAGACCATGGACGAGATCGAGGCCCGAGAGGCGATCGAGGCGAATGTGCCCCACTTCAAGTCCGGGAGGGTCGGATGACCATGATCTCTCACATTCTCGCAGCCAATGCGCTGATCACGGCATTTGCCGCTGTCGGGATCCTGATGTGGATCTCGGGGGCGATCTCGAAATACCTCACCTTCGGGCGCATTCACGGCTCGGCGATCGCAATCATGCTGGGTCTCGTGCTGGCCTTTTTCGGGGGCCTCGCCACCGGCGGCGAGAAGGGCGTCGCCGACCTGCCGGCGTTGACCGGGATCGGCCTGATGGGAGGCGCGATGCTGCGGGATTTCGCCATCGTCGCCACCGCCTTCGAGGTCGATGTCGTCCATGCGCGCAAGGCCGGACTGATCGGTGCGGTCGCGCTCGGATTGGGGACGGTCGTTCCGTTCATTCTGGGCGTTCTCGTCGCCGCGGCGTTTGGCTACACTGATGCCGAATCGCTGACGACGATCGGCGCCGGCGCGGTCACCTACATCGTCGGTCCGGTCACGGGGGCAGCGATCGGCGCGTCATCGCCGGTCATTGCGCTCTCGATCGCGACCGGTGTATTCAAGGCGGTGATCGTGATGATCGGCACGCCCTTCGTTGCGAAGATGATCGGCCTCAACAATCCGCGCAGTGCAATGGTGTTCGGCGGCTTGATGGGGACGGTCAGCGGCGTTTCCGGAGGCCTTGCGGCAACCGATCGGCGTCTGGTGCCTTACGGCGCATTGACCGCGACGTTTCATACTGGGCTTGGATGCCTGGCCGCACCGTCCATTCTCTACTTCACGGTGCGCGCAATCATAGGAAGCTGAATGGCAGGTCTGTTCAAAGTCGCAGCCGAAGCAGAAGAAGATGGCGGCCTCCTCTCCGATCGCATCCGCAATGCGCTCACGGACGAGATTGCGTCCGGTGCGCTCGTTGCCGGCTCGGCTTTGGAAGAGCAGCAGCTTGCCGATCGCTTCGGGGCTTCCCGCACGCCGGTGCGGGAAGCTCTCCGGCAGCTCGTCGTCAGTGGGCTCGTCGAGGTGCGTGGGCGTCGCGGGGTCGTCGTGGCGCGCATGACACCCGAACGGATCATGGACATGTTCGAGACCAGCGCAGAGGTGGAAGCCATGTGCGTCAGGCTCGCGACCTATCGCATGACGCCGCTCGAGCGCAGCCGCCTGATCGAGCTGCACGAAGGCTCGCTGGCAATGGTCGAGGCCAACGACGTCGATGCCTATGATGCGTTCAACCGGGTGTTCCACGAATGCATCTACAGCGCGACGCACAACTCGTTCATGGCCGAGCAGGCGCAGGACGTCCGTGCGCGGCTGAGCGCCTTCCGCCGCACGCAATTGCGGCAGGGCGATCGCATCCGCAAGTCCCGCGACGAGCATGATGCGATCATGCAGGCGATCGCCGAAGGCGACGGCGAGACGGCCTCACGCCGGATGCGTGCGCATATGCTGAACGCCGCCGCAGCGCTGCGGCGCTACATCGATGATCGTCTCGGCGGCGAGGACTGATCCGCTGCAGAAAATTCCGGCCAAAGCGCAGTGGCCGCGACGTTCCTGCCGGGACGGCTACGGAAGTCCAAGGGGAAGTCGTTGCAGCGCGACAGCGATCGCGTCGTCTGTCACATTCCCGATGCGGGATGCGTCGTTCGAGCGGGTCGAGGAATTGCTGGAGCTTCTGGACGAGTCGTGTGTCAGGGCGTGGGCTGATCAAGGCAATGTCGGCTGCTGACGGCCAAACGGAACAGGTCTACTCGGTTTGAGCTTTACCGGTTTTGACCCGGAGCGGACTCTCGCATCGGCTACTAGTCAGCTTCAACGTAGCGAATGATGCTCTGATTTTGAACGTTTGCTACCAATTCATCGGTGCGGGACAAAAGACGGCGGAGCAGGGGCGACGGATTGGTCCGATTGTATCCCAACGCCAGATCGACCGTGGGCGTGCCGCCCTCGAGAGCTCTGGCGACGACGTTCGGTGCAAGCATATTCTGCGCATAGAGCGGGACGAGGCTAATTCCGCCTGTGGAAGCCACGAGCGACATGGCCGATGATATGTTTTCGCCTTCATACTTCGCCTTGAGGGTAATGCCGACCCGAGATGTGTAATTCTGTATGACCTCTTGCAAGACCGGCGATGTTCTTGCCGAGCTGACATAGATCTCGCGGGTGAGATCCTGCGGACGAATCTTCTTCCGTGATGCCAAGCGGTGTTCGGCCGGCAGCACGGCAATCAAGGGCTCCTTCGCCAATATCTTGAAGACGACGCCCTCGTTGTCTTTCTCCGGACGAAGGAAAGCGATGTCCAGCTTTCCCCGCATCAATGCCAGTGCGAGTTCTGGCGAAGATTGCGTGCTGAGCGTCACGTCGACATCGGGAGCTTCCTCGCGGAGGATGCGCAGCAACTGGGGGAGCCACATCACCTCCAGCCCGACGAGAAAGCCCATCGAGAGGAGGGGCCTTTGCGGTTGTGCCGTCTGCCGGGCCCCTTCCGTTGCGGCCTCGACCTGCAGCAGCGCCAGCCGCGCATGATCGAGAAACACGCGACCGGCAGCGGTCAGCGTCACGCCTCGCGCCTGGCGCTCCAATAACTGGACGCCGACTTCGGCTTCCAGATCGCGAATTTGCCGGCTCAAGGACGGCTGGGAGGTGTTCAGTCGCCGTTCGGCGGCGTTCAGCAGGCTGCCTTCTTCAGCGACGGCAACGAAATAGCGCAGGTGCCGGAGCTCCATGATCCCTCGTATATCTTCCAGGCATAGCTTGAAGCCTACAAGGTCTTGGTCAGGAGCCAAAGAGGGATTTACCGTTTCGCAGTCTTCAACAAAAAAAGGACAACGAACAATGTCTCCGCCGAAGCATAGTATGGTCTTCAGCAAAGTGATCCCAGCACTCCAGGCCGATAGGCACGGCGTGATCGCAATTTAGTACGGCCTCGACAAAAATGAAACGCGCGCGAATGCGCAGGAGCGACGAATAGCGCCGCGCCGGATTCGGCGATAACGCGTCGGCGATCGGGTGTTACGACGGCAAAGGCTCGCCGGCCAGGCCGCTGAACGTCGTGTCTTCTGGAAAGACAGGGGGCGCGATCTGTGGCCTGATCAGCTTGGGCCTGTCTGCTTTTTTAGACCCCCCGTCCGCAAACTTTTCAACAAAGATCTAACAGCGCAGATGGAGCGACTCGATGCCCACGATCACGACTACCGACGGCGTAAACATCTTCTACAAGGACTGGGGCTCAGGCCAACCGATCGTTTTCAGCCACGGCTGGCCGCTGACAGCGGACGACTGGGACGCCCAGATGACCTTCTTCCTTCGCCACGGCTACCGGGTGATCGCCCATGACCGGCGCGGCCACGGCCGGTCCGACCAGCCCAGCACCGGCAACGACATGGACCACTGGGTTGCCGACCTCGCGGCCCTGACTGAACACCTCAACCTGCGCGACGCGATCCACATCGGCCACTCCACAGGTGGCGGTGAGGTGGCTCGCTATGTCGCCCGCCACCAGGAGCGCGTCGCGAAGGCAGCGCTGGTCGCTTCACTGACGCCGAACATGTACCGGGGCAAGGACAACCCGTCCGGACAGCCGCCGGAGTGGTTCGAAGCGATCCGGGCAGGCGTGCTAGGCAACCGGTCGGAGTTCTACCGTTTCGTCCCTGAGAATCCGTTCTACGGCTACAACCAAGATGGAGCCAAGCCTTCGGAGGCGATCATTGCGAACTGGTGGCGCCAAGGCATGGCCGGCGGTGCCCTCGCTCATTACGCAACCGTCGACTCCTGGCTCGAAGATTATACCGAAGATCTCAAGAAGATCACCGTGCCGGTGCTGGTGATGCATGGCGAGGCCGATCAAGTCGTCCCGTTCGCAAGTTCAGTGCCGCGTGCGGTCGACCTGCTCAAGAACGGCTCGCTGAAGACCTATCCCGGCTACCCCCACGGCATGCTGACAACGCATGGGGATGTCCTCAACCCCGACCTGCTTTCGTTCATCAGATCTTGACGACATCTCTCATCCATCATCGCCTTCCCGCACGAAGGAGATGCCGTTTGCAAGGCGGCCTCTCCTTCCAGTTCAAGAGACGGTATACGACAGCCGCTTTTGGCCCATTTGCGACCTCAGAGAATGTCCGGTCTTGGTCCGGTGTTGGAAGTTGACCGGATATCAGTCGGCTCGTCGCTTCATGAGCACACGCCCTAGAAGCACACACGCCCTAGTTCACAGCGAGCTGCCGCCGCAGATCACGAGCTGCTGTCCGGTGATGGCGGCGGCGTCCGCCGAGAGCAGGAAGGCCACGGCGGCCGCGACTTCGTCTGCGCGAATGAAGCGGCCGATCGGCGGCAGCTTTGGCGTGACGTTGGCGCGTGACGGATCGCTCAGCATCGGCGTCTCGGTCGCGGCGGGCGCAACGACGTTGACAGTGACGCCGCGCGGCGCGAGCTCGCTCGCCCAGGACCGCGCGAGCGCCACCAGCGCCGCTTTCGTCGCGGCATATTGCCCGCGACCGGGCGCGCCCGATGCGGTGCGGCTGCCGATGAAGACGATGCGGCCGCCTTGCGTCATGCGCGGCGCCAGCGCGTTGGCGAGGCGTTCGGCGACGTCGACATGCAGCCGCCACATCGCCGCGCCGTCGTCATGGCTAAGCGATCCGAGCTGACCGGTCTTGAGCATGCCGGCGGCATGCACGAGCGCCGTCGGTGCGATGCCGGCCACGGCACTCGCGATGCTCTCGACCTCGCTCAGATCGAGCGACAGGTGCTCGAAAGCCGGATGGTCGAACGGCCCGGGCCGCCGGCTGATGCCGGTGACGCGCCAGCCGTCGCGCAGCAGCCGCTCGACGATCGCAGCGCCGATCCCTGAACTGGCGCCGGTGACCAGCGCATGCGGCTTTACGTCCATCGTCTCAGTCTCGCACGGTGCGCGTTACCCATGCCTCGCTCACGCGCACATATTTGATCGCGCGGCGATGGAAGGTAAACGCCGTGTGGATCGCCCCGTCGGCGGTCTGTTTGACGGACGGATAAGACAGCTCGCGATTGGTCTGCTCGCGCGAATTGTTGGTCATGCAATAGCCGTCGCCGGTCTCGACGTTGCGTTTCGTCCAGCTCCGCCCGCCGTCGGTGGAGATCGCCAGCGTCATCGGCGCGCGCGGAGCTCCCCAGAACGCGGTGCGACCGTCGGCCTTGCTGCCGTCGCCGGCGAGAACGGGCGGCAGATCGTCCTCGATCTCGTCATACAGCGAGAGGCGGCGGTCGGTCGCGTCCTTTGCGCTGGAATCGTTGAACACGAGTGCGAGATGGCCGTTGCCGAGCCGCGTGACCTGGATCGAGGAATTGTTGTTGGGAAGCACGGTCGCAACAGGCGCCGACCAGCTGCGGCCGTGGTCGGTCGAGCGGCTCTGATGGATGTTGTCCGCCCAGCGGCTGCGATACAGCGCCAGCAGCGAGCCGTCGTCGAGCCGCACGATGCTCATATGCACGCAACCGCGGCTTCCGGGAACGTCGACATCGCGCCAGGTCGCGCCGGCATCGGAGGAGATCTTCACCGCGCTGGTGTCCTCGTCGCCGTTCCATTTCCGGCCGGGCATGCTGTGGCAATAAAACACCGGCAGCAGCCAGTCGCCGTTGTCGAGCACGACGATCGGCTGCCGGATGAAGGTGCCGCGGCCGCGATGCTCGGGAAACAGCGTCTCGATCGGGCCCCAGCTCTTGCCGTGGTCGCGGGAGAGGCGGCGGCGGATCAGCGCGGTGTCCTGGTTTCCGGCGAGTTGCGCCGTCCACATCAGCCACAGCGTGCCGTCAGGCGCGGGAAACAGCACCGGGTTCTGCTCCGAACGCGCGCTGTCGTCGGACAGCTTTTCGGCCCGAGACCATTGCGTGGCGCCGCGGGGCAGGCGCGAAAAATACACCGAGATATCAGACATGCCCTCCTGCGTGCCGCCGAACCAGACGCAGGCGAGATCGCCATTGGCGAGCGGCATCAGGTTGGCGGCGTGGTTCTGCACGCAGGGCGAGGGAATGAAGGCATCGAACCGGTCGGGATCGCCGGCGGCCGGGCGAACGATGCCGTCGGCGGCGATCTCGGTATCGACGATCATGTCGAAGTCCTTTCCATCAATGCGTTGGGTTGCGGCGCCGGCGTCGCGGGGGCTGCCGAGGCGCGGGGCAGGACAAGCCGCTCGATCGCCATCACGATCAGCGGCGTCGCTGCGGCGATGTACATGTTGTCGATGCCGAAGGGATTTCCGAGCATGTACCAGACCGTGGTCGAGACCGCCGCGCCGATCAGGCCCGCGGTCGCGCCGCGATTGCTGGCGAACAGCGGCAGGTAGAAGCCCATCATCGCGATGATGGTGATCGACAAGCGCAGCGCGCGCGTGAAGAACGACAGCTTCAGGATCTCCGGGACGAAGAACACGAACACCAGCGGCACGATGCCGATCACCACCGAGAACACGCGGGTCATCTTCAGCTCGCGCTCCGGCGTCGGCTTCCAATAGGGGACGTAGAAGTCGCGCACCACCAGCGAGGCGATCGCGAGCGCAACGGTGCAGACGCTGACGAAGATCGAGGCGACCAGTGAGGTCGTCACGAAGGCCGAGGCCAGCGGCGGCATCTTCTCCAGGAACACCGGCAGCGCATAGAGGCTGTTCATGTCGGGATAGAGATATTTCGCGGCGACGCCGATCAGCGCGAGCAGGAAGCCGAGCGGCAGGCAGAACGCGGCCGCATAGAAGGTCGCCTTGCGCGCGTCGTCGGCGCTCGGCGTCGAGGAGATCGCCTGGACGATGAACTGCGTCGAGAAGATCGCGCCGACCGTGCCGAAGGTCCAGGCGAAGATGGTCGCAAAGCCGATCTTGCCGTCCCAGCTGAAATAGTGTGCCGGCAGCTTGGCCTGCATCGGCGCAATCCCGCCGGTCAGCGACATCGCGACCGCGAAGATGATGATGATGCCGACGACCTTGAAGGCGCTGTGCAGGATGGTCACCCAGGCGACGCCCTTCAGCCCGCCGAACACGTAGTAGAAGGTGGAGACGACCGCGATGACGCACATCGCCACGGGCAGGCTGACATGCAGCGCGGTGGCGATCGCAGCCGCGCCGCTGACGTAATTGCCGACGTTCACGAGCAGCAGCGCGTAGATCATGATCACGGACACCGTCAGCATGGTCGACTTGCCGTATTTCTGCGCGATCGCCGCCGAGATGGTGTATTCGCCGGAATTGTAGAGCTTCTTCACCATCAACAGGCCGAACAGCAAAAAGCCGATCGAGGCGCCGAGCACGGCCCACCCTGCGGCCATGCCGGATTGAAACGCCTCCTGCGCGGTCCCGACGGTCGACTTGGCGCCGACGAATTCGGACATCATCAGCACGCCGACGACGACGGCCGGCATCGCGCGCGCGCCGGTCATGAACTGTTCGCTGGTCCGGCTGCGCAGCTTGAGCGTGAGCCAGGAGGTGAAGGCGATGTAGGCGACGATCATCGTGATGATGAGCGTGCTCCCACCGTTGAGGATGGTTTGCATCGTTGACGTTTCCTCTGGTGACGGACGCGGTGTTGTGAGCCCGCTCTGTCCAATTCGCGATGTTCGGAATGCGAACAATTGTTCTTTAAAATCATTAGACCTGTCCGGGCGCCTTGCGTCAAGCACGCGCGCGCGAACCCGCGGCGAGAACGTCCCGCAGGCCGGCATTGCTGGAGCCTGTTCAGAGGGTTGCCGGGAGGAACCTGTCGCGATGCAATTGCGCGATCAGGTCCGGCCGTGGCGCCGTGCTGTCCCGATCAGTTCGCGCTCAGCGCCGTCCTGGCGACTTCGGCCATCCAGCTCGAGGCCACCGGCAGGATCGCGTCGTTGAAATCGTAGCGCGGGCCGTGCAGCTCGGCGCCGTCGCGCAATTCGCCGTTGCCGATCCAGACGAACGCGCCGGGCCGCTGCTGGAGATAGTGGGCAAAATCCTCGCCGGCCATGCTGGGCGCGAGGTCGCGCCGCACCTCGGCCCGCACCTTCTGCGCGGCGATGCGCGCGAGGTCCGCCTCGTCAGGCGTGTTGATCACGATGCCGACGCCAATGGCGATGTCAGGCGTGACCTTGACGCCAAAGCTGGTCGCAATTCCGGCGCAGGTCCGCGCGATGCCGTCGAGGATGATGTCCTTGATCGCCTCGCGATGAAACCGCAACGTGCCGCGGATGGTCACGCGTCCGGCGATCTGGTTCGGCGCAGTACCGCCTTCGATCGTGCACAGCGAGAGCACCGCGGTGTCGAGCGGATCGACGCTGCGCGACACGATCGATTGCAGCGCGACGATGAGATGGCCGGCGGCCACCACGGGATCGCGCGTCAGATGCGGCATGCCGGCGTGGCCGGCATGACCTTCGATGGTGATGGTGACGCGCCCGCCGGAGGCCATGACGACGCCGTCATGCACCGCGATGGTGCCGGCCTGAAGGCCCGGCCAGTTGTGGAAGCCGAACACGCGGCTCATCGGAAAGCGTTCGAACAGTCCGGCCGCGACCATCGCGCGCGAGCCGCCGTAACCTTCCTCGGCCGGCTGGAAGATGAAGTCGACGGTGCCGCTCCAGCTGGTGTCGGCGGCGAGCAGCGCGGCGGCGCCGAGCAGCGAGGCGGTGTGCCCGTCATGGCCGCAGGCATGCATCACGCCTGACGTCGTCGAGGCATAGGGCAGGCCGGTATCCTCAGTGATCGGCAGCGCGTCCATGTCGGCGCGCAGGCCGACGCGGCCCTGCGCGGACCCGCGTGCCAATGTCGCGACGATGCCGTGGCCGCCGATGCCTGCCTCGAAGGGAATGCCGAGCTCGGCGAGCTTGTCCTGCACGAAGGCGGCGGTCGCCTTCTCCTGGAGGGACAGTTCGGGGTGCGCGTGAAGGTGCCGGCGCCACGCGGTCAGTTTCTGGTGCAGTTCGGGTGTCAAGGCGGGACTCTCTCGCAAGGTGTCGGCTGCCGCCACCATAGCGGATTATCCGCGCCCCGCATCAAGCGCCTTGGAATGCCTCGCGTGCAAAGCAGCTCTCTCAATCGTCATGGCCGGTCTTGTCCCGGCCATCCACGTCTTCTCACGGCGCCAAGAACGTGGATGCCCGGGACAAGCCCGGGCATGACGGAGTTCTACGCCGCCAGCTTCGCCAGCCCCTTCCAGTCAAAACTGATACCGTGGCCCGGCCGCGACGGCGCCAGCGCCTTGCCGTCCTCGAGCACCAGCGGATGCTCGATGTATGTGTCCAGCCCGAAGCCGTGTGCCTCCAGATAGGAGCGGTTCGGGCAGGCCGCGAGCAGGTGCACGGTGATGTCGTGCGCGCCGTGGCTGGTGACGGGCAGGTTGAACGCCTCCGCCAGCCGCGCGATCTTCATGAAGGCGGAGACGCCGCCGCAATTGGTGACGTCGGGCTCGGGATAGGACACCGCGCCCGCGACGATGTAGTTCTTGAACTCCCACAGCGAGCGCAAATTCTCGCCGGCCGCGATCGGCACGCCGCCTGCTTGCATGATCCGCGCGTGGCCCGCAACGTCGTCGGGGATAACAGGCTCTTCGAGCCAGGTGAGGTCGTAGGGCACGAAGGCGCGGGCGGCGCGGATCGCCTCCTCGACCGTCCACTTCATGTTGGCGTCCGCCATCAGCGGAAAGCCGTCGCCGAGATGCTGTCGCATCGCGGCGACGCGGGTGACGTCGGATTTGAGGTCGGGTCGTCCGACCTTCATCTTGATGGCGCGAAAGCCTTTTGCGAGATTGCCGTCGGTCTGCTTCAGCAGCGCCTCGACGGAGAGATCGAGGTCGATGCCGCCGGCATAGCACGGCACGTGCGCATCGAAACCGCCGAGCAACTGGTACAGCGGCAGTTCGGCGCGCCGCGCCTTCAGGTCCCACAGCGCGATGTCGAGCGCGGACAGCGCCAGCACCGCCGGCCCGCCGCGCCCGCCATAATGCAGGCCCCACCAGACGTGATGCCAGATCGCTTCGGTGTCGTCGGCCTCACGTCCTTCGACCAGCGGCGGGATCTCGCGCTTCAGGATATCGGCGGTCGCACCGCCGTTGCGTCCCACAGTGTAGGTGTAGCCGACACCTTCGGCGCCATCGACATCGCGGACGCGGCAGGTGATCAGCTCGAACGCCGCGATCTCGCCATGCGTGGAGTCGGAGAGCGTGACCGGGAGGGGGATCCGGTAGAGCCCGGATTCGATCTCTGCGATGCCTGGCATGTGGCCTCCCTGTTTTTTCTTCTTCGTAGGGTGGGTTAGCCAGTGGCTGTGCGAAGCGCAGCCACTGGCGTAACCCACCACTTCTGCATCCGCGGTGAGAGGCGTTGGTGGGTTACGCCGAGCAGATGCGCGTTGCGCATCTGCACGGCTAACCCACCCTACGAGAGCAACATCTCACCGCATCGTCGCAAGCTGCACGGCCAGCGCACACGCGCGGTCGTATTCGTCGAGATTGATCCATTCGTCCACCGTGTGCGCCTCGTTCTGGCCGGCGCCGAAGGTCACGGTCGGAATGCCGTGGCGAACCATCCAGTTGGCATCGAGGCCGCCATTGGCCGCGCGCACGTTTGGTGTACCGCCCACCGCGGACACCGCCTCGGTCGCGCGTTTGACGACCGGAAGGCTCTCTTTCATGCGGAACGGAAAATAGTCGGTCTGGGCCTGGAACTTGACCTTGCCGGACTTGCCTTGCGCGTTCGTGACCTTCTTGGCCGCCTTCTCGAACGCGGCCTTGTAGGCCTTGGTGATCTCCTTGAAGAACTTTCCGTCATGGCTGCGGCTTTCGCCGCGCACATGCACGTAGTCGGTGACGACGTTGGTGGCATCGCCCGCCGGGCGGCCCTCGCCGCCGGTGACGGGGCCGACATTGCTGGTGCCTTGAAGCTTGCCCTTCACCACCTTGCCGAACCAGCCGCCGGCCTTCACGTCGGCGAGCGCGAGGGCCATGATCATGGTGGAGGAGATGCCGCGCTCCGGCGCGACGCCGGCATGCGAGGCGCGGCCATGGATCTCGACGGTCCAGCGGTCCGCGCCGACCGCGCCGATGATGACGTTCGAAGCCGAGCCGCCGTCATAGTTGAACGCCATCACCGGCGAGCCGAGCTCGTCCAGCTTGACGTGGCGCGCGCCATAGAGCCCGCTCTCCTCGCGTACGCAGAACAGCAGCGTGATCGGCGGATGGTCGAGCTTCTGTTTTGCCAGCTCGGCCGCCAGCGTCACCAGCACGCCGCAGCCGCAACGATTGTCGCCGCCGAGCGCGGTCTTGGCGGAGTTGACGATTTTGCGGCCGGATTTTTTCGGCTTGGCGCCGGCGCAGAGCGGCACAGTGTCCATGTGGGTCATGAACATGATGCGCGGCTGGTTGTGCAGCGCGCCGCGGCCGGGCAGGTCGACGATGAGGTTCCCGGTCTCGGTCGGCACCGGAATGCGGGTGTTGGCATCGTCGAGCCGGATCGCCTTCGTCGGCACGCCGGCCTCCTTCAGCGCGGCCGTGAGCTCACGCCCGATCGCCGCCTCCTGTCCGGTCACGCCCTCGATGGCGAGGAAGCGCATGAGACGGTCGGTGGCGGCTTTGGTGTCGACGGGCATGGAGCATTCCTTCGGTGCACAAATTCGGTAGGATGGGTTGAGCGAAGCGAAACCCATTGAGCCAGGCGCGATCACGATGGGTTTCGCGAAGAGCTCAACCCATCCTACGAATGCGATGACGTATAAGTCAAAAAGATCAGCACGCCGAATGCCAGCATGGCAGCCATGAACAGCAGCACCGCAGGCAGCCCGGCGAGCGCGGCCACCGCGCCGGTGACCGACTGCATCAGCGCAGCGCCGAGGAAGAAGGCGAGGTTGATTGCCGCCAGCGCCTTGCCTGCCACTTGCGCGTCGACCAGCTGCCTGGACATGCCGAACAGCAGCGGCTGCGCGGAGGTCGCCAGGCCAATCAGCACGAACAACACGAGGTCATATTGCGGCGGCATCACGGGCACGCCGAACAGCATCGACACGGCATAGTGCGGCGCGCCCAGCGCCATCAGCGCCAGCAGCAGCGCGCCAACCATATGCGAGCCCGCCACCAGCTCGCGGCGGCGGCCGAGCCTGCGGTCGATCATGCCGATGCACAGCGGGCCTGCGATCATCGCCAGCGTGAACGCGCCAAGCTGGTTGCCGGCCTCGACCCGCGACAGTCCCTTGACCTCCATCAGCCACGGACCGCCCCACAGGCCGCGCAGCACCAGCGAGGTCGCCAGCGACACCAGCGCCAGCGCGATCAGGCCGCGCAGCGGGCGCGAGAGGCCGAGCCTGAGCACCTCGATCATCTGCGACAGCGGCGAGGACTCATCCTTGTGCTCGGCCGGCTGGCTCGGCACCAGCAGGAACACGGCAAGCGCCACCACGACGCCGCCGAGCGCCGAGATCCAGAACCCGGCGCGCCAGCCGTAATGATCGACCACGAAGGCGAGCGGGCTCGACGACAGCAGCATGCCGATATTGCCGATCGAGAGGATCGCGCCCGACCACAGGCCGAAGCGCGCCGCCGACAATTGCTTGGCCGCCAGCGTCATCGGGCACATCAGCATGCCCGAGGTGGCAATGCCGAGCAGCACCTGCCCGACCGCAAAACTTTCGGGCCCGGTCGCAAAGCCCGATGCGATGGCGCCGACCACGGTGCCCGCGAGCAGGCTGAGCGACACCGGCCGCACGCCAAACCGGTCCATCGCCGCGCCGACCGGGATCTGCGCCGCGGCAAAAGCGAACGGATAGACCGAGGTGAGGCTCGCCAGCGCCTGCGGCTCGATGTGGAAATCCGCCGCCATCAGATCGAGGCTGACCGCGGGGATGGTGCGCAGCAATGTCGAGAGCATGTGCCCGCAGGCGAGTGCGACGAGCGCGAAGATCAGCGCGCGAGTGGCATCGCCCGCGTCATTGGTGGTGGCGGTGGTCATGGGCGTCCCGTCCCGAGAAGGCTTTGGGTCGGGTTACAGGATTAGGAGGCGGGTGCCAATGGCGGAGCTGTTGCCCAAATGCAGGGCCGGCCAGCTCGGCTAGCGCCTCCGGAGCGTCGACGAATGCGAACGCATTGAGGAATTGCCGCAGACCACTCGAGCCAATCGATCCCGCCGGTACTCAGCCTGACTTCATCTCGGCCAGCAGCTTGCCTGTCTCGGCCAGCAGCGTGCGGATCGCTCTTCGTTCCGCGATCCGGTCTTGTGTGAAGGCGCCGTGCTTTCGCGCGTTCTGATTTCCCCGTGGCGCGCTCGTTCCCCACGCACCGCCGTGCATGCGGCAGCGGACCTTGCCGCGCATTGCCGGCGCGCGGCACGCGGTGCCGTTTCTCGTCCCGGCGTCGCAACGCGGGCTCGCCAGCATCGCGCCCGTGTTGCGCAAGTGATCGGCGTTCATGCGGCGGCACCTTGGCTGGCGTCGACTTGTCCGCGTTTGTCGGCGTCGCGGGGCGTGACCAGTGCTGGATCCGGCGTAGCGTTCACGTCGGCAACCGTCACACCTGCATGCTGCGTGACGTTGCCCACGAACGCCTTGCCGCCGTCCTGCACCGACAAATTCCGGACCGTGATCGCGCAGGCGCCGTTGCTGCGATGACGGCTCAAGGCTTCCATCTGGGCGGCGAAGGTGCGGGCCAGCCGGGTCAATGCGCGTGTGATGCTCTCCTGCTGCGAAAGGTCGTCGGTGAGGGCGAGGCGACAGGCGGAGCGCATCGCCGCCATGTGAACAGAGACCATCTGGGCCACCAGCATGGCCTCGATGGAATCCCTCGGCGCGATGCTCCTGATCATCGAGATCATGAAGGCGAGATTGGCTTCATCGGGCTTATGTCCGATCGCGCTCGCCTTCACCAATTGCTTGAGGATGCCGTGCAGCGCGTCACGGTCGGTGGCACCGAGCGCCTCGGCTAGCAGCCGCTCGCCGGCTTGCGGGTCGGGATGGCGGATCGCAATGCGCCGCTTGTAGAGCCTTATCCGTGGGGTCGCGGCAGGGCCGCTGCGATCACTTGCCGCCATGGGGGGCGTATTGTTGCGGGTCTGAGGTGTCGTCATGTCGATGTGTCCTTTGCCGGCACAGAAGCGAGGCCTCGCCGTGCGCGAGGCGGGTCGCGCCTGCTGCGCGGCGGTTGCGATTTTCAGATGTCGATGAGGGGGTTGCGCACAATCGCCGCGAGGCGTCCAGGGCCGGTCCGGCGTGGGCGCTGGCGATTGTTGCGATGATGGCATCATGCCGGTGTTTTGCCCGACGAGTCAAATGGAATTTCGCTGTATCCGAAAATTATCCGTCCCCGCGCAAGTCCTTGTTCCGACAGGGGCCGGCTACTGTGCATGGGGTTGTTTTCGCGCTTTTTGTTTTGAGGTGGCTCTTCACGTGCCGTGCGGCGGAATTGCGTTGGCGTCGCGAGCATGGAAACGCGATTGCGAAATCCGGCGCGGCCGCTATTCATGATCCTCGACTGCGCCGCACCAACAAGCCTGCACAAGCGGCGCGATGAGGTCTGGGGAGAGAACGAATGCAACGGACGGCTCGTCTGCTGGCGATCATCGCCGCGCTCTGCGCCTCTGCGCTGTCGACGCAGGCTCTCGCGCAAAAATATCCGGTGCGACCGGTCAAGATCATGGTCGGCTTCAGCGCGGGCGGTCCGGTCGATGTCGTCGCGCGCATCATCGGCGATCGGCTCGGCAACAAGCTCGGCCAGCCCTTCGTGGTCGAGAACCGCGCCGGCGCCAACGGCATGATCGCCGCCGAAGGCGTCGCGCATGCGGAGGCGGACGGCTATGTCATGCTGGCCTGCAACTCCTCCACCATCACGCTCAACAAGACGCTGTTCAAGGATATCCGCTACGATCCGCAAGGCGACTTCGCAGCTCTCACCACCGTCGTCTCGGCGCCGCTCGTGCTCGTGGTCAATCCCGAGAATCCCAAGACGGCCAACATCAACACGGTGGCCGATCTCGTCGCGGCGGCAAAGGCCGCGCCCGGCGCGCTCGCCTACGGCTCGGGCGGCAACGGCAACCTCGCCCATCTCGCCATGGAGCTGCTCGGCCAGAAGGCCGGCATCAAGATGATTCATGTGCCGTATCGCGGCGGCGCGGCGTCCGAGGTCGGCATCCTCGCGCAGGAGGTGCTTGCGGTGTTCGATCCCCTGTCCGCAGTGCCGCTGGTGAAGGCCGGCAAGCTGCGCGCGCTGGCGGTGTCATCGGCCGAGCGGCTGCCGGCGCTGCCTGACGTGCCGACCGTGGCCGAAGCCGGCTATCCCGGCTTCGACATCTCGTTCTGGGTCGGTTTCTTCATGCCAAAGGCGACGCCCGCGCCGATCCTGGAGACGCTGCACCGGGAGATCGTCGCCGCCGCCAAGGATCCGGCGGTCGCGGAGAAGCTCAGCTCGCAAGGCGTCGTCAGCGTGCTCAGCCCGCCCGAGTACGCGGCCAAGATCGCCAAGGAGACGAAGGAGCTCGCCGAGGTCGTCGCCGCCGCGAACATCAAGGCGGAGTAGGGAAGTCGGTATGACCCCTTAGCGCTCGCTCGACGCGAGGCGGATAGCGCGGGCCTTCGCGCTCTTTCCGGCGGCGCGCGCCGCAATCATGCTGCGCGTCTTGCCGTGAGTGCTCTTCCGGATCGAGGACGCAAGCCGCTTGCGCGCGCGATTGGCCGTCAATCGCGCCGCCAGTTGCTCGGCCTTGCGAATGATGGTGGCAACCGAGGGCGTCAGGTTCGCCGGAACCCATGCGACGTCCCTGGTCTTGGACAGGTTGCCGATGCCTTCGCAGGGCGCTTCGCGCGGCAGGTCGATCCGGATCGCAAGCGCAGCCGCGCGCTCGGTCCAGTCCTCGGCCCTGGTGCCGGTGATGATGCGGACATAGTCGCGCGTCTCGCGCGGCAGCTCGCTTTCCCTGGCGAGCCATTTCTGGACCCGGCCGGGACCTGCGTTATAGGCGGCCGCGGCAAGACCGAGATTGCCGAATTCGTCGTGGAGCCTGCGCAGGAATTT
Source organism: Bradyrhizobium sp. 14AA (assembly GCF_054185205.1). Lineage (NCBI taxonomy): Bacteria > Pseudomonadati > Pseudomonadota > Alphaproteobacteria > Hyphomicrobiales > Nitrobacteraceae > Bradyrhizobium > Bradyrhizobium sp. 14AA. The sequence continues at coordinate 13,268 of NZ_JAVAYM010000022.1, read as the reverse complement.
GGCCGATGCAGGCAGCGCCTTCATGGGATCGAAGGGATCGTCGAGCCCGACTTCGGCGGCCGTGTCCGGCATGAACTGCGCAACGCCCTGCGCCCCGGCGGAACTGATCTCGTCCGATCTGAAGCGGCTCTCCTGCCAGAGCAGGCGCGCGAAGAACGGCACGGGAATGCCGCTGCTCTCTGCGGCTTCGCGCAACGCGTGGCAGAATCGTTCGATCGGTGAGACTGGCGCCTCGACGGCAGGTTCGACCGCAAACCGTGGCGGCTCGATCGTCTGCTCATGGGCCGCCCGCGCATTGGCCAGCTCGATGGCCTGCACGCTCGCGAGGAAGAGTTCGACGAGAGGAACCAGTGACGGCGCGCGATCGGATTTCAGGGCGGAGTTGTCGAAGCGCGATGCTTGCCAGGACGGCGACGAGCCGACGTCGCACATCAGAATCAAGAACGCGGCGCAAGCCGCGACGAGAAATCGCATCTCGGTGGAAGTCCTCGAACTGTGGGGGAACGACCGGCGCCAGCGCCGGTGACAAGGACTTCTTAACCGCAATTGCGGCGAAGCTGCGATTCCGCGGCACGACCGGTGTTAGTACGGTGTTCCGCAACGACGAATGCGAGTCGTGCTCCCGCGGATCTACGGGAACCGATGACGGTGGGATGCTGTCAGCGAGGATGGCTGCGGGCCGGCGCCGATTCCGCCTTGCCGATTACGCCTTGGGGAAGTCCTTGCGCATCGCGATTTCGGCGGCGTCGCCGGGCGACAGCACGGTCTGGTCGAAGGCGGATTGCGGCCTCGTCATGATGTCGTAGAGCGAGATGCCCTTGATGGGCTTGCCCATGAGCTCGCGGACACAGTCGGCGAGCGTGCCGTTGTAGACGAGATAGGGCGGACCTCTGTCCTTCTGCCTCTCGCCTTTCAGCGACGGCCATTTCTTCAGCTCGGCCGGCGCGTCATAGGCGATCGGCGATCCCTCTTTGAACATGCGCTTGACCTCAGGCAGCGTGAAATGCCTGAAAATCCTAAGCCCGCCGGGTAAACGCTTGTTAAAGAATTAGTTAAAATCAGCCGGCAACGAAGACGAGCAGGGTGCCGTTGGCCTTGGCCGGCGGCACGCAGATCGCAGCCCCGCTGCGCTGGCTGGTCGACCCCAGTGCCTTCTCGGTCGCCGCAAGATCGCCGCTGACGAGCACCAGCGCGGCGCCGCCGCGCTCGGAGAGCCCCGCGAGCGGCACGCCGGGATAGCGTTTGCCGAGCTGGTCCAGCGTCAAATAGACGAAGTCGGCACGATCGCCGCCGGAGGGCACCGTGACCGCGCCGTCCGCTTCGGCCTTCGGTTCTTGGTCGATCAGCCGGCCGAGATGCGCGGCTTCCTTCGCGGGCTCCGGTGTTGCGATCAGCGTCTGCTTGATCCGCTTGGCCGCATTGGCATGCTCCATCAGTTCGGGAATCCAAACCGTCTCGCGCGTCTTGTGCTGGCAGGCGAAGATGCGGACCCCGCCCGGCGCTTCCGCGGTCGGCCACATGAAGGTGCGGAATTTTGCCGCCGAGACCGTGCCATCAGGCAGCGTGACGGGCCGTTCGAAATCGGTGGGGCCGATCGGCGTCAGGCCACGCGCGCGGATCTCCTCCGCGCCCGCGGCGGAATCGACGGCCGTGAAGGCGATGCGCTCGATGCCCTCGCCCTGCTTGTCGAGAAAGGCGCGCGCTGGTGCGTTCTGTTCGGTCGCGGCCAGGACGCCGAGCAGCTCCATATAATCTGGGTCGAACATGATGGTGTAGTTGCCGGTGCCCATATGCGCGCTGTGGGTGCCGCGCGGCGATAGGGTGAAGCCGAGCTGACGGTAGTTCTCGGCGGCCTTGTCGAGGTCTTGAACCATGACCACGGCGTGGTCGATACCGATGACGTTCTTGAGGGCCACTGTTCTTTCCCCGCGACATTTCAAATGAACTCGGACCGCACCGGCGGCCGCGGGTCCTGTCTACGCCGGATGGGCGGTCAAGTCATTTTCAAATCGGCGGGAAAGGCGGAATTTCATTCCGCGAAAAGCTCCGTCGGCGCGATGGCGTCAGCGGGCCTGCTCGATATAGGTAGCGAGGATCGCGCGCTCCTCGCTGGTCATCTCGGTGATGTTGCCGGGGGGCATCGCGTTGGACCAGGCGGCGACGCGGCCGATCAGGCGGATGTTGCGGTGGATGTGTTCGGGGGCGTCGAGCAGAATGCCCTTCGGCGCCGTCACGATGCCGGCCCAGACCGGCTCGGCCGCGTGGCACATGCTGCAGCGGGACATCACGATCTCCTCGACATTGGCAAGCGTCGGCTGCGCCGACAGCGCGCCGGTCTTGATCTCGCGCGGGCCGGCTGCGGAAAGGAAGAGGATCGCGATCACGCCCATCGCTGCGACGCCCCATACCCACCACGGCGATTTGCGGCCGGCGTGGCCCTCGTTGAAGAAGTGGCGGATCACCGGTCCCAGCGCCAGGATGATGGCGACGATGATCCAGTTGAAGCGGGTGGCGTAGAGCAGGGGGTAGTGGTTGCTGATCATCAGCACGACCACGGGCAGCGTCAGATAGTTGTTGTGGACCGAGCGCTCCTTGCTGGTCTTGCCGAGCTTCGGATCGGGCGCCTGGCCCGCGATCAGCGCCGCCACGATCTTCTTCTGGTTCGGGATGATCAGCGTGAAGACGTTGGCGACCATGATGGTGCCGATGATCGCACCGATCTGGTTGAAGGCGCCCCGGCCGCTCAGCACATGGGTGAAGGCGTAGGTCAGCGCGACGAGGAACAGATAGCCGCCGATGGCGAAGGGCAGCTCGCGCTGCGCCAGCCCGGTGCGGCAGGCGACCTCATAGAGCAGCCACGCCAGCGCGAGGCTAAAGAAGCTGAACAGGCCGGCCTGGAATGGCGTGAGGTCGAGGATCGACTTGTCGACCAGGAACAAATCGGCCTCGAGATAATACACCACCACCATCAGCGCGAAGCCGGACAGCCAGGTGGTGTAGGCCTCCCATTTGAACCAGGTCAGCTCGTCCGGCATCTGGCTTGGCGCCACCATATATTTCATGATCCGGTAGAAGCCGCCGCCATGGACCTGCCAGGCTTCGCCCTGCACGCCGTCCGGCAGGTCGCTTCCGGGCTTGAGGCTAAGGTCGAGGGCGATGAAATAGAAGGAACTGCCGATCCAGGCGATTGCCGCGACCACGTGCAGCCAGCGGAGCAGCAGGCTCGCCCATTCCGATATGATGGATCCCCACATGATCACCCCATCAGGTGCGACTTGGATGCCGCAGCTTTGATGACCGCAACCGGCGGCCGTGCCCCTATGATGTGTCGCACCTATCCGCCGCGTTTTCCAGTACGATGGGTTGCGGCTGATGCACATCGTGCGGGCATGAGCTGATGTGGGATGCGGCAGGCGTTTTGCCTGCTGCAGAGGGTTTGCGGGGCGATCGGCGTTAACGCTCGAGACGTGCAGGCCGGGAGGAAGGCGACGTGAAAAACAGGATTTCGACTGCGGCGATGTCTGCGGTGGTACTGGTTGTGGCTGCGGCTGGCGCGCAGGCCGAGCCGGTGCTGCAAGGGAAGGACGCCTACGGCGATTGGCAGGCTGACAAGCCCGGCACGGTCAGGTTGATCCGGCCGCAGGATCTGGTCAGGCCCGGCGCCACGCGGTCGGTTGCGAGTTCGTCGCGTGTGGTGCCGCGTCCGCCGGAGGCCGTGCTCCAGGTGCCGCCGGGCTTCAAGGTCGAGCTGTTCGCAGAGGGCCTGCGCGCACCGCGCATCGTGAGGGTTGCGCCGAACGGCGACGTCTTCGTCGCGGAGACGCGGGCCGGCACCATCCGCGTGCTGCGCACCGGCGACGCCGGCAAGGTCGCGACCAACGAGGTCTTTGCCAGCGGTCTGAGGCAGCCATTCGGCATCGCCTTCTTTCCGAACGGCGACAATCCGCAATGGGTGTACGTCGCCAACACCGACAGCGTCGTTCGCTTTCCCTATCAGGCCGGTGATCTCAAGGCACGCGGCAAGGCGGAGACGATCGTGGCGAGCCTGCCGCATGACGGCGGCCATTCCACCCGCGACATCGTCTTCACGACGGACAACAAGCGCATGCTGGTCTCGGTCGGCTCGCTCAGCAACGTCGCCGAGGGCATGGGCACTCCACCGGGCGGGCTGGAGGCCTGGTCGAAAGCGCAGCCGCCTGGCGCGACCTGGGCCAGCGAGCTCGAGCGCGCCGCGGTGCTGGCGTTCAATCCTGATGGCAAGGAGCGAAAGATCTACGCGACAGGCATCCGCAACTGCGTCGGCCTCGCGGTCCATCCGCAGACCGGTCTGCCCTGGTGCTCGACCAATGAACGCGACGGTCTCGGCGACGATCTCGTCCCCGATTACGTGACCAGCGTGAAGGAGGGCGCCTTCTACGGTTGGCCGTGGTTCTATATTGGCGGCAACGAAGACCCGCGCCATGCCGGCGCGCGGCCGGACCTCAAGGACAAGGTGACGGTCCCGGATGTGCTGATCCAGCCGCACTCGGCTTCGCTCGGCATGACGTTCTATCAAGGCACGCAGTTTCCGGCGGAGTATCAGGGCGATGCCTTCGCCGCCGAGCACGGCTCCTGGAACAGGTCGAAGCGCACCGGCTACAAGGTGATCCGCATCCGGATGAAGGACGGCAAGCCGACCGGCGAGTACGAGGATTTCGTCACGGGATTTGTCGTGAGCGATGCGGAGGTGTGGGGAAGGCCGGTCGGTGTTGCCGTCGCGAAGGATGGTGCGCTGCTGATCTCGGAGGATGGCAACGGCACGATCTGGCGGGTGACGAGAGCGCCGCAATGACACTGCACCCTCTCCCCTTGTGGGAGAGGGTGGCTCGCCGCGAAGCGGCGAGACGGGTGAGGGGTCTCTCTGCGCGAGTCCATATCGCTATGAGCTTGTCGACAGAACCCCTCATCCGGCGCTTCGCGCCACCTTCTCCCGCAAGGGGAGAAGGTAAGAGCAGCGTGCTCGCTGCTACCCCCGTCTCACGCTCGCCCCGCCATCCACTGGCAGCGTCACGCCGGTGATGAAATTCGCCTCGTCCGAGGCGAGGAACAGTGCGGCATTCGCGACGTCCCATCCGGTGCCCATCTTCTTGCGCAGCGGCACCTTTGCTGTCGCGCTCGGCTTCGACCTCGGCGCGGGTCTTGTGCCATTCGCGGGCGCGGGTATCGACGGCCATCGGCGTGTTCATCAGGCCGGGCAGGATGACGTTGGCGCGGATGCCGTATTCGGCGTTCTGGTAAGCGAGCTGTTCGGTGAAGGCGATCATCGCCGACTTCGTCGCCTTGTAGGCGACATAGGGATAATTCGTGATCGCCGCCATCGAGGAGATGTTGATGATGGCGCCACTGCCTTGCGCGCGCATGATCGGGATCACCTCTTTCGCCGCCAGGATGCAGCTCTTCAGATTGATGGCGACGACGCGGTCGAACGCTTCCTCGGTCAATTGCAACAGCTCGGCGTCGCCGCCGGACAGGCTGACACCGACATTGTTGTGCAGCACGTCGATCCGACCCCAGCGCGACTGCGCTTCCTTGACCATCGCCTTGATGTCGGCGGACTTGGTGACATCGGCCTTGAAGGCTGCGGTGGTGCCATGTTTCGCGGTGATCATCGCAACCGTTTCCTGCGCCGACTCCAGATGATGGTCGACGCACAAGACCTTCGCGCCTTCGCGCGCGAAGGTCAGCGCGGTGGCGCGGCCGTTGCCGATGCCCTCGCCGGGGCTTTGCCCGGCTCCGACCACGATGGCGACCTTGTCGTTCAAGCGCATGACGTTTTCTCCCTGCTTTTTCATCACGATAGCACGTGCGAGCAGCGGCAGAAGACCGAACCTGCATGGCTGCGTCGCTCTCGCGAAACACCTGCCGGCCAATGGTTTGCTGCCGCGCAGGAACGGTTTTCGCGCGATCGCGTTTGCTGCCGGAGCCTTTCCCGCGCTAGGCTCTCTCCCGGGGCTTCCCAACCGCCAGTGGCTTGCCGATGAATCTGCTTGATCCACAAGGGCCCGTGGCTGCGGCCAACAGCACCATTTTGGTCGATTCCGTCTTCATCATGCTCGTGATCGTGGTGCCGACCATTATCGCGATCCTCGCCTTTGCGTTCTGGTTTCGCGCCTCCAATCCGCGCGCGCGGTTTCAGCCGGACTTCGTCTATTCCGGGCGCGTCGAAATGGTGGTGTGGGCAATCCCGGCGCTGACCGTGATCCTGCTCGGCGGCGTCGCCTGGATCGGCTCGCATCAGCTCGACCCCGCCGCGCCCGTGCCGGGCACCGGCAGCCCGGTGCGAATTCAGGCCGTCTCGCTCGACTGGAAGTGGCTGTTCATCTACCCCGACCAGCGCATCGCCACCGTCAACTCGCTGACGGTGCCGGCGGGGGCCGAGCTGAACTTTCAGCTGACGTCGTCGAGCGTGATGAACACCTTCTTCATCCCGCAGCTCGGCAGCATGATCTACACCATGAACGGCATGGTGACGCGGCTGAACCTGCGCGCCGACAACGAGGGCAAGCTCCAGGGCCTGTCGGCGCACTTCTCCGGCGACGGCTTTCCCGACATGATGTTCGACGTCAACGTGATCTCGCCGCTCGCCTTTCCGGACTGGGTGGCGAGCGCCGCGAAGTCCGATGCGGTGCTGAACGAGGACAGCTACAAGAAGCTGATGCAGCAGGGCATCGAGAGAGGCAGGCCGACCTATCGGCTCGAAGACCCGCGCCTGTTCGACCTGATCGCGACCCAGCACATTCCGCCAGGGCCCGGCCCGGAGCTGATTTCCGCTGCCGGCCGTCCGCACAGTGGAGGCCACGATGCTCGGTAAGCTCGATTGGTCGGCCATCCCGTTCGATCAGCCGATTCCGCTCGTCGCCGGCGCGATCGTGCTGGTCGCGATCCTCGGCGTGCTGGCCTGGGTCGTCGTGAAGGGACACCTGCCCTATGTCTGGCACGAATGGATCACCAGCGTCGATCACAAGCGCATCGGCGTCATGTACATCCTGCTGGCCTCGGTGATGCTGCTGCGCGGCGGCAGCGACGCCATCATGATGCGGATCCAGCAGGCCGTCGCCTATCAGTCGCAGGGCTATCTGCCGCCGGAGCACTACAACCAGATCTTCTCGGCCCACGGCACCATCATGATCTTCTTCGTGGCGATGCCGTTCGTGATCGGATTGATGAACCTGATCGTGCCGCTTCAGCTCGGCGTGCGCGACGTCGCTTTCCCGACGCTGAATTCCGTCGGCTTCTGGCTGACCGCGACCGGCGCGCTGCTGGTCAATCTCTCGCTCGTCGTCGGCGAGTTCGCGCGCACCGGCTGGCTCGCATTTCCGCCGCTGTCGGGACTGTCCTATTCCCCCGGCGTCGGCGTCGACTATTACGCCTGGTCGCTGCAGATATCCGGCGTCGGCACGCTGGTGGCCGGCATCAATCTCGTCACGACGGCGCTGAAGCTGCGCACCAGGGGGATGAACTATCTGCGCATGCCGATGTTTTGCTGGACCACGCTGGCCTCGAACCTTCTGATCGTCGCGGCCTTCCCGATCCTCACGGCCACCCTCGCGATGCTGCTGCTCGACCGCTACCTCGGCTTCCACTTCTTCACCAACGAGGCCGGCGGCAACGTGATGATGTTCATGAATTTGATCTGGGCCTGGGGCCATCCGGAGGTCTACATCCTGGTGCTGCCGGCCTTCGGCATCTTCTCCGAGGTGGTCTCGACCTTCTCGGGCAAGGCGCTGTTCGGCTATCGCTCCATGGTGCTCGCGACCATGGCGATCTGCGTCATCTCCTTCATGGTGTGGCTACACCATTTCTTCACGATGGGGGCAGGGCCCGACGTCAATGCCATCTTCGGCATCGCCAGCATGATCATCGCGGTGCCGACCGGGGTGAAGATCTACAATTGGCTGTTCACGATGTATGGCGGCCGCATCCGTTTCGCGACGCCGATGCTGTGGGCGGTCGGCTTCATGGTCACCTTCATCATCGGCGGGCTGACGGGCGTTTTGGTCGCGGTGCCGCCGGCCGACTTCATGCTCCACAACAGCATGTTCCTGGTGGCGCACTTCCACAACGTCATCATCGGCGGCGTGCTGTTCGGAGCTTTCGCCGGCTTCGAATACTGGTTTCCCAAGGCGTTCGGCTTCCGTCTCGACGAGCGCTGGGGCAAGCTCGCGTTCTGGTTCACCTTCACCGGCTTCTACGTGACGTTCATGCCGCTCTATGTCGCCGGCATGCTCGGCATGACCAGGCGCCTGCAGCACTATGACGTCGCGGCGTGGCGGCCCTGGATGTTCATTGCGGCAGCCGGCATGGCCGTGCTGACGATCGGCGTGATCTGCCAGATCATGCAGCTCGTGGTCAGCATCCGTAACCGGGAGGCGCTGCGCGATCGCACCGGCGATCCCTGGGACGGCCGTTCGCTGGAATGGGCGACGTCGTCGCCGCCGCCGGTGTTCAATTTCGCCTTCCATCCCGATGTCCGCGGCGAGGACGCCTATTGGGACATGAAGACCCGGGCCCTGCAGCAATCGTTCGAGCACGAAGAGCCCGAGTATCGCGACATCGAGATGCCCCGGAATTCGCCGACCGGATTTGTCTGCGCGTTCTTCGCCACCATCATGGGCTTTGCGCTGATTTGGCACATCTGGTGGATGGTGATCTTGGGGGGCATCGGCGCGTTCGCGACCTTCGTCGTGTTCGCCTGGCGCGACCATGACGAATACGTCATTCCGGCCGGGGAAGTCGCCCGCATCGACCGCGTCAATCTCGAGGAGCGGCGCAGCCTCGTCAGCATGGCGGGAGTAGTCTGATGTCGATGACCGCGACCGCCGGCCACGCCCATGCCGATCCCCATCACATCGGGGTCGTCATCGAGCATCCCGGGCCCGCGTCGAAGCGGATCGTGACCGCCTACGGCTTCTGGGTCTTCCTGCTCTCCGACATCGTGATGTTCTCCTGCTTCTTTGCGGCCTATGCGGTGCTGTCCGGCCAGACCGCCGGCGGCCCGAAAGGCTCGGAGATCTTCGAGCAGAGGAATGTCGCGATCGAGACGGTCTGCCTGCTGCTGTCGAGCTTCACCTGCGGCATGGCCAGCATCGCGGCCGACGTCCGCAGCCGGTTCTGGTTCTATCTCGGCATGACCGTGACTTGCCTGCTCGGGCTCATCTTTCTGGCCATCGAGTTCCGCGAATTCGCCGATCTGGTCTCCCGCGGCTATGGCCCGTCGCGCAGCGCGTTCCTGACGTCGTTCTTCTCGCTGGTCGGCTGCCACGGCCTGCACGTTTCGGCCGGCATATTGTGGCTGCTCACGATGATGGCCCAGGTCTTCGCCAAGGGATTTCGTGCCGATGTCCTGCGCCGGATGATGTGCTTTGCGCTGTTCTGGCACGCGCTGGACATCGTCTGGGTCGGGGTCTTCTCCGTCGTCTACTTGCTTGGAGGTGGCGCATGAGCGATCAGACGGACGTGCGGACCGAACATGGGCTTGCACCGGGTGAGGAAGAGCAACACAGTGTCGGCGCCCGGATCCTCGGCTATGTCGTCGGCCTTGTGCTTGCGCTGCTGCTCACGGCGACGTCGTTCTTCATCGCCGGGACCGATCTGGTCTGGCAGCCATCGATCCCGGTCGCGCTGATCGTGCTCGCGATCGCGCAGATGGGCGTGCACCTGGTGTTCTTCCTGCACATCACCACAGGCCCCGACAACACCAACAACGTGCTGGCGCTCGCCTTCGGGCTCCTGGTCGTCTTCCTGGTGGTGGGCGGGACGGTCTGGATCATGGCGCATCTGAACGCGAACATGCCGCCGATGGACCAGATCATGATGCGCCAGTAGCGCGGACTGCGAAAGCGCGGTTAGCGCCGCACAAAAAAGAAGAGCCGCTTGTTGTGACAAGCGGCCCAAGTCTAGGGAGGAAACGCCCGAGCAAAACAATCGGCCGGAGCCGGATTGCCGCCAAGGAAACGCTCGCGCAAAGCGCTTGCGTACACATATAGGTGCAGCAACTCCCGTAAGAGTTCAATTCCGGATCAATACGGTCTCGGACTACCACTCACGCGTGCGTGAACCAATTGTTCACTTTGGCCGGCGGCAGTTATACGCCTTGCGGAAGCCGGCGGCCTGGGCGTCGTCCTCCGAGCAGAACCAGCGGTCCGGCTTGGTGGTCGCGGGATAACTCGGGCAACCCCGCAGATGATAGATGCCGATATTGCCGGTGACGCGCGCGCGCACCGCGAGCTTGCCCTTGATGCTGCAGCTCGGCGGCATCGTCAGTTCCTCCGGAAACAGTACGCCGCGGATCTCCTTGTCGCGGTCCGCGCGGCAGGCGGCGCCCAGAAGCGCGCCGTCCTTCTTGCCGGCGCGGAATTCTTGCGGTGCAACAAAGCAGCCTTTCCAGATTCCGGCCGAGGCCGTCTTGGCGTCGGACGCCGCCGGCTTGACGTTCGCCTTGATCGGTTCGCGCGCGATGGCAAAGCCGAGCTTGACCAGCTGCTCGTTCAGGCTGGTCTTGTCGCCCTCGGCCGTGCAGATCGCGCGGTGCCGCTTGCCAAAACTCTTTTCCGGCCCGACATCGTCGCAACGCACGGAGCGCTTGTTGATCAGCTTGGCCAGCTGGTCGCGGGCCTCGATGCCGCAGGTCCAGGAATCGGCGTGATCGTCGATGCAGACCTGGTCGAGCTCGGGCGCATCGACGCCGTCGAGCCGGTAGGTGACGTCGCCGAGCTGGATGGAGTTGCCGTCCCGGACGGTCGCGGCGGCGGTCAGCGCGGAGGCGGGGCCGGTTGTGCCCAGAAATCCGGACAGGGCGAAAAACGAAACGAACGCAAAAGCGCGGGCGGAGGCAAAGAAATTTCGGAAGGACATACGATCTCGCTATCGATTGCTCGTGCACCTCGTTCCTAGCATCCGGATGTGGCGATACCAATGGTCTGCGCCCTGCGAAGTGCGACATTCCGGCCCCGCGGCTTTACTCGGCCGTAGCTCTGATCCTATCGTTCGCCGGCCCCGCTGACCGCGAAGGGCCGAATCGCCCGGAAAGCGGCGAGGGGGAGGAAAAGGTTGCAATGAAAGACCCCGTGGACGTCCTGATCATCGGCGCCGGCGCTTCAGGCGCGGCGGTGGCGTGGTCGCTGGCCGAGACCAAGATGCATATTCTCTGCATGGAGCAGGGCGGCTGGATGAACCCGGCGGAATATCCCAGCACGGGCCGGGACTGGGAGGCCAAGTTCTACGGCGAGTGGTCGTCGAGCCCCAACATCCGCGGTCGTCCCGAGGACTATCCTGTTAACGACGACAATTCGCCGATCAAGGTCGTCAACTACAATGCGGTCGGCGGCTCGACCGTGATGTACACCGCGCACTGGCCGCGGCTGCATCCCTCCGATTTCAAGGTGAAGACGCTCGACGGCGTCGCCGACGACTGGCCGATCGACTACGACGCGCTGACCCCGTTCTTCGAAGAGAACGACCGGATGATGGGCACGTCGGGGCTCTCAGGCGATCCGCGCTCGCCGCTGACCCATCCGCCGATGCCGCAGCAGCCGCTCGAATTGTCCGGCGCCATCATCGGCAAGGCCATGAACAAGCTCGGCTGGCATTGGTGGCCGTCGGACACGACGGTCGCGACGATGGACTATGAGGGCCGGGCGCGCTGCATCAATCTCGGCCATTGCACGCCGGCCTGCGCGCAAGGCGCGAAATCCTCCACCGACATCACCTATTGGCCGCATGCGGTCCGCGCCGGCGTCGAGCTGCGCACCCATTGCCGCGTGCGCGAGATCACCACCGACGAGAACGGCATGGCCTCGGGCGTGGTCTATTACGACAAGGACGGCGTCGAGCAGTTCCAGCCGGCGCATGTCGTCATCATCGCCTGCAACGGCGTCGGCACGCCGCGGCTGCTGCTGAACTCGGCCTCAAACCGCTTCCCGAACGGCCTTGCCAATTCGTCGGGCCTCGTCGGCAAGAATTTGATGTTCCACCCCTACGCGCAGATCTACGGCTATGTGAAGGAGCCGACCGACTCTAACCGCGCGCCGCCGACCTGCCTGTGGAGCAAGGAGTGGTACGACACGGACCTGTCGCGCGGCTTCGTGCGCGGCTATGGCGTGCAGTTCGTGCGTGGGGCAGGTCCCGTGTTCGAGGCCGTCGTCAGCGAGCAGAAGGGCATTCTGCCGTGGGGTGAGGATCACCACCGCGTCTTCCGCAAGCTCAACGGCCACCGGCTGGGTTTCTCCGCGATCTGCGAGGATCTGCCGGAGGAGCACAACCGGGTCACGCTCGATCCCGTGCTGAAGGACAGCCACGGCATTCCCGCGCCGAAGATCGACTACACGATCAGCGAGAACAGCCGGAAGATGATGGAGCACGCGCTCGCGCGCGGCCGCGAGGTTCTCGAGACCGCAGGCGCCACCGACATCTGCGTCAACTCGCCGATCCCCTGGGGCGGCTGGCATTTGCTCGGCACCGCGCGCATGGGCACTGATCCCGAGCGCTCCGTGGTCAACGAATGGGGCCGCACGCATGACGTGAAGAACCTCTTCATCGTCGACGGCAGCATCTTCGTCACCTCGGGCGGCGTGAACCCGACGTCCACCATTCAGGCCCTCGCGCTCTACATCGCCGACCAGATGAAGCAGCGCCTCGCCAATTTGTTCGATTGAGGCCGTCATGTCCGCAGACAATCTTACGCGCACCCAGCGCGACGACCTCCGCACCGTCGCCGGGATGATCGTTCCCGCCAGCGACGAGTACAAGGTGCCCGGCGCCGACGATGCCGTGATCCAGGCCGACGTGCTGGCAACGCTCGGCCGCGACACTAGACTGGTGGCGGCGGCGCTGGACCATCTGGCACAGCTCGCAGGTCAGCCGCTCGCCGAGCTCGATACCGCCAGGCGCGATGTGGTCGCGCAGGAGTTTCGCACCTCCGGCGGCGCGGCTGCCGCCACGCTCGTGCGCGTGGTGCTGCAATGCTACTACCGCGACGACCGCGTGTTGCGTTCGCTCGGGCTGGAGCTGCGCGCGCCGTTCCCCAAGGGCTATGTGCTCCCGGATGGCGACTGGTCGCTGCTCGACCCGGTCAAGGCGAGGGCCGGCACACTGCGGCGAGCGCCCTAGGGCCGATCGACATTCAGGATTCCCAAGTGGTTTGATCGCTGATTCATAGAGTTCCGTGATTCGACACGGAGCAGATGATGGCGGCGAAGCGATATGAGCTGACCGAGGCGCAATGGGCGAGG
>NZ_JAVAYM010000111.1:0-498 GCF_054185205.1 Bradyrhizobium sp. 14AA | reverse complement strand
CGAACAGGTTGTACATGGTCTCCCTCTCCCCTCCCGGAAGGATTCCAACTTTACCGTGCGGGCCGAATCCTGCAAAACCCCGGCGCGGGGAGCGGGATATCCGTTGAATGGCGCGGGAAAACGCGGACAAAAAAATTCCGCCGCCCAAAATCAGGTCACCAGGGAGAAGTGATGACCGTGCGGAGACGCCGGGCGGCGGATTGCCTGCTGAGGCAATAACCCGCGCACTTTCGCAGAGTCCCCGCTCCCGTACCTTGACGCAGGTCAAGAAGCAGCGCGGTCGCCGTTCTAGAATAATTTTAAGTCAAGGAGGCAACCATGCTCGTCGGAAAAATCTGCAACCGCGAGGTTGTCTTCGTCGGGCCCGACAGTTCCATCGCGGACGCGGCGCGGCTGATGCGCGAGCATCACGTCGGCGGCCTGGTGGTGGCGCGGGAAAAATCCGGCAAGCGCGTTCCCGTCGGCATCGTCACGGACCGGGACCTGGTGATCGAGGTC